>JBEKIV010000029.1:0-23053 GCA_050011595.1 Tepidisphaeraceae bacterium
ATCGTTCCATTTCCCAGTGTAGCCGACGCTCGAACATGAGCATTCCTCGGCTCGACTGTATTACGTCGAGCTTGCCGAACAGGATGGCATGGGCAATATGGTCGTAAAAGAAATAGCTCCGCACCCACAACACAACCGTTGCAATGCACAGTACCAGCGATAGAACTGCAAGCCCGTTGAACGGCCACAGGCGAAAGCGTTTCATCGCCGGGAATTATACCGCGTAGCGGCCGATCAATCCGCATTTTTGGCCTTGGTAGCGCGAATGAATTCATTGTTTATCCGCGCCGATCCGAGTAATCCGCGGTTCAGTTTTTTGCGAGAGATGAGTGCCCGTCGAACGCGCCGCACAAGTGCGGCCGCTAAAAGGGGGGCGGTGCGGCGACGGCGGGTTTGCCGCAGCAGCGCTTGAATTTCATGCCGCTGCCGCAGGGACAGGGGGCGTCGAGGCCGAGGGACATGATGTCGGCGGCCGGGCGGCCCTGGCGAAGAAGATCGGCCATGATGCGCAGGTGCGGCTGCATGTGCGTGAAGATTTTCTTGTAGCCGGCGCAGAGGTAATTCAGGCCCGGCTCGCCGTCGGGAGTCGTCAGGAAGCGGTGCTTGGGGCATTCACCGTTGCAATATTTCTTCACTTCGCAGCGTTGGCAATATTGGGGCAGCGCGTCGCGTTTGTCGTCGCCGAATTGTTTCTGGGCGGGGGAATGGACCATCTGGTCGATGGTCTGGTCCATGATGTTGCCGAGTTTGAATTCGGGATAGACGAAATGATCGCAGGAGTAGAGGTCGCCGTTGTGTTCAAGGGCCATGGCGCGGCCGCAGGTTTCGGCGAAAACGCAGAGGGTTGAACCCAAGCCCAGTTCGATGCCCAGTTGCACGTCGAACAGTTGGACGAAAACCGTTCCGACGTCGCGGCGGACCCAGCGGTCGAAGATTTCACAAATAAAATTGCCGAACTGCACGGGAAGGACGGACCAGGGGGCAACCTCGGCATAGGGGGCGAGAACTTTCAGGAGCGGAGGCCCGGCCAAGGCGTGCGGTTCCGCGCCGACGCGCTCCACGAGCGGGATGAACTGCATGTATGCCGAGCCGTTGTCCTTCAGAAACTCGTAGACTTCGGCGGGATGATCGCCGACCAGGCGGTTGACGACCGTCAGGGTGTTGTATTGCACGCCGTGCTTTTTGAGCAGACCCCAGGCGCGCATGACGGCCTCGTGGGTGCCGTGGCCGGCCTTGTTGACGCGATATTCGTCGTGAATTCGTTTTGGTCCGTCGATCGACAGGCCGATGAGGAAATTTTCGCGGCGGAAGAACTCGCACCAGGCGTCGTCCAGCAGCAGGCCGTTGGTTTGCAGGGCGTTGGCGATCCGTTGATTGGGGGGGCAATACTCGGCCTGAAGCTCGACGGCGCGGCGGAAAAAATCCAGGCCCATCAAGGTGGGTTCGCCGCCCTGCCAGGCGAAGGTGATCTGGGGGACGTCCTGCTGGCTGATGTGCTGGCGGACGTAGTTGCGCAGGACGTCGTCGGTCATGCGGAAATCCGAGGCGGTTTTCTTCTGGGGATAGAGCCGCTCTTTTTCCAGGTAAAAGCAATATTTGCAATCGAGGTTGCAGATCGGGCCGATGGGCTTGGCCATGATGTGGAAGGTTCGCGGCGTGGCGGAGGGCGCCGGCGCGAGATTGTCGAGTATCGGGCCGCTCACGAAACGCTCGATAGTTGCGGAACGGGTACGCGGCGCGGCGGCAGCATGGAGGTTGCCAGAGGGCTCGGCGCCGGCTCGACCCAGGGCGCATCGGGCGGCGCGGTTTCCAGGGTTGTTCGCCAGAGTTGCCAGCGCCGGCGCAGTTCTTGCAGTATGGCGAGGTGTTCCGGCTGGGCGGCCAGATTGTTCTGCTCGCGCGGGTCGGCGCCCAGGTCAAAGAGTTGCTCGTAGAGCGGCTGGGCGTCGGTATATCGCACGTATTTCCAGCGGGTGGTGCGGATTCCCTCGGATGGAGCGATCAGGGCCGGGAGGTAATGGTGTTCATAAAACCATTCGGTTCGCCAGGGTGATTGGCGGTCGCCGTGAATCAGCGGCAGGAGGCTCCTGCCCTGAACGCCGGGGGGGACGGGAACGCCGGCCAGGTCGAGGAGGGTGGGGCAGCGGTCGAGGTTCAGGACCATTTCGTCGCGGGTGATGCCGCGCAATTCCGGGCCAAGACGCGGGTCGCAGAGGATCATCGGAGCACGGATTGATTCCTCGTTCATGAGCCATTTACCGCCGAAATTGTGTTCGCCGTAGAAAGACCCGTGATCGGACGTGAACATGACGACGGTGTTGTCGTCGGCGCCCAGATCGCGGACCGCCGCCATGATCCGGCCCACTGCGATGTCCACGCCGGCCAGAAGCCGATAGAGCGATTTCATCGTCTCCTGATAGTGCTCGGGATGGAAATCCATCGCCTCGCGCGTGCGGCTGATGGTCGAGTCGAAGAACGCGGGCCAAGGCGCGGCATCCACGGTTGCCGGGGGCGGGACGTTCGCGTCTTGATAGAGCGGCTCCAAAGCGCGGTCATAGGGATATTTGGCGTAAATGCCCGGCTGGTTGCGGCCCTCATCCTGGACGTGGGGCGCTTTGAAACTGACGGAAAGACAAAACGGCTGATCCGCGCGGCACCCGCGCAGGAACTCGACCGCCTGGTCCGCCTGCACCGTCGTTAGATGCTTGGTCCTGCCACGGTCGAAATAATTTCCCTGACCAGGGAACCCGGCGAAATAGTCGAAGCGGCTGGCCGGCAGCGCCCCGCCCAAGCCCCATTTGCCGACGAAGCCGGTCCGATATCCCGCTTGGCGGAGCAGCATCGGATACGAGTTGGCCAACAGTCTGGGCGTCAACGATTGCATCCCGGTCAGCACGCCGTGGGATCGCGTGTAAAGCCCGGTGAAGATGCTGGCCCGGCTGGACATGCAGATGGCGGTGGTGACAAAGGAATTGGTGAACCTCACGCCGCCGGCGGCCAGGGCGTCGATGTTCGGCGTCTGCAAAATCGCGTTGCCGGCGCAGCTCATCGAATCCCAGCGCTGGTCGTCGGTGACGAGAACGATGAGGTTTGGCCCGCGGAGCGATCGCCCGCCGGGAGGGGGCGGAACCGCGGCGCGGCTCGGCCACGGCGTCGCCAGCGCCGGCAACCCGACCGCCGCTCCAAGGCAACCCTGGATGAATCGCCGTCGGCTCAATCCATGTGTCGTCCGGGAAACGTGGGGCATGGCTTTTGATCACGATCCTTCCAACGTGCCCCCCCAAGGGCAAAGCCTATCGCCGACGATTGTAATTTCACCCAGCGCGACTCGTGAATGAGCAATGAAGGTCAGAGGAATCCCATGGTCTGCTAAACATTGGAAGCGGCCGGAGAAGCGACGGCCGCGGCCGCGGGTTGGGCGGCGGGCTGCGCGGCGACGGGTTGCGCGGCGACGGCGCGTTGGGGGAGATTCAAGCCGGCTCCGGCGGAGAACGGCGTCTTGACGGCCGGGGCCGAGCCGGCGGCGACCTGCTGCTTGGCGCCGGGCTGCTTGTGGTCCGGCTGCAATACCAGCGTCATTCGCCGACCTTCCATCTTGCTGTCGCGCTCGATCTTGCTGACCATGAATAATTCGTTCTTGATCTTGACGAAGATGTCCCGCCCCAAATCCAGGTGGGCCATTTCCCGCCCCTTGAATTGAAGCGTGAACTGAACCTTATTGCCATCTTTAAGAAACTGGCGCGCGTGGTTGATCTTGATCATCAAATCGTGATCCCCGATCTTGACGGTCTTGAGCTTGAGTTCCTTGAGTTGGCCGCCGCGCACGCTGGAGCGGGATTTGTCCACTTTTTTTTGCTGTTGGTAGCGCCACTTGCCGTAGTCGAGGATTTTGCAGACCGGCGGGCGTGCGGTGGGGGCGACTTCGACGAGGTCAAGCCCGGCTTCCCGGGCTAACTTCAAAGCCTCAGAGGTGGAAACGCTGCCGACTTTTTCATCCTTCTCATTGATCAAAAAAACCGGCGAAATGCGAATCTGCTCGTTGTGACGGAAATTCGTAGGAATAGCAATCCTCCAAAATACCACTTCAGCCGCCGAGGCGCTTGCCCCGGATCGCGGCATGTGGGCGTCCCTGCGGCCGCGGTAAAAAATGAGCCACAGACCTGACCGAAAACACCCGGCAATTCGGCCCTAAAGCCGCTGGAGCCAAAGCTGGTTTCCGGTGCTCATCCGTGGCAATCTTCCACAGCCAAAATCCGCCATCCCAACGCTGCGGAGGGCTACGCCCTTCGCTGGAAAGCGAAAATCAGGGATCCTAAAGCGGAATTATCGGCAAGCCGGACGGATTTTTCAAGAACAATCGGGGAATTTTGATGGTTCGGGGCCAGGGGGGCGTTTCAGGGGGGTTGGGAACCTCGCCCTCACACTTTCGCCGCGCCGCGGGTGGCGATCTCCTGCTGGCAACGCTCGATGAATTCGGTGACGGAGACCGGGCCGTGATCCTCGCCGACGCGCGTTCGCACGGCCACCAGCTTGGCCTGCATCTCCTTGTCGCCGACGATGAGCATGTACGGCACCTTTTGCAGCGTGGCGCGGCGAATTTTGGCGCCGATCTTGTCGGCATCCAGGTCCGCTTCGACGCGCAGGCCGGCTTTCTTGATCTCCTGCACGACCGAATTTGCGTAATCGTTGAATTTTTCGCTGATGGAAAGGACCGTCACCTGCACCGGGGCAAGCCAAAGCGGAAACGCGCCGCCGAAATGTTCGATCAGCACGCCGATGAAACGCTCCATGCTCCCGAACGGGGCGCGGTGAATCATGACGGGACGATGCGGCTGGTTGTCGGAGCCGATGTAGGTGAGATCGAATCGTTCGGGCAACTGGTAATCCACCTGGACGGTGCCGAGTTGCCATTCGCGGCCCAGGACGTCCTTGACGACGAAGTCGATCTTCGGCCCGTAAAACGCGGCCTCGCCGGGCTCCAGGGCGAACGGGACGCCCAAATGCTCGGCGGCGGCGCGGCAGGCGGATTCGGCCTTGTCCCATTGCTCGGTCCGGCCGACGTATTTGGCGCTGTCCGGATCGCGCAGCCCGACGCGCACGCGGAAATCGTTCAACTTCAACGTCCCCAGCACGATCTTCACCAGTTCCAGGCAACCGAGCAATTCCGCTTGAACCTGGTCTTCGGAACAGAATAAATGGGCATCATCCTGCGTGAAGCCGCGGACGCGGGTCATGCCGCCCAACTCGCCGGATTTTTCCCACCGATAAACCGTGCCGAATTCCGCCAACCGAACGGGCAGATCGCGATAGCTGCGCTGCTCGCTGGCGTAGATGCGGATGTGATGCGGGCAATTCATGGGCTTGAGGAGATAGCCGTCGATCTGTCCCTTCTCCATGCGGTTGGCCAACTCCGCGCAGCCGCAGTTTTCCTTGGCCAATTCCTCGAAATATTCGCGGTCGATCAACGGAGGGAACTGCGACTGGCGGTAGTAGGGGTAATGTCCGCTGGTGCGATAGAGATCGAGCCGGCCAATGTGCGGGGTGAAGACCTGCTGATATCCCTGCCGGCGGAGGTGCTCGCTGATGAAATTCTGGAGTTCGATGCGCACCTGCGCGCCCTTGGGCTTCCAGAGGACCAGTCCCTGTCCGACTTTTTCGTCGATCACGAACAACCTGAGTGCCGGGCCGATGACGCGATGGTCGCGTTTTTTCGCCTCCTCGATCTGCTGGAGATATTTTTCCAGGTCCTTCTTATCGAAAAACGCGGTGCCGTAGACGCGGGTGAGTTGTTCGCGGTTGCTGTCGCCGCGCCAGTAGGCCCCGGCCACGCTCGTCAGCTTGAACGCCTTGATCTTGCCGGTCGTCGGCACGTGGGGGCCGCGGCAAAGGTCGGTGAAATCGCCTTGGCGGTAGATCGAGACCGTCTTCTCGCCCGCGGCGGCAAGCTCGTCGATGATCTCATCCTTGAAGCGTTGGTTTTCGTGGTGGAGAATTTCCTTGGCCTGGCCCGGCTCGACGTCCTGCCGCGAAAACGGCAGGTTCGCGTCGATCAGCTTCTGCATTTCCTGTTCGACTTTCGGCAAATCCTCGGCCGAGAACCCGCGGGGCAATTCGAAATCATAGTAAAACCCGTTTTCGATCACGGGGCCGATGGTGTACTGGACGGAATTTCCATACAGATGCCGCAGAGATTGCGCCAGCACGTGGGCCGTGCTGTGGCGCATGACGTAGAGGCCGTCGGGATCGCGGTCGGTGACGATGGAGATTTCGTGCTCCCCGGCAAACTTGGAGGAAAGATCCACCAGCTTGCCGTCCACCCGGCCGACGATCGCCGCCCTGGCCAGGCCTTTTCCGATCGACTCGGCCAATTGCTGCACGGTGCTGCCGTCGGGAATCTCCTTGCGGCTTCCATCGGGTAGTTTGATCGCTGCCATAGGGGATAAAAGATAAGAAGAAATGGAAGGAAAAGGAAACCCACCGGCAACACGTTCATCGTCTTCGGCCGGCGAAGGCGTTGAGTTCGGATGGGGTGATCTGCTCTTGGGACATTGCGGTGATGAATTCGGGATAACCGGGGGCGCCCATTTCGGGGATGTCGAGGCCGGCGACTTCGACTTCGGGGCGGACGCGGTTGGAGCCGATCCATCGGCCGATGAGGTGGAAAACGAGGCCGCCGACGATGACGTTCCAGGTGATGCAGGTGACGGCGGCGATGGTTTGGGCGAAGAGTTGATTGGGAGAATGGTCGCCGTAGAAGAGTCCGACGACGTTGCCGGCGACGTGATTGTATCCGTCGCCGTAGGTTCCGTTCGCGAAGAGGCCGAGGGCGAGAACGCCCCACAATCCAGCGGCGCCGTGGACGCTGATGGCGCCGACGGGGTCGTCGATTCCCTTGCGTTCCATGAAAAGGACGCTGGCGACGACGAGAATGCCGGCGACGATGCCGATGAAGAATGCGGCCGGGGGGCTGACGAAAGCGCAGGGGCCGGTGATAGCGACGAGGCCGCCGAGCATGCCGTTGCACATCATGGAAGGATCGGGCTTGCCGTAGTTTTTCCACATGAAGAGGCAGGCGGCGACGGTGGAGGCGCCCGAGGCGAGCATGGTGTTGACGGCGATGAGACCGATGCGGCTGGTCATGCCGGACAGCGACGAGCCGGCGTTGAATCCGAACCATCCGAAGGCCAGGACGAAGGTTCCGAACATGACCATGGGCATGTGATGTCCGAAGATGGGACGGGGGTTTCCATCCTCGTCATATTTTCCGATGCGAGGCCCGATGGTTCGGGCGAGGATGAAGGCGAGTGCGCCGCCCTGGAGATGGACGACGGAGGAGCCGGCATAATCGACGGCGCCGTGGCCGAGGCCGGCGTTGACGCCGAGGGCGGCCAGCCAGCCGCCGCCCCACATCCAGCAGCCGTAGGCGCTGTAGAGAAAAGCGCCGACGCAGACGCTGAAGAGGGAGAAGCTTTTGAAGCTCCATCGCTCGGCGAGAGCGCCGGTGGGGATGGTGGCGGTGGTGTCCATGAAGACCATCATGTAGAAGAAGAGGACGAGGGCGCCCGGGGTGATGGAATTACCGGCGAGGAAGAAGCCGCTGAGTCCGCAAATTCCCCAGGATTTTCCGGCAATGGGGAGATAGATCATGTGGTTGAGGACCTTGCCGCCGTAGAGGGCAAGCGACTGCGGCCCGCCGATGAGGGGCGCGCCCGATCCGGAGGGGGAGGCGTTGACGCCGCCCATCATGAAGGCGAAGCCGCAGACGAAGAACCCGATCATGCTCAGGCCATAGACGAGGAAATTCATGGACATGGTGTGTGCGGCGTTCTTGGCGCGGCACATACCGGTTTCCATCAGAGCGAAACCGGCCTGCATGAACATGACGAGGAATCCGCAGATGAGCGTCCAGACGAAATTGATTGCCCGGGCATGTTCGGCGAAATCGGAAGGGATGTCGGACATAGGATGCGACAACTTACAACGGTGGGGGCGCGGGAACAAGAAAGAGCGGGGGCAAAAACAGAACGGCCGCCCGAAAGGGCGGCCGCTCCGATTTACGAATCAAGCCGAGGACGGTTCACGCGGGGGAGACCGCGGGCTTGGTGACGAAGATGTCTCGGCCGAGCTTCTTGCTTCGCATGAGGAAGAAGACAGCGCCGACGATGCCCCAGAGAGCACAGAATCCAAGAGCGATGAACGGCTCTTTCTTGCTCATGCCGGGCACCATGAACGGACCGATCAGATAGAAGCTCATGCACGCCAGATTTGCAAGGATGCCAAAGCCTGGAATGAAGATGTGCTTGATGGGGTTGTGCAACTGATGCTCGTGAAATGCCACGATGGCACAGATGCAGCTCATCATGTAGAGCAGGAACGTACCGAAGTTGCTGATGAGCGTGATGATGATGAGGCTGTTGGGGATGGCGCCGGCGGTGGCGAAGCCGAAGACGCCTTTATACCAGAGGCTATGGGCCTGGTCAGTGGAAAGGTTGGTATCCAGCGATGACGAGGCCGCGGGGCCGCAGAGATAGAACACGATGCCGTAGATTCCGATGATGGACGAGAGGAGCGCCAGGGTCCAGATGCAGCGGTGGGGCGTGTTGTTCTTACCATGCAAAACGCCGAAGTTGGGGATCTCCTCGTCACGTCCCATGGCATAGGTCACGCGGGCGCCGGTGTTGATACAGGAAAGCGTCGTCCCGATCATAGCCAGGAAGACGGTGATGGCCTCCCAGAACATGAACCACCAGCCGGCACTGGCGCTACCGAAGGTCCAGGCGCCGACGAGCTGCATCATGTCGCCGATGGGAGCGGAGGAGGATGCCGCGGTCACGTTGGTGTAACTGGAACTCTGGAAGTAGTTTGCGGCAAAGTACTCAAACAGGTAACAGAAACCGCCTTGAATCAAAAGCGAGGCGATGATCGCAATGGGAATGTGCTTCTTGGCATTTTTGGCTTCCTCGCCCATTGAGGAGACAGACTCGAAACCGACCAGGCACAGAATCGCGATGCAACCCTGAATGACGATGTACATGGGGGCGTGCCAGTGAATGACGGACTTTGCGCTGTCGTGGTAGAGGAACGTCCAGATGCCGGTCTTGGGATCCTGAGTCATTCCCCCCTTGTAGGAAGTGGTATTCCCTTCGGGTACGGACTTGACGGCGCCGGCCTTTTTCTGGTCGGCGGTCAGGTCGGCGACCTTGCCGGTGGCGTCGGTCGAGACGACCATCGGATTGCCGGAGGAGTCGTTGATGACATTGCCTTTGGCGTCGGCCGCGTACATGACCCAGATGGGGGTCCCGTCGGCAGCGGCCTTGGGATTGGTGGCGCCGCTAGGATCAACGATCTGCTTGGTGGAATCGTTGGGGAACTTGGGATCCTGAATCATGTTGGGCGTGGTATCCTGCACATACTGAGTTGGCGTGCCCGTGGAATCCAAAGTCCAGTCCGGATCACCCTCCTTCACGTGAAGCCGGTGAGTGATCGCCATGCAGGAAAAGATGAGCAGTGCGGTGATCTGAATGATGTTGACGGCCACGTTGACGCCGGTGGAGCCGACGACCCCGCGGTAGGCGATGTACGAAACGCCGAAGGCGAAGATAATCCCGAAAAGGATCATCAGAATCGGGCTTCCCTCGGCGGTGGTAAACTTCGAGGGGAACAATTGGCCAGCCATGTATCCTATGAAGATTGAGGTGACGCAGACCATCACGCCCGGATAAACCCAGTAGTACAAGTGACTGGCCCAGCCGACTATGAATTTATAGAGACGTGCCCATTTGTAGGCTTGCTTCTTGGAGAGGAACGCTTGCTCGGCGAAGAAATAGCTGGAACCTGCGCCCGGATATAGCTTGGACAACTCCGCGTAAGAAACGGCAGTTGCCAAACAAAGGAGAGTTGCCAGCAGCATGCCCATCCACATGGCTGATCCTGCGGAAGGTGCGCCGTAAGCCGATTGCTCCGAAAAGGTTAACCAAAGGAACGCCCCCGGCGCGATCAGCGCCATGGCGTTGGCCGTCAGGCCGGTCAAGCCCAGCGTTGGCTTCAATGTTCCGGAACCCGAACCGGTAGTGGGCGGGGAAGTTTCGCTTGCCACAATCACTCTCCTTTTGCCGAAAAGACACAAAGCGCGTGGTTGCAAGGCCATCACAAAACGTGTGCCAATAAGAAAAACTTGCATATTGCAACGCTGGTGCGGGCTGAATATCGTGCAATTTTCAATATTCGGAGGTTTTATCGATGCCGGGGGGTCCCGCGGGATGAAGCTTAAAAACTATGCAGATAGGTAAGGCGTTGAAATCGATAGCCACAAATATGAGCGGTGAGGTATGGGATGTTGAAAGGGCTGCTTGGAAGCAATGCCCTTGTATTGTTGATGTGGGAATCTAAAATCGGAGTTTCGACCGCGCTATCGACGTTTTTCTATGCAGATATCCTACGCGGCTTTATCGACGGAGGGGCCGGTTCGCCCTAACAATGAGGATTCCGTCGCCTATTGGCAGCCGAAAAGCGAGGCCGATTGGCGGAATCACGGGGCAATCGCGGTGCTGGCGGATGGGGTGGGGGGGCAGTCGAGCGGCGAAGTCGCCAGCAAACTGGCGTGCGAAACGGTTTTGAAGGTGTTCCTGGAATCCAAACCGTTGGCATCCCCGGCGCAGATTCTTTTCCAGATGTTTGCCGCGGCCAACATCGCGGTTTACGACCAGAACGTCAAACACAACGGCACGGGCCGGATGGCGACGACGCTGACGGTGAGCCTGTTTCGCCATAACGAGGTGAACATCGGGCACGTGGGGGATTGCCGGGTGTACGCGGTCCAGCAGGGGCACATTCGACGGGTGACCAACGATCATTCCTACGCGGGGGTGCAACTGAAGCTGGGATTGATCACGGTGCAGGAGGCGATGAACAGCGAGATGCGTTCGGTCCTGACCCGGACGGTGGGGCAGGAGCCGACGATCCGCGTGGACTATCATACGATCAGCGTTCATGGCGGCGACATCATCGTGCAGATGTGCGATGGGATGTGGTCGCAACTGACCGAAGGGGAGATACTAGAGGTGGTCCAGAAACAAACGCCGGAGGAGGCATGCAAAATGCTTGTCCGGATGGCCGAGCGCCGCGGGGCGGACGATAACCTCTCGGTCCAGGTGGTCCATGTGCAGGCGATCGAGCGGCTGAGCTATTACCGCGGATTGCCGACGTTTCAGAAAGAGAGTCCGGCGGTCATGGGAAGCGAATTGGAATTGGGCCAGGTCCTGGACGGACGATTCCGGATCGTCGACGTCATCAGCCGGTCGGGCATGGCGTCGATCTTCAAGGCGATCGACCAAACCACCGACGGCGTGGTGGCGCTGAAGGTGCCGTTCATGCAGTTTGAATCCGATCCGGGGTTCTACCAGCGATTTCAACGGGAGCAGGCGATCGGCAAGGCGCTTCAGCATCCGTACATCCTGAAGATGATGGATGATGAATCGATGAACAAGACCCGGCCGTACATCGTGATGGAATATCTGGAGGGCCAGACGCTGGGACACCTGATGCAGACGATCCGCCCGATGCCGGAGCCGGATGCGCTCAAGATCGCCAGCCGGATCTGCGAGGCGCTGCATTACATGCACGAGCACGACGTGGTTCACCGCGATCTGAAGCCGGATAACATCATGATCTGCAACGACGGGAGCATCCGGATCATGGATTTCGGGATCGCCAAGATGGAAAGTGCGCGGCGGTTGACGTTCGGCGGATTCACGCCGGCGATGGGCACGCCGGATTACATGGCCCCGGAACAAGTGAAAGGCAAGCGCGGCGACCGGCGCACGGACATCTACAGCCTGGGCGCGATCCTGTATGAAATGGTGACCGGATCGGTTCCGTTTGAAGGCGCCAATCCGTTCATCATCATGAACAGCCGGCTCAGCGGCGATCCCGTGGCCCCGCGACAGCGAAACGACAAGGTTTCCCCGCAGGTCGAAGAGATCGTCCTCCATGCCATGGCCCGCAATCCGCAGGACCGCTACGCCACGGCGATGGATATGAAACAGGAATTGGACCACCCCGAGACGGTGCAGCTCACCGGCCGAAGCGACCGGCTGGTCACGCCCAATCCGGTGTCCGGAAACATTCGACGATATCGGCTGGTGGCGATCTGCATCATGATTCCCATCGTGATCTTCGCCATCGCGTGGTTTTCCACGCATCACTTGAGCATCAGCGTGAAGTGAGGCCTTCAACGGAATAGGTCTGTCGACTTTTCCGGGAACAAAGACGATTGAACCGCCAAGACGCCAAGGGGGGAAATGCGCCGCGAAATGATTTCGCCTTGGCGTCTTGGCGGTTCAATCTCCTTCTTAGAGCATTGCGGAATTGGTGAAAGCTGAGCGCCCTTGGGTATAGTTCAACCGATGAATACTGAACCGGACAGAGAATTGGATCGACTCGCGCACGAAGTCATCGGCGCTGCCATCGAAGTTCATCGGATTCTGGGACCGGGGTTTCTTGAATCCATGTATGAAGAAGCCCTCTGCGTTGAGTTGAAGCTGAGAGCTATCCCGTTCCAGCGACAAGTGGCCGTCCCAGTCGTCTACAAGGGAGTGGCAATCGGCCAAGGTCGGCTGGATCTGCTGGTGCAAGGAGAATTGATCGTCGAAATCAAGACGGTCGAAGCATTGGCCCCCATTCACACAGCACAAGCAATCTCCTATTTGAAAGCCACCGGACATCAACTGGCCCTACTCATCAATTTCAACGCCGCGATTCTCAAGGATGGAATCAAGAGAATCATTCTTTCTTAACTGACTTTCTCCCCTTGGCGTCTTGGCGTCATAGCGGTTCAATTTGCATTTTCCCGGGCACCACGATTCGGGCCGCTATTTCCACCCCGCGCGCAAATCCGCGATCTGTCGGCATTGCTTCAGCAGCGGCTCCACCTCGTCCAAATTCAGCATGGTGGCCGCGTCGCTCTTGGCGTTTTTGGGGTCGGGATGAGATTCCAGAAATAATCCGTCCACGCCGGCGGCCACGGCGGCTCGGGCCAGCAACGGCGAATATTGGGGGTTTCCGCCGCTTTGATTGCCCATGCCGGCCGGTTGTTGCGTGCTGTGAGTGATGTCGAACACCACGGGGCAACCGAATTCCTTCATAATCGCCAGGCCGGTGAAATCGTTCACCAGGCGGTTGTAGCCGAAGAACGTGCCGCGCTCGGTGAGAAGGATCTGATGGTTTCCCGTGGATTTTATTTTTTCGACGGCATTGCCCATCTCGGCGGGGGACATGAACTGGCCCTTTTTCACGTTGACCCATCGGCCGGTCTGGCCGCAGGCCAGAAGCAGGTCGGTCTGCCGTGCCAGGAATGCCGGGACTTGGAGCACGTCCACCACCTTGGCGGCTTCGGCGGCCTGAGCCGGTTCGTGAATGTCCGTCAGCACCGGCACGCCGACTTGGCGTTTCACTTTTTCCAGGACGATCAGCCCGTCGCTCAGGCCCGGGCCGCGAAACGTGTCCTTGCTCGATCGATTGGCCTTGTCGAAGCTGGCCTTGAAGACGTAGGCCAATCCCAGCTCGTCGCAGATTTGTTTCAACCTCATGGCGATGGTCAGGCAGAGTTCGGCGGATTCGATGACGCACGGTCCGGCGATGACAAAAAGCGGGCTGTTCTTGCGGTGGAGAATATCGGGAGATTTGCTCACATCGGCACGATAAATGGCAGGCGGATGGGAAGCAAGTTGATGCGGGCGGGGGTGTGGCCGGCGGGGTCGCCGTCGATCTGGATGGGAACCGGTTGAGGGGATCGGATTTCGATCTGCTTTCCGCGGGCGTAAACGACGCCTTCGATGGAAAGGAGCTCACCGGCGGCGGCGTGGAGGAATTTGTGCACGGCGTCGACGGGTGATTCGACGGGGACGACGCAGATGTCGAGCATGCCGTCGTCGGGCCGGGCGTGGGGCGCCAGCGGGAATCCGGTGCCGTATTCGGCGATGTTGGCCACCAGCGCGATCGCGGGGGCGGAGGCGAAGATTTCCTCCTCGTCGGCCACGACTTGCAGCGGCGGATAGCGGTAGCTGGCGATCGCCAGCGCGGCGGGGAGCACGTAGCTGGCAAAATTGATCGGGCCGCGGCGCAGTCGATCCAGTTCGTGAACGATCAGGCCGTCGATTCCCACGCCGGCCATGAGGAGGAAAAGTTGGCCGTTGCTCTCGGCGGCGTCGAACATGGAAACGGTTCGGCGCTGGAGCGACTGCACGATTCGCCGTCCCAGATCCGCGGTCTCCCAATGGATGCCCAGATGCCGGCCCATGAGATTGGCGGTTCCCATGGGAACGGGAAGCAGCGGCGGGATATTGCCTCCGCCGTCGAGGCATCGGCCGGCGACGGCGCGCAGCGTCCCGTCGCCGCCGATGGCGACGATCGCATCGGCGGAAATCAGTTGGTGAAGATCAGCGGCGGGCAAATCGAAGACGACGGCCGCTTGCATGCCGGCGGCTTCGACGGCCTGGCGCACCTGCTGTGCGGCGGCTCGGCCGTTTCCCTGCCCGGCGATGGGATTGGCGACGATCGCAATTGTTTGGATGGAGGGCATAGATAGAGGAAGAGAGCCGCGCAATCCGCGATTCTTCTTCATACATCTTGGGCCGCGGGAGTTCAATGCGATCCGCGCCTGCCCAGTGGCCCTATTCTTCCTCGTTTGGCAAAGTGGGGCCATATCCGGTACGGTGGTTGGTTGAAACAAGATGGAGAAGTCTATGAATCGTCAATCATTGGTTTGTTGGTGCGTGGCGGGCGGATTTTTCCTGGCGGGGCTGGCGATCGCGGACGATATGCCGGGGATGAAAAGGGGCGGGGCTGGTCCGACGTCGCAGCCGGCGGGGCCGGCGATCGCGGCGGTGGATTTGCATAATGCCGTTTGTCCCGTGAGCGGAGACAAAGTGGGAGATTCAAACCTCGTGGAAGTTTATGACGGGAAGGTCTATCACCTTTGCTGCCCGGACTGTCACAAGGATTTCGAGCAAGACCCGGCGAAATTCGCCGCGGCGGTCGCGGGGAATCCGGCGAAGTATGGGGTGAAGTGAAGAGACGGGGAGAGGGGGGAGAGAATTATTCCTTTCTTTGGCGTATCCGGCGGCGGGCGTCCATAATTCTATTGAAATGGCGTGCAGCGATTCGGAGTTAATCGAGGAATTCGCGCGGCGAAAGTCGGATGCGGCGTTCGGGCAGATCGTGGGGCGATATTCCAATCTGGTGTACGCGGCGGCCAGGCGGCAGGTGGGCGATCCACACCTGGCTGAGGACGTGACGCAGGCTGCGTTTATGGTGCTGGCGCGGAAGGCCGCGTCGGTGCGGGGGGAAAATCTGGCGGGCTGGCTGCTTGCGACGACGCGGCTGTGCGCGCTGGATGCGGTCAAGAAACAAACGCGTCGGACGCATTACGAGCGGGAGGCGGCCATGGCGAAGAGCGAGGCGGGTCAGCCGAGCGAAATTCCCGATCCGCAGATTGCCGCGTGGCTGGATGGGGCGATGACGAAATTGAGCGGGCGGGCCTGCACGGCGGTGGCGCTGCGGTATTTGCAGGATAAGCCGGTGAACGAGGTTGCGGCGGCGCTGGGGATGAGCCCGAACGCGGCGCAGAAGATTCTGGCGCGATCGCTGGTGAAGCTGCGGAAGATTCTGGGGCGGCGGGGCGTGATTGTCCCGTCCACGGCGGTGCTGAGCGCGGCGCTGCTGCACGAATCGGCGCAGACGGCGCCGGCGAGTTTGGTCGTTTCCGCGTCGTCAGCAACGGCATCCAGTGTTTCGATTGTGAAAGGAGTTTGCCAAATGATGTTGTGGACAAAGATCAAAATCGGAGCGGCGATAGCGGCGGCAATGACCATGTTGGCTGGGACGGGGTCGGTTCTGCTGATCGAGGCGCTGGCCGAGCCGCCGGCGCCGCCGGCGTCGGTTTCGGATGGGGCGGCGGATGTCGCGCCTGCGCCGGCGTCGGTTGCGCCGTTCGCCAGTCCATTCCTGGAATTGGTCGGTTGCCGGATCAAGCAGTCCGTTTCGCTGAAGCTGTCGGCCGATCCGGTTCCCCAGGCGAATGTGACGTGGGTCGAGCAGCAATATCCGCTGGTGCAGTGGACCGTTGATCCCACGGTGGCAGGGAAGGTGAATGGGTACGCGATTTCGGTGACGCCGACGAGCGATCCCGCGGGGGTGAAGACGGTTCAGGCGGACAAGTCGGCGTCGGCCGAGCCGCTGGTGGAAGAGCTGGGACGGGCGGGGGAATACGATGTGAAAGTCAGCGCGATGGGCGCGGATTCGCAGGCGGTAGCGTCGGCGGCGGTGCACGTGCTGGTGAATCCGCTGCCGTCAACGCAGATCATGATCGACGACATCCGGCCTGACGGCGCAACTGAATTTGCGTGTGTCATGCAAAGTCTGAACCTCACCGGTCAGGCCGTGACGGACGATGGATTCATGAACTCCGATTTTGTGCACGTGAATAAAATGACTGACGATCAGGGCACGCATTTGCAATTTACGTCCCGGCATCAGGGGAATACGTATCGATATCACTACGTGCTCAGAAAGCCGGTACAGGTCGGCGATGCGTTATTGCTGTCGAGCAGCGGAACGGCGGACAGCATCGCCAGGAAACTGAGCGGGGGCGTGTTTTTGTATGCGTTCACGCACATCCCGGGGGGCAGCGAACCGGTGCGACGGATCGAACTGTACCGTTTGCCGGCCGGCGCGAAGTTGATTTACAAGTCGGCCAATTTTGTCAGCCGAGAGGTGGACGGAAGGACGCAGATTTTCATGGACGTGATGATTCCGCCGGGCGGGAGCAATGCGGTTTCCTTTCGGTATCGGTTGGCCGCGAATTGAAGGCGATTCTTGGCCGATCAGCGATCTTTGGGGGGGCGAGAGGGTTCGGGATCGAGCGGGTGCAGGTCGTTGAGGAAGTCGATGAGCATGCGCAGGCGGGCGTGGTCGCGGCGATTGAAGGGGAAAACCAGGCGGGGCAGGTCGGCCAGGGCGGGCTCGTCACGCTCGACGGGCATGGCGGCGCTGGCGCGGAAGGAGCCGCCGTCCAGAAGATCGGAAAAACGGGCGGCGATCTGGGCAAGCTCGGATCTGCCGAGCGGATGGTGAAGGCGAAGGATCACGTCCTGGCGGGAATGGCGGATGCTGTGGTAGTTGGAATAGAAGCGCCGGATTTCGCTGACGGCGTCGTCGATGTCGTCGGTGATTTTATAGAGGCATAGATCGGTTGCGTCGACGAGGCCGCGGGAGACGAGCTGGTTTTGGAGGTAGGATTGCCAATGTTTCCAGTAGTTTCCGCCGGGGCTGTCGATGAAAACGATGGGCATGGGCGCCGATTTGCCGGTTTGCACGAGGGTGAGGACCTCGAACCCCTCGTCCATGGTTCCGAATCCGCCGGGGAAGAGCGCGATGGCGTGGCTGGAGCGGACGAACATGAGCTTTCGGGTGAAGAAGTATTTGAAATTGACGAGTTTTTTGTCGTGGGCGATGATGGTGTTGGTTTTCTGCTCGAAGGGGAGTCGGATGGCCAGTCCGAAGCTGGGTTCCGCGCCGGCGCCGCCGTGCCCGGCGGCCATGATTCCGCCGCCGGCGCCGGTGATGACCATCCATCCGGCGTCGGCCATCTTGCGGGCGAATTCGGCGGCCTGTTGGTAATCCTGGTGTCCTTCGTCGGTGCGGGCGCTGCCGAAGATGCTGACCTTTCTGATGTCACGATAGGGGGCGAAGATTTTCAGGGCGTATCGGAGTTCCTTGAAGGACTTGTTGATGAGCTTGATGTCGCCGCGGTTGGTCTGGTCGCGGAGGAGCTTCATGGCGTTTTCGATGATCTCGCCGACCATGTCGCCATCGTCGATGTCGCGTAATTCGTCGATGAGGCGGGTGGCGGACTTCTGGACGTCGGCGAGTTGAGCGCGGCTGAGGACGAAGGGCGGCTCGCTGGTTTCCTGGGATTCTTCGGCGTCGCCGCCGGGGTCTGATGGCTTCATCGCATTCGCCTCCGGGGAAATCGGTCGTGAACCAAACATTATGCGATTCGTTGGGTCATTGTCGCAAGGGGGAGAGGGGCGAATTTGAAATCGGGGGCGGGGGGACGAAATCATGAATGTCCCCTTTATCAACGCTGTCCCCTTTATCAACGCGGACGCGGTTGCGGCCGGCCTTCTTGGCGGAGTAGAGGGCGCGGTCGGCGGCGGCAATCAGGTCGTCGGGAGAGCGAAACCGGCTGCCGGGAGCGTCCGTGGCGATGCCGATGCTGGCGGTCACGTGGAAGGGGTTGCCGGCGCAATTGAAGCACTCGGCCTGGACGGCGGCACGAATGCGTTCGGCCACTTCGATGGCGCGCGGGGAGTCGCAATTCCTGAGGACGATGACCATCTCTTCGCCGCCGTAGCGGGCGGCGAGATCGGTGTTCGTGGTGAAAGATCGGAGGAGTGTTCCCAAGCGATCGAGGACTTCGTCCCCGGCCTGATGGCCGTGGGTGTCGTTGACGGCTTTGAATTCGTCGACGTCGAGGAAGAGGATGGAAAGAGGCTCCACGGTGCTCTGGGTCTGGGCGAAGGCGGCGGCGAGAAATTGGGTGAGGGTCGCTCGATTGGCCAGGCCGGTCAGTCCGTCGATTGCAGCCTGTTTTTCGAGGGTTTTGTTTTCGCTGGCGAGTTGCCGGGATCGCCTCTGGGTCTGGAGGGTCATTTCGACCAGGACCTGGAGGGCCTCTTGTTCGATGTCGCGGTAGGTGCGGCCGGGGGAAATGGTGACTTCAAACAGGTCGGCCAGTTCATTGGTTTGGGCGTCGATCAGGGCGAGGAGGGATTTGATTTGGGCGTGATCGAGTTGGAAGCGTGACTTCAATTCGCGGGTGGCGAGTTGGACGAGCCCGGTGCGTTTGGCGGAAAAGGTCTGGCCGCACAGGACGCCGACGTAGACGATTTCAGTGAGTGGGCGGAATTGAACTTCGCAACCGGTGAGTTGGTGGTGTTGGCGAATCGGCTCGATGAGGACCTGGGGGAATCTCCAGTGTTCGGCGAGCATTGCACCGACCTCAGCGTGGTCGAGGTCGAATTTTTGGCGTGAGAGGCGGATTAATTCGACTTGATCTCCCTGGGAGGCCGCGAGCAACTCGTCGTAAGGCTCGCCGATGGCCTGGTGCATGGCCAGCGTGCCGATGTCGGAAAGCAGGCCGGCGAGAAAGGCCTCTTCGTGGGTGCCGCGTTTCAATGTCTTGTCGAGGGCACGAGCGGAGACGGCGGAAAAGAGGCTCTGCCGCCAAAATCGGAGGTAATCGAATTTGGCGGATTTTTTGGCGTTGAGGCTGCCGACGAGCGAGAAGCCCAAGGCGAGCGTTTTGACGGTAGGCAATCCGAGCAGGACCAGGGCGTGATTGATGGTGCCGACGTGGTGGGGCAAGCCATAGAAGGAGCTGTTGACGGTCCTGAGAACCTTGGCGGAAAGTGCGGGGTCGCAGGAAATGACTTTGGCAACGGATTGGAGGCTGGCATTTTCTTGTTTTGCCAGTTCGAGAACACGGATGGCAACCCCCGGCAGCGAGGGAAGCCGAGGCTCATTCTTAATTTTGTCCAATAATACCTGATTCATTCTTCCGTTCTTCCGTCGCGCTGTGCAACTTAAGTCACCGTTGCCGAGAAAGATCGGGAAATGCGGGGACGTACTGAAATCGAATCTAGATGAGAAGGCGATAACGGCGATGGATGGTCAAGTCATTTAGGGGGAGATGGATTGGCGACGCTTGACATCGGCGACGGGATGGCCACAATCCCCGCTCCTCGAAACAGCGTTTTCCTCGAAACGGCGGAGTTTTGGACAATGTACGCAATAATCGACGCCGGCGGCCGGCAACATAAAGTCACGACTGGGGATGTCATCCGAATCGACAGCGAGGACCTGGATCAGAAGACGATTACGTTTGATCGGGTGCTGTTGGTGGGCGGCGAGGGGGAGCCGAAGATCGGAGCGCCGACGGTGGCGGGGGCGAGCGTTGTGGGAGACGTGCTGGGGGCGATCAAGGGGAAGAAAATCGACACCATCAAGTACAGGCGCCGCAAGGGGTATCACAAGAAGATCGGCCACCGCCAGACACAACTGCACGTCAAGATCAGCGCGATTAACGTTTGAAATCCATACGGGTGAAATCTAAACGGGGTGTTGGCTTTCGGGGGCGGGATTGATCGGGGGCAGGCAATCGCCGCCGACGAGGTGGATGGAGTTTCTTCCCGATCTTTTTGCGCCGAACATGAGTTGCTGGTCGGCGGCCTGGATGAGATGGTTGACGTCCTGTGCGTCGTAGGGATAGACGGCCAGTCCGCCGCTGATGGTGAGGGAGCCTTTGCCGCCGGGGCCGAGGCCGGGGAAATTCTGGGATGAGAGGAGATTGCGGAAGCGGTCGAGAATGTCCTGGGGCTCCTGGGGCGTGCGGTTGGTGGACCCAGGGCGCGGCTCGCGCGGGGTGCGGGGGCCTTCCTTGTCCCAGAATACGACGGCGAATTCATCACCGCTGATGCGCGATACCAGATCGTGATCGCGGACGCAACGGCGCATGAGGTTGGCAGTCTGCTTGAGGATCTCATCGCCGACGCCGTGGCCGTATTGATCGTTGTAGCGCTTGAAATTATCGATGTCGAAGAGGAAGAGCGTGACCAGGAAGCGCTTGATGCGGGCTTTCTCGACGATCTTGGTGAGGAACTGTCGGAAATAGCGTCCGTTGGCCAGACCGGTGAGGTCATCGGTGATGGCAAGGCGCTGCAAGCCGGCGTGGCGATCGTAGAGGAAGCGCAGCTTGGCGAGATTTTTTGCCAACTCGGAGAGAAAAGCGAGGGCGATGGCCTGGTCGTGATCGGAAGGAAGGGACAAATGCAGTGAGTCGGGAAAGGGGATGAGATCGGGTCCGAGTCCGTTGCCGTTGACCGGGTCGCCGGGCCGATGGGAAACGACGACCAAATCGTCGGCCACCTGGGGAGCGGCGGCTGCGGCGGGGGTCAGAAACACGTTGAAAGTCGGAGGCAGGATGGAGTTGACCTGCCGGAGAATGGTTCCGATGGGGTCCTGGGGGGATTGGACCATGGCGTCCAAGGCCAAATTTGACAAAGGGATGCGGCTGAGGGGCGAGGCGGAAGGGGATTTCTCGTCGCTTGGCGGGGCCAATTGCGTCGAGAGGGCAAGCGGGGAGGCGGTTTCGACGGGCTTTTTTGCCCTTCGTGCGGTTGGGTCGCCGAGGGTTTCGAGGAGTTCGCCTGGGGTAATGGGGGTGATGAGGTAATCGTCACAGCCGAATTCCATCATTTTTTGGGAGAGCGGTTCGAGGGTGGGATGTCCGAAGAGGAGGAGGCGGCCTTGGCCGCTGAGTTCGCGGAGGGTGCGAACGGCGGATTCCGGCCGGCGTTCCATAGGCTCGACGGCGGCGAGGACCGTGGTGTAATGCTCTATGGAGAGTTCGGCGATGCCGTCAAAGAGGCTGGTGACGGACTTGACCTGGGCGTTGGGCATAGCCTGGGTGACGGTGGAATACATCTGGCGATCTACATCGCCGATGAGCAGCACTCGTTCCTGGGATGCCCGGACCATATCTGGTGCATATAGTATCCCTGAGATGGGGCAGGGTTGCGTTAACTGTCTAATAATTCGCTGATTTTTTGAATGGGGGGGGAAGAGGAATACGCCGCACAAGTGCGGCGGCTAAACGAAGATGGGGCTTATCCGGGGTTGGGGCTGGGGGTTTCATGTAGCAGGGCGCGCAATTCCTCGGCGGTCAGGAGGGGGTCGCAGCACTTTTCGGGCTGGGAAGCGGGGTCGGGGGAGTCGGTGGGGGCGTTTGGCATGTCCGTGGCGGGGGGTGGGAAGCCAATTTCCGATGCCGAAACGGGGGAACCGGGGGCAATTCGATGCAAGCCGTCATCGGCGAAAAGGCCATCGGCGCCTTGCCGCATGGCTTCGGCGAGGGCGGCCTGTCGGCCGTCGGTATCGGAGAGCCAGATATCGATATGGGAGAATCGGCGCTTGATGCAGGCGATGATGGGGAGTTCTTCGCGGTATAGGCTGTTAAGGCTGAGAACAATGGTGGAAAAAAACAGCGGGTGTTTGCAGAGTTGGACCATGGCCTCGTAGGGTTCATCGACTTCGGTCGATACAAATCCGCGGCGATGGAGGGAAGCGGCGGGTCCGCCGCGGTAGGCGGGCTGTCCGACGATCAATGCGCGGCCCTGGGGACGCGAGGTTTGCGAACTGGGTCCGGTCATGAATATCCCTTATTCGGCAATCCTCATCGGAGTGATTGACGGATTCCCACTGCCTTGAATCATAACGACTTCAACGGCACTTTCCCATCCTTGACACGCGCGAGTTGGATTCCTAGTCTAAATCGGCGGACCGGCCCATGCGCCGGTTCGCTTTTTATAACCAAATTGTGAAAGGAGGCGGATCATGTCCGCTTTGAAAGTCGGAATTAATGGTTTTGGCCGGATCGGCCGGCTGGTGTTTCAGGCGCTGTGCGACCAGGGCCTGCTGGGCAAGACGATCGACGTTGTGGCGGTCGTCGATATCTCCACGGACGCGGAATATTTTGCCTATCAACTGAAATACGATTCAGTGCAGGAAAAATTCAACCATAAGGTGGAAACCCGCAAGAGCGACGCGAGCAAGGAAGACGCCGATACGCTGGTTGTCAACGGCTGTCCCGTGAAGTGCATCCTGGCGGTCAAGGAGCCGGCGCAATTGCCGTGGAAAGCGCTGGGCGTGGATTACGTGATCGAGTCGACGGGCTTGTTCAATGATTCGGAGAAGGCCAAGGGCCATCTGGCGGCAGGGGCCAAGCGGGTCATCATCACCGCGCCGGCCAAGGGCGAAGTCAAGACGCTGCTGATCGGCGTGAACGACAACGAATACGATCCGGGCAAGCACCTGATCGTCTCCAACGCATCGTGCACGACCAACTGCCTTGCGCCGCTGGTGCACGTGCTGCTGAAGGAAGGGATCGGAATCGAAGCGGGATTGATGACGACGATTCACTCCTATACGGCGACGC
>JBEKIV010000030.1:0-23155 GCA_050011595.1 Tepidisphaeraceae bacterium
ATCGGTCGCGCAACGCCAATTGTTCGCTCACGTCTTCCATGGCGTCGTGATTCTACCCCAAAACCGGCCCCCATGGAGGCGCGCGTTCAGCGGATATCGGGCCTCGACGCCTCCATTTGATTGCCGATTGCCAATTGCCGATTGCCAATTGACTTGCGGCAAATTGGCGATTGGCAGTCGGCTATGGGCAATTCGCTCCCGCAGCCCCGGGCACGTTTTCTCGCGGCTGAAAAACTGGACATTACGCCAAAAGGCCGATAGAGTATTGCCCAAGGTAAGCAGGACTGAAAGATTTGAATTCCGTGACAGTTCATCTCTGCCCGCAATTTCTTCTCCTTCATCTCCTACCGTTTGGGCCAAAAGGTTGGCCTCTTTTCATCGGACCCGGAAAGTAAAATACGGGTTCATCGCCCAACTCCAGAGGAGAATAAAAATGGGCAAGAAGTTGTATGTCGGTAACATGAGCTACGAAATGGATAGCTCGGCTCTACAGGAACTGTTCAGCGCGCACGGCACCGTCCAGAGCGCCGAGATCATCTCGGACCGGGAAACCGGCCGGAGCAAGGGTTTCGGATTCGTCGAGATGGGCAGCGACGCGGAGGCCCAGGCGGCCATCGCGGCCTTGAACGGCAAGGAACATGGCGGCCGCGCCCTGACCGTCAATGAGGCCAAGCCAAGAGAGAGTCGTGGTCCCGGCGGCGGTGGCCGCGGCGGTTACGGTGGCGGCGGCGGCGGTCGTGGCGGCTACGGCGGCGGTGGCGGCGGCGGTCGCGGCGGCTACGGCGGCGGCGGCGGACGCGGCGGCTCCGGTGGCGGCGGCGGCGGCAACCGTTACTAAATCGACAAGCGTTTCCAGGAGAGAGCCGTATTGGTACGGCTCTCTCCTTTTTTTATGCGCCCGCCATGGCGCGATGGATGCGGGGTATGCGATAATCGGCCCGCAGTTCCGCCCCTCATTGCGGGCCGCATGAGTTCAAATCCCGTTGCCCCGATTTGTTCGGAAATCCAATCACAGTACGAGTCGAAGATCAAAGTGGCCGGTTCGGGACTGGTCAATCATACCCGCCTGAATCTCGGCCACGATTCGCTGCTTTTGGGTCTGCTCATGCTCGCTATTGCGGGGGTTGTCCTGAAGCAGAGCGGCGAGATCTTCATCGGAATAGCGTTGTGGCCGATGTGCAAGAACGTCGAAGTTTCTTCCTTCCCAGAAGGGTTTGGGAGGAATGCACGAATCAAACCAATCAGAAGGGAACAAACCTGCGGGTACGTCATATACCTCGATGGCTCGCCAGCCGTGTTCTCGGGCCCAGACCACCATCCGATCCACCATCGCTTTACCAACACCCTTGCCGCGAAATTCATGTCCACTGAGCGAGCAGAAGGCCAGATTGGCCACGACCAACGTGCCATTGTCTTCTTGCGAAGGACCGAAGAATTCCCACCCCGACGCGCGTACGGCCCGAGCGGTACTCCTTGGAATCCACACCAGATGGCCAAGAACAAAGCCATCGTGCCACGCAATCGCGGCACAGTTCCCAATGGCTCGTCTCACACCCTGCAGGAACTCACAAAACTCGTCACCGGGAATCCCGCGCAGCCTGGCGCAACGGTCGCATTTACTCCAGACGACCCCCGCTTTGGGTTTGAACGGATGGGTGCCGGCACACTGGTTGATGATCCAGGAATCATCCATCAGCCTGACGGACACAACCTTGTGATTCACGTCAATCACCGTCTGGTCAGCCATCGTCGTGCACCTCTTGAGATGAATGGTGCCGCCATAGTAAAGGCCGACGATTGGCGGGACAAGAACCACCGGCGACCTAATTAAAGCCGCATCTTGAGCAGGAGTTCCCAACCCTGGACACCGACCAGAAAAAGTTCAATAGCCCTCTTGTTGTCCCGATCTGACGGGACAAAAATACGCTTCGGTTAGTGCTTGCGGCGGCGGCGGCGGCGGAGCGCCAGGGGCGTTGCGATCGCGATCAGTGCCAATGAACCCGGCTCGGGGATGGCGGTGAGAACGACGCTTGTCGAGGTGTAAGCGATGTTGAAATGGCCGCTGGGGTAGGTCAGGTCCATAGTGGAAAACGAGCCGGATCGGGTTTCGGCGGTGAGGATGGTGAAGGTTTCGCCGTAGAAGGGGGTGAAGCCGTCGGTCAGGGTGACGTCGAGGGTCCCGGATAGAGAGGCGGTGCCGGTGGCATTGAGAAATCCGAAGTCGGTTCCGGCGCTGGGGCCGCCGATGCCGATGTCGAGTTCATCGGTTTGGTCGTAATTGCCGGTGATGGAGAGCTTGCCGGCGGTCGCACTGGGGCCGGCGCCGGCGAGGGAAAGGTCGCCGTAGTTGTTGACGGCGCCGGAGGTATCGCTGGCGTTGGCAATGCTCAGGCTGGAATTTTTGTTGAGAACGTCCAGGATGGAAGAGGCGGCGAGTAGGCCGCCGGTTTGGGAAAAGACGCCGGTGCCGGAGTAGCCGATGTAAACGGAGCCGGCATTGAGGGTTCCGGCGGAGAGGTAGTAATAGCCTTTGGCGCCGAGATCGCCCGTGGCCACGTTGATCGTGGCGGCATTGTTGGTTCCACCGCTCTGGTTCACCGTTCCGGTTCCAAATTCGCCGAGGTATTCCGACGCAGTGAGCGTGCCGGTGCCGGAGAGGTTATACGTTCCGCTGGAATTCGCGTTGGCGCCGAGGACGAGAAAATAGGAGGAACCGAGACTGTTCATTCCGGCAGATTGGGTGATGGTCCCGGAGCCGGAGCCGCCGGCGACTTCCTGCGTGGTGACGGCGAGCGTGCCGCCTGTGATCGAGACGAACCCGCTTTGAGCGGAGGATTGTCCGAGATTGATGGAATTGGCGAAGGCGTTGCCGGAGGAGATTTGCGCGGTGCCGTTGTTGTCGATGTCAACGTCGGTTCCCGAGCCTGGGACGCCGGCGGTCCAGTTGCCGGAGGTAGACCAACTGCTGGTCGAGGCCTGCCAGACGGTCTGGGCGAATAAGGTTTGGGAGAAGAAGAGGGTTGCCAAGACCGCCAACGGAAGATGGCGGCAACTGTCGCGGAACGAAAGGCAATGAGTGCGCATTTTCCCGAGACCTCCCATTTGCAACGCCGCCGACGAACGCCGCCTTCCAATTTGGTCAGTGTACGGATTTTGGGATTTTGTCAAGCTCTTTGAACCCGCCGTCGGCATGGTAAGATCGCCGCAACCATTCGAAACAATGCTTCCATTGCCGACGGCTACGCCATCGACCTGCGGAACGTGACCAAAATCTATCGCCGGCGCATCCATGCTTTGCAGGGCGTGGCGATGCAGGTGCGTCGCGGCGAGATTTTTGGGCTGCTCGGGCCGAACGGCGCGGGCAAGACCACGCTGGTGAAGATCATGGTCACCGTCGTCCGGCCGACCAGCGCCCAGGGGACGATCCTTGGGCATCCCATCGGCCATAAATCGACTCTCGGCCGAGTGGGATATCTGCCTGAAAATCACCGTTTCCCACGATATCTGAGCGGAAGACAGGTGATCGAATTCATCTCCGCGCTGGCCGGGGCTACTCGCCAGGCCCGACGGCATCGGGCGGCGGAATTGCTCGATCTGGTTGGCATGACGAGTTGGGCCGATGCCAAAATCTCCCAATATTCCAAGGGAATGCTGCAACGCATCGGGTTGGCGCAAGCGCTGGGAGCGAATCCGGATTTGGTGATTCTCGATGAGCCGACGGACGGCGTCGATCCCGGCGGCCGGCGGGACATCCGAGAGGCGCTGTTGCGCCTGCGGCAGCAGGGAGCCACGATCTTCATCAACAGCCATCTTCTCAGCGAATTGGAGACCGTATGCGATCGCGTGGCGATCCTGGTCGCCGGCCGGGTGGCCCGGCAAGGTTCGGTGGATGAGTTGACAAGGGCCAGGCAGTTTTATCTTTTCGAATTGGAGAATCCCGCCTGGCCCGCGGTGGCGGGGGCTTTCCCCGGCACGTTCGATGCCGTCGCCGCTCCCGTTCCCGGCCAGCCGGCGCGCGGCAAGCTGGCCGATCAATCCTGGTGCGAATTCGACGGCACTTTCCTGCGCATCGGCAAGACCGAGCCCGCCGAGGTCCAATCCATTCTCGACGCGCTGCGCGCCCGGGGCCTCATCATCCGGAAAATGCAGGTGGTCCGGCCATCCCTGGAGGACTTGTTCTTCGAAGCGGTGACCGATCCAACCAACCCACGGCTCGCGTTGCCCGGCGCGATGCCGCCGCCTCTTCCCATTGGAATCCAATGACCCAAACCCTGGCCCTGCTTTTGGATGCCTATCGCGACCTGAATGCCAGGCGAATGTTCTGGATCGTCCTAATCCTGTCCACGCTGGTGGCGGCCTCCTTCGCCGGCATCGGTCTGACCCCAACGGGGTTCGAAATCCTCGTCTGGAAATTCCCGTCCGTCTTTTTCAACAGCAAATACATTTCCCCCGGCGATTTCTACAAGAGCATCTTCCTCAGTTTCGGCATCGGGTTCTGGCTGACGTGGCTGGCGACCGTGCTGGCGCTGATCTCCACGGCCAGCCTGTTCCCCGATTTCATCGCCGCCGGCGCCGTCGATCTTTACCTGTCCAAACCGATCGGCCGGCTACGGCTTTTTCTCACCAAGTATTTCTGCGGCCTGCTGTTCGTCGCCTTGCAGATCGCCTGCTTCTGCGCCGCCAGCTTTGGGGTCATCGGGATTCGCGGCGGCGCCTGGGAGCCGGGAATCTTCCTGGCCGTTCCCATCGTCGTGCTTTTCTTCAGCTATCTGTTTTGCTTCTGCGTGCTGGTCGGCGTGTGGACTCGCTCGACCGTTTCCGCCGTGCTCCTCACCCTCCTGTTCTGGGTCTGCATCTTCGGCGTCCACAGCACGGAAATGCTCCTGCTGACCATGAAGCTCTCGCAGGAAAGCACCGTGGCAAGACTGAACAAGGAAATTCAATCGACGGAAAAATCCCTGGCCGAGGCCCGGCAAACCGCCGCCACGCGCCCGACCACGCGAAACACCGGCGACGTGAACAGGCTCCAAACCCAACTGGACCGCGACCAGCACCAACGCGCCGACACGGGCAACTCGATTGATCTGGCCCACCAGATTTTCTACGACGTCAAGACGCTTTTGCCCAAAACGTCCGAAACCGTCGCCTTGCTGGAGCGCGAACTGGTCGACAGCGCGCGACTGCATCGCGTCGCCGATGCCCGGCAGGACAATTCGCAGGATTCCCAGGTCGATTTCAACGGCAACCCGGTGGACGTCAAGGCCCTCCAGGCCGCGATCCGCGGGCGCACGATCGGCTGGATCGTCGGGACGTCCGTGGCCTTTGAAGCGGTTGTGCTCGCGCTGGCCGCGTGGCTATTCTGCCGGCGCGATTATTAATTCCGGTCCACAACGGCATTCCCGACGGCTGATGGAAGCTCGGTTGGCGCTCGCGCTGAGCGGCCACCACGCCCAACTCTGCCGGGGCCCCGTCATTCGGATTTCGGATTTCGGGTTTCCCCTTCTTCCGCGAGCCTCAGCAGCTCGAGGTACATCTGGCTCAGCGCCTCGGGGACGACGCGGGTTTCGCCGACGACGGTCATGAAATTCGTGTCGCCGCCCCAGCGGGGAACGAGATGTTGATGGACGTGCCCCGGCAAGCCGGCGCCGGCGGCGGTTCCCAGATTGATGCCGACGTTGAATCCCTGGGCCGACACCGCGCGCTTCAGGAGCCGAATGGCCCTGACGGTCTGCACGGACAGATCGAGCTGCTCGGCTTGGCTCAACTCCTCCAGCTCGCATTTGTGCGCCCGCGGGGCGATCAGCAGATGGCCGTTGGCGTATGGAAAGCGATTGAGGAGCACGATGCTCTGATCGGTCCCCCACAGCACCAGCCGGTCGCGCTGCTTTTGCGGATTGTCAGCGGCGGCGGCTTCACATAAAAAGCAGCCCCCGCCGTTGCCAAGAGTTTTGATGTATTGCATTCGCCAGGGAGCAAAGAGGGGAGGAGTGGTCATAATGCATTTCCGAAAGCCGAGAGCCGAAATCAGAAGCTCGAAATCCGAATGACGAACCGAGCCGCCGCGCGGAAACCCGAAGCCCGAAATCCGAATGACGAATCAAGCCCGAATGACGAATGTCCGAATGTTTTGTTTCGTCATTTGGTCATTCGGATTTAATTCGTCATTCGGATTTCGGATTTCGGGTTTCGGGTTTCGGGTTTCGGGTTTCGCATTTCCTCTCATCCCGCCATCGCGGCCTGGGCCTTCACTGCGGGGCCTAGGCTTACCTCGACGGCCGGGGGCGACATCTCCAGGACTTCCCGCGCCAGCGCCCGGTAATCGTTGGCGCCGTGGCTCATGGAATCGTATTGCAAAATGTGCTGCCCAAAGCTGGGACTTTCGGCGAGCTTGATGTTTCGGCGGATGCGGCTGGCGAATATCCGGGTGTTGGACCAGGGCAGGTTCTTCCCGGCCGCCTCCTGAATGAAACCGTTCAGATCGCTCACCACCTCGTTGGACAACTTCGTCTGCGAATCGAACATCGTCAACACGATCCCCGAAACCCTCAGGCCGGGGTTCACCCGATGGCTGACGAGCGCCACCGTCTCCAACAGCTTGCCGACTCCCTGAAGCGCCAGGAAATGCGGCTGCATCGGAATGATCACCTCCTGCGCCACCGCCAGGGCATTGACCGTCAACAATCCCAGGCTGGGCGGGCAGTCCATCAGAATGAAATCGAACTCCAACTTGGCCGCCTCCAGGCGATTTTTCAGCAGAGTCTGTCGGCCGGGGACGTTGACCAATTCCACCTCGGCGGCGGCCAGGTCGATGCTCCCCGGCACCAGGGCCAGATTTTGCCCCACGTTCTGGAGTGCGGCCAGCAGGCCCTGGCCGTCAACCAGCACCTGATACAGGCTGGTCAGTTCCGGCGAGGGATTCAATCCGTAATTGATGGTCAGATGGGCCTGCGGATCGAGATCGATCATGCAGACCTTTTTCCCCTGTTCGGCCAGTGCGGCGGCGAGGTTGGCGGTTGTGGTCGTTTTCCCCACGCCTCCCTTCTGATTCATGAACGCGATGATCCGCATGCGCACGCCTCAAGCGTTATTATCGGACTGTGCAGGGGCAAAACAAGGGGGAAGTTGCAAGTGACAAGTTGCAAGTGCAAGTAAAGAAGCCCGGCATTCACTTGCAACTTGCACTTGCAACTTCCCCCAAATGAAGAAAGCTTCCGCCGTGGCGAGGAAGCTTTCTTCGTTGTTCCGTGGCCTCTGTTTTGGAGCCGAGGCCGCAGAGGTAAAATTTTGTGACGTGCGAACAAACCAAGTCAACGGGCGATTCGTTTGGAGCCACGCGCCCGGTCGCGGATCGTGCCGCGTTACTTCCTCTTGGTCGTCTTCTTCTTCTTCTTAGCGGCCTTCTTCTTCATAACGGTATCACCTCCTCTCTTTACCGGAATACAAATGTACGCTGGTAAAAATTTCGAGTCAACGCTTTTTTTTGGATTCGTCGAGTAAGATTGCCGGTAGGTTTTGTGAAAGGACTTTATGCCGAACGTGAAAAAACGTCCATGCGTCATCATCGTGCGCGACGGCTGGGGGAAAAATCCCTATCCGAAATGGAACAACGCCAACGCCGTCTATCTCGCCAAGCATCCCGTGGCCGATCGGATCATGGCGGAATACCCGACCACGCTGATCCACACGAGCGGCTTCGACGTGGGCCTTCCCGAGGGGACGATGGGCAACAGCGAAGTGGGACATCAGAACATCGGGGCGGGGCGGATCGTGGATCAGGAATCCGTGGCCATCACCAAGCAGATTCGCACGGGCGAGTTCTACCAGAACGCGATGCTGAACCAAGCGGTGGGCCGGGCGATGGAAACGAAGGGGACGTTGCATTTGTTCGGGCTGGTGAGCGACGCTGGGGTGCACGCGTTGCTGGAACATTTGTACGGCTGCCTGGAGCTTTGCCGGCGGCGCGGGCTGGGCCGGGTTTTCCTTCACGCCTTCACCGACGGCCGGGATACTCCCCCCAACAGCGGGATCGGATTTATCCGGCAAATCGAGGCGAAAATGCGCGAGTTGGGGGTCGGGAAAATCGCCACGGTCAGCGGCCGATACTGGGCGATGGACCGGGACAACCGCTGGCCGCGCGTGGAGAAGGCGTATCGCGCAATGGTCTTTGGCGCCGGGCCGAAATTCACCTCGGCCGAGCAGGCGGTGCAGAATTATTACGACCATCCCACGGAGCCGAACATGAGCGGCGACGAGTTTGTGACGCCGTCGGTGATCTGCGACGACGGGACGACGCCGCGCGCGGTCGTCAAGAGCGGCGATTCGATCCTCTTCTACAACTACCGCGGCGACCGGCCGCGCGAAATCACCAAGGCGTTCGTGTTGCCGGATTTCAACGGTTTCGACCGCGGCCCCAAGCTGGATCTTTTTTATTGCACGATGACCGCCTACGAGCAGGGCCTGCCCGTTCACGTCGCCTATCCCAAGCCGCCGAAGATGGTCAACATCCTCGGTCAATACGTCAGCTCGCTGGGACTGAAACAATTCCGCTGCGCCGAAACGGAGAAATTTCCGCACGTCACATTTTTTTTCAACGATTACCGCGAGGAACCCTTTGGGGGTGAAGATCGGCAGATCATCCCCTCGCCCAAGGACGTGGCCACCTACGACCAGAAGCCCCAGATGAGCGCCTACGGCGTGTGCGACGAGGTGGTGCGGCGAATCGACGGCGGCGCGTACGATCTGATCGTGGTGAACTTCGCCAACGGCGACATGGTGGGCCACACCGGGGTGCTGGCCGCGGCCATCAAGGCCGTCGAGGTCGTCGATGAATGCGTCGGGAAAATTCTCGATGCCGTGAAGAAGCGGGGCGGGACCGCGATCGTCCTGGCCGACCACGGCAACTGCGAGCAGATGATCGACGCGGCCACCGGCGGCCCGCACACCGCGCATACCACCTACGACGTGGAACTGATCGTGGTGGACGACGAATTCAAGGGCCGAAAACTGCTCAGCGGCGGCCGGCTGGCGGACGTCGCGCCGACGGCGCTACAGATGATGGGCCTGCCCCAGCCCAAGGAGATGACGGGGAAATCGCTGATCGCGGCGGCGACTTGATCGTTCGCGAGATTTCCCACTATAATCCCGGCTCAAGGAGTTTCGTACATGGCGCACATCATTGCCGAGCCGTGCATCGGCACCAAAGACACCGCTTGCGTGGCGGTTTGCCCCGTTGACTGCATTCATCCAACCAAGGACGAGGCCGATTTTGCCACCGCCGATCAACTCTTCATCGACCCCGCCACCTGCATCGATTGCGGGCTGTGCGTCGATGAATGCCCCGTCACCGCTATTTTCCCCCAGGAAGACCTCCCGTCGGAATGGGCGTCGTTCATCGAAAAAAACACGGCCTATTTCAAGAAATGAACCAAGATGAGGGGGAGACGGCGGTCGTCCATCCGGCCTTGCCGGCCATTTCCGCCTATAATCGCGGGCGATGAATTCGGATGAAATCACTCTCGAAGTGGAGGGAATGAACTGCGCCAGTTGCGTGGCGCACGTTCAGAAGGCGGCGCTGGCGGTGCCGGGCGTGGAGGATTGCCGGGTGAATCTCGCCACGGGAACGGCCGCGGTGAAGCTGGATTGGGCCAAAGCCACGGCCCAGGCCGTCGCCGAGGCCATCACCGAATCGGGATATCCCGCCGCCGCCGAGCGAGCTGATGACCATCCCCATCACGATCATTCCGGGATTTGGTTCCGCCGCGCGGTGGCCGGGATCGTGCTGTGGTTCCCGCTGGAAATGCTGCACTGGATCATGCGGCTGATGTCCGCGGGCGAATCGGCGTGGATGACCTGGGCGGCGCTTCTGACCAGCACGGTTGCGATCGTCTATGTCGGCCGCGGATTTTACGCCAGCGCCTTTCGCGCTCTTCGCCATGGCACGAGCAACATGGATACGCTCATCGCCATGGGGGCGACCGTCGCGTACGGATACAGCGTCATCGCTCTGGCCGGGAATTGGATCGGGCTGTGGCCGCCCCAGTCGATTTATCTGATGGAATCCACGGGCCTGCTGGCGCTGATCAGCCTGGGACATTGGCTGGAAGCCCGGGCCCGCGATTTGGCCGGGCACGCCATCCGCGAATTGATGGTCCTTTCGCCTCCGACCGCCCTGCGTCTGGACGAATTCCAGACGCCCCGCGAGGTTCCGTTGTCGGAGATTCGTCGCGGCGATCGCATCCTGGTTCGACCGGGCGACCGCGTTCCGGTGGACGGCGTCATCCTCGCCGGGCGGTCGGCCGTGGATGAATCGATGATCACCGGCGAACCGTTGCCCGTGCTGCGGGACATCGGCGATGCAGTGGTGGGGGGGACGATGAACACGGATGGGCGGCTGACGGTTAGGGCGACGGGCGTTGGTCGGGAATCCGCGCTGGCGCAGATCGTGCGAATGGTGGAATCCGCCCAATCCTCCAAGCCGCCCGTGCAGCGTCTGGCCGATCGGATCGCCGCCGTTTTTGTGCCGGGGGTTCTGATCGTCGCGTTGCTGACGGCGGCGGGGTGGTACGGATTTGGCGTTTGGAATCACTGGCCCGTGGGGCGAACGCTGGGGATGCTCGCCAATGCCGTTTGCAGCGTATTGATCATCGCCTGCCCCTGCGCGCTGGGGCTGGCGTTGCCGGCGGCGATCATGGTCGGCGCCGGAGCGGGTGCGAGGCGCGGAATTCTCATCCGCGACATCGACGCCCTGCAAACCGCCGAGCGCATCGACACCGTCGTGCTGGACAAGACCGGCACCGTCACCGAGGGCCGCCCCACCGTCCGCGCCATCGCCGCCGCGGATGGCATCTCGGCGCAAACGCTTCTGGCCGTGGCGGCATCGGCCGAGCAGTTCAGCGCCCATCCTCTGGCCAAGGCCATCGTTGCCAAAGCCCGCGCCGAAGGCGCGACGATTTGCGAACCCCAATCATTCAACAACGTCCCGGGCCTGGGCGTCGTCGCCGAAATCGACGGAAAGAAATTCGTCGTCGGCAGCCGGGCGCTTTTGGTTGAGCACGGGTTGCCCGTCTCCCAGGATTCATCCGACTCCGGCACGGCCGTTCACGTGGGGCAGGTAACGGATGGCGTGGTTCGCGATTTGGGATCGGTCGTATTTTCCGACGCGGTCAAACCGGAATCGAAGGCGGCAATCGCCGAGCTGCACGGCATGAATCTGCGGACGCTGTTGTTGACGGGAGACACGGCGGCCTCTGCCGGGGCGGTGGCGCGCCAGGTTGGAATCGACCAGGTTCGCGCCGGCGTCAAGCCCGGGGAGAAAGCCCAGGTCATCCGCCAATTGCAGGAATCGCGGCCCAATGGCCGCAGGGCGGTCGTCGCGATGGTCGGCGATGGCATCAACGACGCCCCGGCGCTGGCGGCGGCCGATCTGGGCATCGCCATCGGCTCCGGCGCGGATGTCGCCAAGGAAACCGGCGGAATCGTGCTGGTGGGAGGCAGTCTCCTCGGCGTCGCCGCCACGATCCGCCTGTCCCGCGACATCATGCGCGTGATCCGTCAGAATTTTTTTCTGGCCTTCGCGTACAACGTGCTGGCGATCCCGCTGGCGGCGTTTGGATTGCTCAATCCGCTCATCGCCGCCGCCGCGATGGCGCTATCCGATGTCACCGTCATTGGCAATGCTCTGCGGCTGCGCCGCGGTCCAACCAAATAGCTCCGCAAAGCAGTTGTCGCCAAGGTGATTTTGGCCCTTGACGCGACCGGACCGGCTCGTTCCAATACCGCCCGATTGGCCCATCTTGGGCCGTTGGGCGTTCGGAGAAATATCCGCAAGTAAATTGGGACTGTTTATGAGTCGTGAATCAAATCAGGGTGGTCAGGGATCGGTGGTTTTGACGGCATTGACGAGAATGGGTTTGATCGCCCCGCGCGTGGAGACGTCGGATTTGTGGTGGCTGGAATTGATGGGGCCAGTCCCGCAGGCCGCCAAGCGCAAGCCCCGCCACGAGCCTGACCAAAAAGACGAGGAGGAAGAAAAGGAAGACGACGCGGAGAAGGAAGACGACGAAGACGAAGAGGTCGAGGATGAGGAAGAGGAGGAAGAAGAGGAGGAGGAGGAGGAAGAAGAGGAGATTGAGGAGGACCTCGACGAGGACGACTTCGAGGATGAGGAAGAGGAGGAAGAGGAAGAGGAAGAAGAGGACGAAGACGAGGAGGATGAAGAGGAGGACGAGTTCGACAATCCCGATGACGATGACGACGACTACGACGACGACGACGACGACGAAGAGGACTTCGGCGAAGATCAATAATTAAATTCGTGTTCGGATCAAACCAACGCCCACGGCGCCGCCGCTATTGCTGAATTACAGCGGAGCAGTTGTTGGAAGGCCAGGCGCAACAACCGGTCGAACCCGAAACCGCGACGGCGTCGCGGTTGTATGTTTGCGTCCGGCTGGTGGTGTTGCTGCTGCTGCTGGCGGCGGTCGTTCAATCCTTCCTTGATGCCAGGCATTATTACGGCACGGATTTGCGCGCGCGGGTAGTGGGCACGCGGGCCATGCTGCGGGGGCTGGACCCGTACTTCCTTCCGATGCGTGCCGATCTGCCGGAAACACTTCAAGACCCGGATCGCTACGCGTTGCAGTTCAGCCGGTGTACGTACGCACCCACCTTGCTCTGGCTTTACGCGCCTTTTGCGAAGCTGGCCTTTACCACCCAGCGATGGATCTGGTGGTGCCTGGAGTGGACGGCGCTGCTATCGTCCATTTATCTGCTCGGGCAACTGATGGCATCAAGCGTTGTGCGAAACGCCTTCTTCCTGCTCGCCGTGGTATTTTTTGCTTGCGGCCCGTTCTGGCGGCTGCACGTGGAACGCGGCCAGTATTACGTGTTTGTGCTGCTTGGCACGGTCGCCACCGTGTGGTTGTGCCTGGGTCGAAAGGGGGCGGAGGGCTACGCCCGCCGCGACCATTGGTGGAACGGTCTTCCGTTGGGACTGGTGATTTCGGTTCGGCTTACGCCGGTGGTCATGGTTCCAGCCCTGTGGCTGGCGGGCTATCGCAAGACCGCCTACGGCGCCGCCGGTTTCGCCTTGATTCTCATCGCCTCCACGTTTTCATTCGGAGGCGCACGGCTATGGCCAAGCTACTTCCGCAACGTATCGCTTCAGAATAGATACGTGACCGATGCCGCGTTTTTCGCCGCCGCGAAGCAAAATCTGCCGGCGGTTCCTCAAACCATCGAAGGGATTCGCCAGTTCGAGATCCTGCAAACGCTGAAAAGAAACGTGACGTTTGCCTGCGAGGTAATGCCGCGGATTGCCGCCCGAGTTCATTTTCTGTCCGACCCGGCGAAGTGGAACCTTTATGGGATGGTGGTGGCAGGACTGATCTGCGCCGCTTTTACCATGGCCATGATCTGGTCAAACGCGCTGCCGGCGCGTGATGCCCTTGGCTGCGTGCTTCTCCTCGGCGTGCTGATGGATTTTTTCCTGCCGTTTCGCTGGGCATACGTCGACGTCACCCTGCTTGCCCCTTTTGCGCTGCTGTTCCCCGGCATGCTAGGCGGCGGCGTACTGCGCCTGCTGACGGGTGTAATCGCGGTCGCGGCTCTGGTGCTGGCGCACAACGTCGGGCCGCTCATGGTTGAGCCACGTTGTATCATTGTGCGCCCGATCGGGCTCACCGCAGCGATGGCGATGTACGCGTCGATCGTTCTGTACCAAGCCGCGGCGAAGCGCCGTGCAAACCGAGCTACCCAAGAGATCGCGGCCCCGTGATCTGGGTCGTCGTTCCCGCGTTCAACGAGCATGAGAATTTGTCTCAATCCCAGGCGCGTCCGCTGCGTGAGGCCTTGGCTTGAGATTGGCGGCGTTTGGATTCCAGCCGGCGGCGCCGCGAGGCGGCGGTGGGGCGGGTCTTGCGGCGGCGTTTAGGCTCCTTCCGGGCCAGAACGATCAGGTCCCGCAGCCGGCTGAAAATCTCGCGCCGGTTGCGTTCCTGCGTGCGGTGGACGTCGCTGACAAGGTGCAATTCATCCGCCGCCGTAATCCGCCGCCCGCCCAGCGCGCGAAGCCGCGCCAGCGCCGCGGCCGACAACCCGGAAATCCGACCGAGCGCGATCCACGCCTCGGCCTTGGTGTTGAGTTTGTTGACGTTCTGCCCGCCCGGCCCGCCGCCGCGGGAGAAACTCATCCGAAGCCCGCCGGCAGCCAGGCTCACGCCGGGAGCGACGGATTGGTCCTGTTCTTGCAACAGGGGGCGAGGGGAAGATGGATCGGCCGCCCCGTTCATCGCGGAATGGTTTCGGTCGATTCCCCCGGGCTGGCCGTCGGGTGGTTGACGGAGCCGGCCTCCAGACGCGTTTGCCGGGTCGCCGTCGCCAGGAACATCACCAGCAGCAGGATGACGAGATTCAACCGCATCCAACGGATGGGCTGGCTGGGAGGCACCTTGCCGATCGTCAGGCTGACCGCGATGATCATCGCGAGGATGCCGCAACTGGCATGGGCGGCCCACCACCATCCCGGCCGCGCCATCGGCGCCAACGGGATGGTCTGCGCCTGGCCCAGCCCAGTGGGGGGCAAATGGTAGGCCGATTCCTGGTTGTATTCCGCCCAGTGGCCGTAGGTGCCGATCACCCCGCTGATCAGGATCAACGCCGCGCAGACCCAGACGATCCATTTGAAGAACCATCGGGCCCGGGCGAAAATGAACAACTGCTGCTCCTGTTTTAGTTCGTCGATGGCCGGGGGAACCACCATCTCGTAAAACAGCGTCCCGCCGATCAGCACGGTCGCACAAACGATGTGGAGATACCGGGCGAACAGAAATAGCAGCATGTAAAGGAAATAATTGGTCATTGCTTATCCGAAACCGGAACCGTCGGCGGATGTTCCGCAATCGTCGGCGGAAGTGGCGCGACGGTCGCGGGATGTTCCGCTACGGCGCGTTCGCGGGCCCACTTGAGCGTGGATGCCGCCGCAACCACCAGCAGGAGGATCGCGAAGTTCAAGGCCATCAGTTTGCGATGCGACCGGGGCGGCCGTGGCCCGGCCAGCACGTACAGCGAGATCGTGAACGCACACGCCGCCAGAAAAACGTGAGTGCCCCACAACGCGTGGAGCAGTGCTTTATCCAGTTGGTATTTGTCCCATGCCAGAGAGGTGTTGTAAATGCCCGTGAGCAGCAAAAGAAAAATCGCCGCGTGAACGATCCTTTTGAACCTCCGCCGGACCGCCAGCAGGACTGGCTGGTGCTGGGTTTCGGGCAGGAGCTTCAATCCTCCCGGCAGAACGAAGCGGATGAACAAAACCCCGCCGACAGCCAGGCAGGCTGAAATCAGGTGCAGCCAACGGGAAACAATCGGGAAAAACGCCATGTCATTTGTCACTTGTCATTTGTCACTTGTCATTGGTATCGCCGATCCCGAATTGTCTTGCAAATGACAAAGGACAAATGACCAATGACAAATGACCAATGACCAATGACCAATGACCAATGACCAATGACCCAACCTTTGCCGGGCAAAGAGATCAAGAGTAAATTAAACGCGGGTGTAGCGCGCAATTACGGCGGGTCTTGGCAATCTTATGATCCGAGCGGTGCTGTTCGATCTTGGGGATACGCTGGTGGACTTCCGTCCACTGGACATCCACTTCATTATCGACCGCGGCGTGCGGGCGAGCTATCAGCGGCTGAGGGAGATCGGTTGCCGGCTTCCGTCGCTGGCGCGATACCGCCGCGGCAACCTCGCGGCCGTGCGTCTTGGCATCCTCCTGGCGCGGCTGCGACGCCGCGAGTTCAACATCGTCGCACTCATGCGCCGCCGAACCCGGCGCCTGGGCGCCCCGGATACCGACCAGTTCATGGGCGAGCTGGCCTGGCTCTGGTACGAGGCCATCGTCGAATACGGCAGCATCGCACCAGACCTCATCCCCACCCTGCAGCGCTTCCGCGACGCCGGCGTCAGGATGGGCATCGTCTCCAATACCTGGTTCACGTCGATGCTGCTGGACCGGCATCTGGAGGAAATCGGTCTGCTGGAATATTTCCCCGTTCGGATTTATTCGAGCGAATTCGGCAAGCGCAAGCCGCACCCTTCCATCTTCAAACACGCCCTGGCCGCCCTCGGCGCCGAGCCGCGGGAAACCCTGTTCGTCGGCGACGGGGTGAAAAATGACGTCGAGGGCGCCGCCCGGCTGGGAATGCAGACCGCCCTGAAGCAGCCGGGATCGCCGGCGCGCTCGACCGCGGACCACGTCATCCGGCACGTTTCGGAGCTGATCCCGATCGTGCTGCCCACCCCGCCCGTCGCCGCATCAGGGACGTGATCCGGATGGGGAAGCCACCAAGGAAGTTGCGAGTTGCGAGTTGCGAGCAAAGCATCGCCCGTCACTTTTTTATCTCTGTGTGCTCTGTGCTCTCTGTGGTTAATTCTGTTAGGCGATCTAAATCAATTGATCCAATCCATTCAGTCCCAGGGTTTCGTGGCTGAAGAACGGCTCGGCATGGGCGACGCCGATCCGGCCGCCGAAATAGGCGGTGAGGGTCTTGACCATCTCCGGCACGGGGCTGTGATTCCAGACGAACTGCGATTCATACGCCAGGATGGCGGCCATTTTCTTCTCGATCTGCGCGCTGATGTCGATGCAGAAGGTCGGCTGAAAGGACATGCGCAAGTGGGTGCAGAAGTAATAGAGGATTCGCTTGGGATAACAAGGCTGGCCAGGAATGTCGCTGTGGGTGAGCTTGGCGTCGAAGCGGGCGTCCTCGCCGATGCGCGTGACCGCCACGTGATCGGGATGCGCATCCACGGGATACGGCAGGAAAAGCACGTCCGGCCGATGTACGCGGATCACGGCCGCCAGCTTATGCCGGCTGGCCAGATCGTGAGTCACTTCACGATTGACCAGGCCCACTTGGGTTCGCTGGACGCCGAGGATTTTCGCGGCGGCGGCGGATTCGCGCCGGCGAATTTCCGGCGATCCGAGCGGCGTCGGCTCGCCGCTGGTCATGTCCACCAGATGCACGCGATGACCCTGCTCAATCAGCCGGGCGATCGTGCCGCCCATGCCGAGCTCCTGATCGTCGGGGTGAGGGCCGATGATGAGAAATGACGCCATAACCCCATTTTAGCCGGAAACCTGAAATCCGAAATCCGAATGACGAATCAAATCCAAAATCCGAATGACCGAATGAAGACCGTTTCGAGTTTAGAATTTCGAATTTGATTCGTCATTCGAATTTCGAGTTTCGAATTTCCCCATACAGCCGATCCAGCGCTTCCACCATCACCTTGGCATCAAACCTGCCGAGGGCGAATTGGCGTCCGGCCTGTCCCATTCGCTTTCGCAGCGATTCGTCCCTGGCAAGCGTGGCAATTGCGTCGGATAATTTTCGCAGGTCGAACGGCGGAAGCACGATGCCGGTGATGCCGTCGCGGAGGCCTTCGCGGTTGCCGTCGATGTCGTAGGCGACGGCCGGGATTGCGGCCAGGGCGGCCTGCGGCAGGGCGCGGGCCAGGCCTTCGCGGCGGGAGGGATGAACCAGAACGTCCATCGCCGCGGTCAATTCCGGCACGCGCTGCGGGGGGACCATTCCGGTCAGGATGAACCGGTCGCGCAGTCCCATGCGATTCATTTCCGCCTCCAGCCGCGGGCGCAACAGGCCATCGCCCACCCAGAGAAATCGCAGGGTTGGGAATTGGCCGCATAACTGCGGCGCGATTTGCAGAAGATCGTCGTGGCCTTTCAGATCGAATAATCTCGCGATGGTGCCGACGACGATATTTTCGTCGTTGATCCCCAGCGACGACCGCACCCGCTGGCGCGGCGCCGGGGGATTGAGAAACGGCTCGGTCTCCATTCCGCTGTAGATCGTGACGTACTGCTCGGCGCGGCCGATGCCGGCCGCCAGGGATTGCTCGCGCATCGCATCGGCCACGCAAACGATTCGCGTCGTTAGCGCCGCGGCGCGTTTTTCCAGCATTTTGTAAACCCAATTGACCGCCGGATTGGTCGAGGCGGTGAACGCCAGGCCGTGGATGGTGTGAACGACGGCGGGATTTTTCGCTCGATTGGCCGCCCATCGGCCGAGGATGCCGGCCTTGCTCGAATGGGTGTGGACGATGTCCGGATTCAATTCTCGCAGCAGCCGGACCAGATGGCGGTAGGTCCGAAAATCCCGGAGGGGATGAATCGCCCGCCGCATCTCGTCAAGGACGATGACGCGATAGCCCTGGGTTTGCGCCTGCTCCAGGAGCGACCCTTCCGGTCCGATGGCCGGCCCGGCAATAAGCGTCACGTCATGCCCCAGATCGTGCTGGCCCCGGCAGGAGAGCAGCGTATTCTCCTGTGCTCCCCCGATGATCAAGCGGGTGATGATGTGGACGATTTTCATGAAGTGCAAGTTGCAAGTTGCAAGTGGCAAGTTATCTCTGCTGCTTGCAACTTGCCACTAACTACTTGCCACTAATCTTTCGGCAATTTGCACCGCGTTGGTGGCGGCGCCTTTGCGGACCTGGTCGCCGCTGACGAACAACTCGATTCCCCGGCCGTCGTCGCGGCTGATGTCCTGGCGGATGCGGCCGACCAGAACGTCGTCCTGGCCGCTGGCATCCAGCGGCATGGGGAAATAATTTTTCTCCCGATCGTCCACGATCTTCACGCCCGGCGCGAGGGAAAGAATTTGCCGGACCTCTTGGGGAGCGATCGGGCGGTCGAATTCGAGGTTGATCGACTCGCTGTGGGCGCGCGGGATCGGCACGCGAACGCAGGTCGCCGACACCATGATCCGCGGATCGCCGAAAATCTTCCGCGTTTCGTTCACCATCTTGTTTTCCTCTTCGTTGTAGCCGTTGTCGGCGATCTTGGTGTTATGGCTGAAGAGGTTGTGGACGATCTGGTGGGGAAACAAATGCCGCTCGATCGATGCCCCGCCGGCATAGGCCTTGATCTGTTGTTCCAACTCGCGCAATCCCGCCGCCCCGGCGCCGCTCACCGCCTGATAGGTGCTGACGATGATCCGGCGGACGCGATTGGTCCGATGCAACGGCCAGACCGGCACATTCATGATGATGGTGCTGCAATTGGGATTGGCGATCAGGCCGTTGTGTTTGGCGATCTGCTCGGGATTCACTTCCGGGACGACCAGGGGCACGCCCTGCTTCATGCGGAAGGCGGAGGTGTTGTCCACCACGACGGCCCCGGCCGCCACCGCCGCCGGGGCGAATTCCCGGCTCACGCTTCCGCCCGCGGAGAAAAACGCGATGTTCACGTCCTTGAAACTCTCCTTGGTCAACTCCTGGATGGTGTACGTCTTGCCGGCAAACTCCAATTGCTTGCCCGCGCTGCGTGCGCTGGCCAGCAGGAGGAGATTTTTAATGGGAAATTTCCGTTCGGCCAGGACGGCGAGGAACTCCTGTCCCACCGCCCCGGTTGCGCCGACGATCGCCACGTTGACGGACATAGGTTCTCCGAGATCAACAACGCGCGTCACAAGTGACGCGGGTAAGAAGCTGATTCAAAACTTGCCCGCGCGGGGCAAATCCCACGGCGGCGCCGTGGGCGTTCCGGAAGAGTCACGCGGATTTGAAACAGCGGCTAAACCGAGGGGATATTACGCGAAATTCATTTCTTTTTCCCGCGCGAGCCGCGGACGGCGGCGAGGGATGTCTTGGCGGCGGCGATGGATTGGGCAATCTCCTTCTTTCCGTGGGCCAGGCCGATGAACATGGCCTCGAATTGGCTGGGGGCAAGGAAGACGCCCTGGGCGAGCATGGCGTGAAAGAATTTGGCGTAGGCGGCGGTGTCGCAGGCGGCGGCTTGGTCGAAATTAGTGACGGCGTCGCCAGCTTTGACGAAGAACGGGGTGAGCATGGAACCGACGCGATTGACGACCAGCGGCACGCCGGCCGACTGGGCCGATTCTTTCAGGCCGGCCTCGAGGGCCGCGCCGCGCTGTTCGAGCGTTTGGTAAGCGCCCGGCTCCTTGAGGATTTCCAACGTCGCCAATCCGGCGCTCATGGCCAGGGGATTTCCGCTGAGGGTGCCGGCCTGATAGACGGGGCCGGAGGGGCTGACTTGTTCCATCAGGTCGCGTCGTCCGCCGTAGGCGCCGACCGGCAATCCGCCGCCGATCACTTTGCCCAGGCAAGTCAGATCGGGTTTGACGTTGAAAATCTGCTGCGCTCCGCCGAGGGCGACGCGAAAGCCGGTCATGACTTCATCGAACAGAAGCAGCGTGCCGTGGCGGGTACAAAGCTCGCGCAACCCGGGCAAATATCCCGCTGCCGGCGGAACGACGCCCATGTTTCCCGCCACCGGCTCGACCACGAAGCACGCCAGTTCCTTGCCGTGTTGGGAGAAGAGTTTGTCCGCCGCATCCAGATCGTTGTAAGGCGCGAGCAGGGTATTTTCCGTGATGGACCTGGGAACTCCCGGGCTGCTGGGCACGCCCAGGGTCAGCGCGCCGCTGCCGGCCTGCACCAGCAACGAATCGGCATGTCCGTGATAACAGCCGATACATTTGACGATTTTGTCCCGGCCCGTGGCGGCGCGGGCCAGACGGATGGCGCTCATCACCGCTTCCGTGCCGCTATTCACGAAACGCACCATCTCGATCGTCGGCATGGCCGCGACGATTTGGGCGGCAAGCTGCGTTTCCAATTCCGTCGGGGCGCCGAAGCTGGTTCCATGCCCGATGGCCTTGGCCAAGCTGGCCACGACGCGCTCGTGGGCGTGGCCGACGATTAACGGCCCATAGCTGGCGACGTAATCAATATAGGAATTCCCATCCACGTCCTTGACGAGGCAGCCCAGTCCCTCCTTGATGAAGATCGGCGTTCCGCCGACCGCTTTGAAAGCGCGCACCGGGGACGACACCCCGCCGGGCATCAGCCGGCACGCCTCCAGAAAAGCGTTTTGCGAACCGGCCAGGGAACGTTCGGCATGGTCGGGCATTGCGGTTTCCCAATTTCATCGGCAATCTTAGGAATCGGTTCGGCGAGCCGCAACTTCTTGTTGAAGAATGACTCCGACGGCCTTGGTCATTCGCCGCAGCGCCAAACGGGAATTTTTACCCAGACGAATCATCGCGGGAATCTGTCGCGGATGGAGCGTCAAATCCGCGAGGAGTTTTAGTTTTGGGGCCCGCAGTCTGCCCGCATCATCAATCCAATCCATCATTCGGTCGGGAACGGCCTCATCGGCCGTATCGCTGATGGCGCGGACGTGCAGCATGGGCAGGCCCATCACTTCGGTCAATTCGCGGACGATGGCGCTCTCCATATCCACCGCTGCGCAGCCGGTGTCCTGGAACAGCCGCCGCTTTTCGGCCACCGTGTCGACCAAATGATCGGCCGCGTAAATCTTTCCGCGGGGAAAGCGCACGAGGGGGAGAGACCCAGATGCCGAATCGACGACGATGTCGCCAATGGCCAGGGCGGGGTCCAATGCGCCCGCCAGACCCGCCAGAATGATCCCGCTGGATTGGCCCAGCATTTGGCGGTTCAATCGCCTTGCGCCGATGCCAATCACATGCAGGCCAATCCGCGCAGCCGCCATCGGCTCACCAAGCTCAGCCGCGATGGCTTTCGCTTCCATCGCTAATGCCGTCAGAATTAACCAATTGCATCGGCTCACGCGGGCATTGTAACCAAACGCCTCCTCCGGTTATGCTTTGGAATGTTATGAGTGTACCTGTTTCTCAGATGTGGACGGTCGCAAGCTACGTGTTGCGGCAAAAACTGGCCGGGCGAAAGCGGTATCCGCTGGTTCTGATGCTGGAACCGCTGTTTCGGTGCAACCTGGCGTGCGCGGGCTGCGGCAAGATTCAATACCCGGCGCACGTCCTGAAGAAAAATCTCACCCCCGATCAGTGCTTCAAGGCGGTGGAGGAATGTGGAGCGCCCATGGTCAGCATTCCCGGCGGCGAGCCGCTGCTCCATCCCCAGATCGACCAGATCGTCGCCGGTCTGGTCGAGCGAAAAAAATACGTCTATCTTTGCACCAACGCCCTGCTCCTGAAGCAGAAGCTCGAGCTGTTCAAGCCGAGCAAATATCTCACCTTCAGCGTTCACATGGACGGCCAGCGCGAGCACCACGACTTTTCCGTTTGCCGCGACGGCGGTTTTGACATCGCCATCGAGGGCATCCGCCAAGCCGTGAAGCGCGGCTTCCGCGTGACCACGAACACCACGCTCTTCGACGGGGCCGATCCCAACAGCGTCCGCGCGTTCTTCGGGGAAATGATGGACCTGGGCGTGGAAGGGATGATGCTGTCGCCCGGCTACAGCTACGACAAGGCCCCCGACCAGCGGCATTTTCTCGGCCGGGCCCGAACGCGCAAACTCTTCCGCGCCATCCTCAGCAACCGCGAAAAACGCTGGAAGTTCAACCAAAGCCCCCTGTTCCTCGAATTCCTCATGGGCCGGCGGCATTACCCATGCACGCCCTGGGGAATGCCGACGTACAACGTCTTCGGCTGGCAAAAGCCCTGCTATCTCCTCCAGGACGGCTATTGCGACACCTTCGCCGAACTGATCGAAACCACCGAATGGGAGCGCTACGGCACGGAAAGCGGCAACCGCAAGTGCGCCAACTGCATGGTCCACAGCGGCTACGAAGCCAGCGCGGTGGACGACACGTTCGGGTCCATCGCGGGGATCTTTCGGGCGGCTAAAGCAAGTTTATTCGGCGGCGAGTATACGGATGAACAAGCCGAGGAAATGCTCAAGCAGCCGTTTCCCACCGCATCCGAACAGATCGTTCCCCTGACGGTCAGGAGTTCGAAGCAGGAGATGGAAAGAGTGTGAGGAAGAAATCCGAAATCCGAAATCCGAATGACGAATCAAATCCGAAATCCGAAACGCTGACGCCGCCGAAACCGTCCCCGGCTTCTCGCACGAGAACCTGGAAGGCCAGATTCCGTCGCTGGCCACCGAGGATGAAATCCGCGCTGCGCTGGAAAAGGCATTCGACTATCGCGGCGACGTGACGATCACGCGCAAGGACGGGAGCACCGTGGATGGCTACGTGTTCGATCGCCGGAGCGAGGGCAAGACGCTGGCCGATTGTTTCGTCCGGCTGTTCCCCAAGGACAACGATAAGAAGATTTGCGTGTCCTACGCCGACATCGCCCGCCTGGTATTCACCGGCCGG
>JBEKIV010000031.1:0-25163 GCA_050011595.1 Tepidisphaeraceae bacterium
AGGCGATCCAGGCGAATTTCAAATCGGCCAGTTCCGCATGGGTGGGAGGGCGGCGCGAAGCGATCTTCCACGCGGATTCATCGACGCCGGCCAGATCGCGCTGCTGGAGCAGGAATCCGCCGGCGATCTTGTGCATGTGGAGTTCGGAGGGATCGGCGGTTCCCAGGGTTCCGACGCGAAGAAGGCGGACGTTTTTCCAGCGGTCTTTCAAAATAGCCAAGGCATCCTCGGCGAAATCCGGGGCGACGATGACTTCCAGCAGCTTGTCGATGGAGATGATGGCGGTTGCGACGCCGAGGTCGATGGTTCGATTGATGGCGACGATTCCGCCGAACGCCGCCAGCGGATCGCCGTCGAAAGCACGGTGGAAGGCTTCCGCGGGAGTTTCGGCGACGGCGAAGCCGCAGGGGGTGGCGTGCTTCACGATACAAGCGGCGGGCCGGTCGAATTCCTTCACCGCCGCCAGCGCGGCATCGGAGTCGAGAAGATTGACGTATGAAAGCTCCTTGCCATGGAGTTGCGTCGCCCTCGCGACGGAGGATTCACTGCTTTTTCGATCATCGACATAGAGCGCGGCTTTTTGGTGGGGATTTTCGCCGTATCGCAGGACTTGCCGGCGCGTCAGGCGAAGCTGGAGTTGTTCGGGGAGAATTTCAGGCTCGATTTTTTCCTGGAGGAAATCGGCAATCGCCGCATCGTAGGCGGCGGTGTGGGCAAAGGCGCGGCGGGCCTGTTTGAACCGATGGGCCGCGCAGGACGATCCGCCGTGTTTCCGCAGATCGCCCAGGACTTTTTCGTATTGACCGGGATCGGTGACGACCAGGACGAAGCGGTGGTTTTTCGCGGCCGAGCGGATCATCGCCGGGCCGCCGATGTCGATGTTTTCGATGGCTTCGTCGAGCGAAACGTCCGGCTTGGCAACGGTCTGCTGGAAGGGATAGAGGTTGACGCAGAGCAAGTCGATGGGGTGGATGCCGTGGGCCTTCATGGCATCGAGGTGCTGGGGGTTGTCGCGCAGGGCCAGCAATCCGCCGTGGATTTTGGGATGCAGCGTCTTGACGCGGCCGTCCATCATTTCCGGAAAGCCGGTGACATCGGAGACGTCGGCGACTTTCAAGCCGGCTTCGCGAAGGAACCGCGCCGTGCCGCCGGTGCTGACCAGTTCGACCTTGAATTCATTGCCAAGCGCCGAGGCGAATTCGAGAAGGCCGGTCTTGTCCGAAACGGAAAGCAAGGCTCGGCGAACTGGGACCAGATCATCGGACATGAGCGGGCCATCCATCGAACGAAGGGAGGGAGTCTTCGGGGGCACGGTTCTCGGCGATTTCGCCGTAGGAGCCGGGCTGCACCACGGGTTTCAAGGCCATGACAAGGCCGTTGCCGGTGACGACGTAGAGGAGGGCAGCCTTGGGTTGGGATGCGGCGAAAATCAGGTCTCGGCGATGGGTTCTGAAGGCGATCCGGCCGGTTTGCTTGTCGACTGCCGCCAGGCCGCGCATCTCATCGGGCGTTCCGAGCACGACGTAGACGTATTGGTCATCTTCGTCCAGGACCCTGGCGGCGTCTTTGACGGTCCAGCGAGGCGAGTGGAAAGGGGCCGCGGCTGTTTCCCCATTGCCGAGGGTCAGTTTTGTTGTTTTGTCGATGGCGGTCAATCCGACGTCGGGAACATATTGATAAACGGCGGTGTCGGTGACCTGTGGGCCGGTGGTCAACGGCTCGCCGGCGAAATACTGCCATTTCAACTTGCCGTTGCTTTTGTCCAGGCAATAGAGTTTTCCCGCGGTGGTGGAGCAATAACAGCCGGTGCTGTCGACGGCGACGGCGGAGAGGATTTTGCTCTGGGTGTCAAAGGCGTCATTGGGCAGGAGCGTCCAATAGGGGGTTCGGTCCTCGGCGCAGGCGCGAATGGAGCCGTCCTCGCTGCCGCAGTAGATGACGTTGTCCGAAACGCCCACGGCGCCGTCCACGGAGCCGAAAGTCAGAAAGGTCCACTGGACGGGTTCGATATCCTGAGTGACATCCGCCTGGGCGAGGCAACCCTTCTCGAAATCCAGACCGACGTAGACGAAATTGTGGCTGCCGACCGCCTGGTTGGTGATGTTATATTTCACGTCGACGGACCTGACGTATCTGCCGGTTCGGCTATACAACTCCAGCGTGTGGGTGGTGGGAAAGACGATGCCGCCGGTGACGAGGGTGGGGCCGCCCTGAAGGGAGAGGTCGGGGGTTCCGATCTCGTTGCGATAGAGGAGGTCGCCGCTGTCGCCCTTGACGGCGTGGTCGTAATTCATGTTGGTCAGCACGTGCACGACGCCGTCGAGGAAATAGATCCCCTTGACCGAGTCGCCGGAATGCAGGGGGATTTGAACGTCCCAGGCTTTGACAAACGAGGGATCGGAAATGAGCACGAAATCATTGCGGGGGTGATAGGCGACGGTCTTGGGCTGGCAGCCGCCGAGAATCAAGCAGAAGGTCGCAACGGCGCCGGCCAAAAGCAAAGGATGTCGAGTCACGCGAGGCCCCGATGCCGCCATGGCCAAGGGCCCGGTGGGATTGCCCGAAGCATAGCCGATCAAGACCTTTAGCGTCAAACGGCAATCGCGGCATTGACAACGCCAAGGCAATAATCGCTTCAGGCGCGCGTTAAGAATCCGGAAGAGCGCTATCATAAAGGATAACCATGCTCAACAGGTTGGGACGAGGGTTCATGGCGGTGGTGACCTTGGCCGGGCTGGCCGCGATGCCGGCTGCGGCGCAGGCGGATACGACGACGCGGCCGGGAAACGCCTCGGTGTCGCCCGGGATGCGCCCGGGGCCGGCGTTCGTCATCCAACGCCTGAAAAGGGCCGTCAGCCAATTGAATCTCACCGACGACGAGAAAACCAAGGTCGATGCCTTCTTCGACGCCGCCAACCAACAGGGTATCGATCTGTCGCAAACTCTGGCGGATATGCAGCCACCGGAACGGTATCAAAAGCTGGCCGCGTTCGGCCATCAGCTTCGTCAGCAATTGTCGCAGGTCTTGACCAACGAACAGATGAAAACGGTGGACCAGGAGCTGGAACGGAGACCCGGCCCTGGGCCTGCCACCCGCCCCGGAATCGGCGCCGACGGCGCCCCAGGCCGCAATGGCCCCGGGGGAGAAATGATCGAAAACCTCCGGCAGGCCATCGCCAAGCTCGATCTCTCCGACGACCAAAAGAAACAGGTGGCCGATCTGCTGGAGTCCACCCGGCAGAAGATGGCTGACCTCCGTCAGAAAGCCCAGGCGGGCGAGGATGTTCAAGCGGACATGCAACAGGTTCGCCAGAATATGCGTGAGCAGCTGCAAACCATTCTCACTCCGGATCAGATGCAATCGCTGATGCAGGCGATCCAACAAATCCGCCAAGAGCGCGGACAATCCAGCCGCTCCGCTCCGGAGCCGGGCGGCGGCAAGCCGGGGACGGAATCCGACGTGGCACTTCCCGCCGATCTGCAAACCTCCGGCCCGGACGCCGGATCGCCCGTGCCGGACGTGCGGTTGATCGAATTGAACGGCCACACATTCACGCCCTCGAAATATAAGGGCCACGTCCTGGTCCTGGAGTTCGGATCGATGTCCTGCCCGGTATTTCGGCAACATGCCCAGGAGATGGAAACGCTGAAAACGGCCGAAGGCCCTCGCGCATTTTTCATGATCGTCTATACGCGCGAAGCGTTTCCAGCCGGAGACAAGGACGTGCAGCGAAACAAGGATGAAGGCATCTCCGTGCCCCAGGCCGCGACGCTCGACGATCGAAAGGCCGAGGCCCTGGAAGCGCAGCGCGAACTGAGGATCACCATTCCCATGGCCGTCGATTCGATGGACGATGCGGTCTCCAATGCCTACGGAACATTTCCCAATGGAGCCATTGTGATCGGCAAGGACGGAACCATCGCCACCCGCCAGCAATGGACCAACCCCGACACCCTGCGCGTCGCGATCGACCAGGCGAATGCGGCGCCCGCGGCCCCATAAAGGCCATGCGGCCGACCGCCCGAACCGCGGAAATCTTGAATGTCCCCTTTACTCATTGTCGCAGGCGGGTGTCGCTGTTGCCGATGCCGCGGAGGGCCAGGTTCAGGGCGTCAACGTTGCTGGCCAGGCGCTTGGCCTCGGCCACGTCGATGATCTGCTTCTGGAACAACTCGGTGAGGTGCTGGTCGAAACTCTGGCATCCGCCTTCCTTGTTGCCGACGGTGCCTTTAAGCTTTTCGTATTCGCCGTCGAGGATGTATTTGCGCACCAGGGGGGTGGACTGCATGATTTCGACCACGGGGACGCGGCCCTTGCCGTCGCGGCGCTTGGCCAGACGCTGGCAGCAGACGGCGACGAGGTTTAACCCAAGCTGCGTCTGCTGAAGCTCCTTTTGATTTACATCGAAAAGGGAGACCATGCGTTCGATGGTCATGGACGCATTGGTGGCGTGAACGGTGGTGAAGACGAGGTGGCCGGTGTCGGCGGCGCGCAGGGCGGTGGAGAGGGAGAAGGTGTCGCGCATCTCGCCGATGAGGATGGTGTCGGGATCCTGGCGCATCATGGATCGCAGGGCATATTCATAGCTCTCGCTGTCGGTGCCGACTTCGACCTGGCTGACGAGGCTCTTGGCGTTTTCGTGCTGATATTCGATGGGGTCCTCGACGGTGATGATGCGTTCGCAGCGGGTGCGGTTGATTTTGCCGATGATGGCGGCCAGGGTGGTCGATTTCCCGCAGCCGGTGGTGCCGGAAACGATCACGATGCCGCGATGATGGTTGGCCAGGCCTTCGACCAGCGGGGGAAGATTCAGCTCGTCGAAATTGGGGATCTTGGTGACGATTCGGCGCATGACGACGGCGAATTTTTCGCGGCTGTGGAAGACGCTGGTGCGGAAGCGGGCGACGTTGGGCATGTTGTAGGCCACGTCCACGGCGCCTTTGTGGTCGAGGATTTGGCGGCGATTTTCCGGCTCGGCCTGGGCGGCGATGATCTGGTCGACGTATTCCTTCATGGCCTGGGCCGTCGGAGGGGGACAATCCAGAAAACGGGCGCGCCCGTCGACGCGGATCATCGGCGTGCTGGCCTCCTGAAGGTGAAGGTCGGAACCGCCGATCTTCACGCAGGTTTTAAGAAAATCGTGAAGCGAGAGCTTGCGCTGCTCGACGTGAATGGCCGGCTGCGGCGCGTCGCGATCGATATCGGCATTCTCGGCGATTTGCTCGGCTTGGGAACTTTGGGCGGACATAAATCGGGTTCCTTCTCGTGAAACAAATTGGGCAGGCGTTACGCTTTTCGATGTCTCTGGCGAATTTTATTCCCACCCGGCTGATTAAGCAACGAAATTTGATAGACTGTCAAGCCATCGTGAGCAAACCGAAAACCCTGATTCTGCGTGCGGCGGGAACCAATTGCGATGGGGAGACGGCGTATGCGTTCGAGCGGGCGGGGGCGACGACGCAGTCGCTGCACGTCAATCGAATCCTGGAATCGCCGGCGGTGCTGGAGGAGTTTCAAATCCTGGCGTTGCCGGGGGGCTTCAGCTATGGCGACGACATCGCGGCGGGGAAAATCCTGGCCAACCAGATCGTCCATCACCTGGGCGAGGCGGTGGGGAGATTTATCGGCGCGGGCAAGCCGGTGATCGGCATCTGCAACGGATTTCAGGTTTTGGTCAAGACGGGCCTGCTTCCCGGCCCCCTGGCCGGGCGAACGGGCCAAACCGCCACGCTGACCAACAACGATTGCCCCCGATACCTGGACCGCTGGATTCACTTGCTGCCCAAAGGCGAGAAATGCGTCTGGACCAAGGGCCTAGGCCCGATCGATCTGCCCATCGCGCACGGCGAGGGAAAATTCGTTCCGGTAGACGAGGCGGTTCGCAAGGCGATGTGGGATCAGGATCAAGTCGCATTGGTCTATGGCGGGGAGAATCCCAACGGCTCGGTGGACGACATCGCGGGGGTTTGCGATTCGACCGGCTTGGTGTTCGGCCTGATGCCACACCCCGAACGGCACGTCGATCCAACGCAGCATTATGCGTGGACTACCCGCCGGCCCCTGCCGGAGGAGGGAGACGGATTGCAAATCTTCAGGAACGCGGTGATGCACGTCGCCGACGCCGTGGGGGCGGGGGTGTGAAGACTCCCTAACTCGCCGCGAGGACTTCGGCGTAAATTTCCAGCAGGCGGTCGGTTTTCTGGCTCCAATCGTAGAGATTTGTCTGGACGCGCTGGAGGCCGGCCTGGCCCATCCGGCGGCGGACCTCGCCGTCGCGGGCCAGGCGGAGCATGGCGTCGGCGAAGCCCTGAATGAATCCATCGCGAGTGGCTGGGGGGACGCGGATGCCGGTGGCATCGGTAACGTGGATGGCGGGGCCGCCCCAATCGGTGGCGATGACGGGCAGGCCGACGGCCATCGCTTCCAGCAGCACGATTCCGCCGACTTCGCGCAGGCTGGGCATGACGAAGACGTCGGCCTGGCGAAGCCGGGCGGCGGCATCGTCGGCGGTGACCCAGCCGGCGAAATTGACGCGATCCTGGAGATTCAACCGGCGGGTCATTTCTTCGAGCATTTGGCGGCGTTCGCCGTCGCCGAGGAGGTCGAGAACGGCGCGGGGTTCCTGGCCCGCGACGATTTTGAAGGCGGGGATGAGAAATTGAATGCCTTTGACATCCGCGAGCCGGCCGAGATAGACGAAATGGATTTTATCGTCATTTCGCGGGGGAAGATCGACCTTGCGGTTCCAGACGGCCAGATCGACGCCGGCGTCGGGGATTTGGTAGATTTTTCCGCGGACGCCCTTGGGCAGGGCGCTCTTGGCGCGGTCGTTGGCGACGATGAGGGCGGCGGCATTTTTCTTGCCGGGCATCAGGCGGTTGAGAAGATGCGAAAGGGCGCGGCCGAAGAATTCGATGGCGGTAGCGCCGCGGGATTCGAGATGGCGGAAGGCTGGCGGATACGTCATCCCCCCCGCCAGCGGGCCGATGACCACGGGGACGCCGAGGTTGTACATCAGGCTGACCTGCTTGGGCGAGACGGGGGTCATTTCGTGGACGAGTTGGATGCCGTGCTCGGCGATGAGCCGGCGGACGATTTTTCGCTGAAAGCGTTGGTTGTAGAGATGGCGGACGACGCCGAAGGTCTGGACGTCGATCTTGTCGGGGAGTTGTGCGCCGCATTTCCAGAGCAGGCGGTCGAATTTTGTTTCGGGGGAGAAGTGGATGCGGTCGTGGTCGTTGGGGAATCCGGCGAGGACTTCGGGGCGGGTGCGGGCGTGGACGACGAGGTGGATATCGACGCCGCGTTGGCGGAGATATTTGAAGAAGAGCCAGGGGAGGCTGGCCTCGCCGCCGAATTGGAGGGAGGCGTTCTGGGCGACCATGCAGATTTTCGGCGGTGCGGAGGGCATGAAACGGGGCGTAGGGTAGCGGGAGGGTGGGGGAATGCCAAATGGAGGCAATTGTCAATTGACAATTGACAATCGCGGCAAAGCGCGCAAGTGCGTGTAGAATGGTCGGCCGATGGAATCGACGAGGATCGTATCTGCGGCGTTGAAGCTGTGGGTCCTTTTGATCTTGGGGGGCGCGCTATATTTTCTATGGAGGGAGCGTGCCGCGCCGCCGCTGGCGAGCGACATCGAGGCGGCGGAGCAAATCAAGCATACCGACGTGGAGGTGCGGATCGGGACGATCCGGAAGATGACGTTGCATGAATATGTCGTGGGGTTCGGGACCGTGGAGCCGGCGCCGGCGACGACGAATGCGGCGGCGGCGGAAGCGCGGGTGACGGTCGATTGGCCGGCGGTGGTCTCGGAGGTGCGGTGCGTCGAGGGGCAACACGTGGACAAGGCGCAGACGTTGTTCGTGGCCAAGTCGGCACGGCGAATTGGGGGGACGGCGGAAGCGGGCGAGGAGCCAGTGACATCGCCGATCGGCGGGACCGTCGTGGCGATCAATGTTCATCCGGGCGAGGTTGCGCTGCCGACGACGACGGCGGTTCAGATCGTGGATTTGGACCGGCTGGTCATGGCGGCGGGGATTCCGGCGTGGCAGGCGGCGGCGATCTCGGCGGGGCAGGCGGCCCAGATCGAAATCCCCGCCGATCCGGCGATGGGGGGAGCCGTGAAATTCGAATCGACGGTCCAGCGCGTGGATGGGGCGGCGGATGTGAAAACGAATCTCGTGAGCGTGGACGTGGGGGTTCCGGCGGGCCGGGGGGTGCGGCCGGGACAATTCGGGCGGGTGAGCATCATCAGCCGGGAGCAGCCGGATTGCCTGGTGGCGCCGGCGGATGCGATCGTGCGGGATGCGCTCGATCGGCCGTACATCGGGGTCGTGAGCGAGGACCGCAAGCAGGCGATTTTGAAGCCGGTGACACCGGGGCTGCGGGACGGGGATTGGGTGCAGGTGACGGCGGAGGGTTTGGAGCCGGATCAGACGATTGTCGTCGGCGGCGCGTATGGGCTGTTGTTCAGGTCGGACATCAGGGTTTTGAATCATTGAATTGCCAATCGAACTGCTGAGATGCGATCCACCTTGCCACGATTTGCGCTTCGTCACGCGGTTTCGATCACGTTCATCGTTTTGGCATTGTGCGGGGCGGGGGGATATGCGGCGTTGCACATGCCGTCGGCGCTGTTTCCGCAAACCGAGTTCCCGCGAGTCATTGTGATGGTGCAGAACGGCGTGATGCCGGCGGATGAGATGATGGCCAGCATCACTCGGCCAATCGAAGAGACGATGAAGCAGATTCCGGGTTGCCAATCGATCCGGTCCTCGACGGGGCGTGGGGTTGCCCAGATCGATCTGTTTTTCTCGTGGGACGTGGACATGCGGCAAAGCGAGCTGTACGCGCTGGGGAGACTGTCGCAAATCCGCCCGTCGTTGCCGGCGACGGTTTCGACGGAAGTTTACCGGATGAATTTTTCGGTGTTTCCGATCATCGGGGTGAGCCTGACCGGATGGGCGGAAAGCTCGACGCAGGCGTGGGAGCTGGCGCGATACCAGATCAAGCCGCAATTGCTGCGGATTCCGGGGGTGGCGCGGGTGGATTTGGTGGGCGGACAGGCCCCGGAGTATTGCGTGTTTCTCGATCCGCTGCGCATGGCGGCGATGGGATTGGATTTTGCCCAGGTGACCGATGCGCTGGCGAAGAACAACGTGGTGATTCCAACGGGGATTCATCAGGAAGACCACAGCTTGTTCCTCACGGTGGTGGATGGACGGATGCACAGTGCCGAGGAACTGGAGGGGTTGATTCTGAGCGCGGCGGAGGGGCGGGGGATTCGGCTGAAGGACATCGGACGGGTCGAGCGGAGCTCGGAGCCGGTGATGGACGTCGTGACCGCCAACGGGACGGACGCGGTGCTGCTCAACGTTTTCTCACAGCCGGATGGGAGCACGCTGGATATCGCGGACCAATTGCACAGGCAACTGGATGAACTCCGCCCGGCGCTTCCGGCGGGGATGAGGCTATCGCTGTTTTACGATCAGTCGCTGCTGGTGCGGGCGTCGGTTCACAGCGTTTGGGATGCGATCATTTTCGGACTCGTCCTGGCGGTGGCGATTTTGTACCTGTTTTTGTGGGATGCGGGAATGACGCTGGTGGCGACGGCGGTGATTCCGATCACGGTGCTGGTGACGATCCTGGGAATGAAGCTGTTTGGACAAAGCTTCAACCTGATGACGCTGGGCGGGATCGCGGCGGCGATCGGGCTGGTGATCGACGATGCCATCGTGGTGGTGGAGGCGATCCACGTGAAAATGTCGCGGGGTGAGTCGCGGCGGGAGATCATCATCAGCGCCATCAGCGACATTCTGCCGCCGCTGGTGGGATCGACGTTGACGCCGGTGGTGGTGTTCATTCCGCTGGCGTTTTTGACGGGGATCGCGGGGGTGTTTTTCCGGGCGCTGGCGCTGACGATGGTGATCGGGCTGCTGGCGTCGCTGGTGCTGGCGCTGACGATCACGCCGTCACTGGCGGCGTGGTTTGTCCGGCCGGCCAAACACCAGCGAAAGTACGAGGCCCTGGTGTTCGGGAGGGCGAACCTGATCTACGAATGCCTGGTTCGGCTGGCGCTGCGGCATCGGTGGTTCCTGATGGGATTGTGCGCGCTGGTTTTCGCGGGGGCGTTCGTGCTGTACGGCCGGCTCAAGACCGATTTCCTGCCGCCGATGGACGAGGGGGGATTCGTCATCGACTACGTTGCGCCGGCGGGGACGAGCCTGATTGAAAGCGACCGGCAGATGCGAATCGCGGAGCGGATCCTTTCCACGATCCCGGAAGTGGAAAGCTATTCCCGGCGGACGGGCACGGCGCTGGGGGTTGCGATCGTCGAGCCGAATACGGGGGATTTTCTGGTGAAGCTGAAGTCGGCGCGCGACCGCTCGACGGAGCAGGTAATCGCGGACGTGCGGGAAAAGTTTCGCGAGGCTCTTCCGCGAATCAACTGGGAATTCCCGGGAATCCTCACGGACCTGATCGGCGATCTGACGTGGACGGACGAGCCGATCGAAATCAAAATTTTCTCGACGGACCTCGGCGTGCTGAAGCGGGAGGCGTCGGACATCGAGGAGAAGCTGGAGAACGTTCCGGGGATCGTGGATACGGCCAGCGGGTTGATCTACACGGGTCCGACGATCAGCCTGCGGGTGCGTCCGGCGGAGGCGCAGCATTTCGGGCTGACGGCCAGCGGGATCGGCCAGGCGGTGAACGTCGCCATGCTCGGGCAGATTTCCTCGACGGTTTTGGAGGGGGACCGGATCGTGAACGTCCGGGTGAAGGCCGATCCAACGGCGATCGACCGGATCGAGAAGATCCGGCGGTTGCCGGTGCGGGCCGCGGATGGGACGGTGGTTCGGCTGGACGAGGTAGCGGACGTGGTGATCGAGCCGGGGCAGTTGGAATTGGAGCGGGACAATCTGAGGCAGAACGTCGCCGTGACGGCGCGGTTGCAGGACCGCGATCTGGGCAGCGCGATGCGCGACGTTCGGCATTTGATCGACGGCGATCCCAAGTTGCCGCATGAATTGATCGAATACGGCGGTTTGTACAAGGAGCAGCAGGAATCGTTCGGGAACCTGCTGGCGGTGCTGATCACGGCGGTGGCGCTGGTGTTCGTCGTGGCACTGGCGGAATTCCGGTCGTTTTATGAGCCGATCGCGATCATCTTCGGGGCGGCTTTGTCGGCGTTCGGGATCGTCCTGGCGGTGTGGGTGACGGGAACCACGGTGAACATCGTGACGTTGCTGGGGGCGATCATCGGGATGGGGATCGTTCACAAGAACGGTCTGCTGATGTTGGATGCGGTGAAGGACCTGCGGGAAAAGGGGGTGGAACTGGAGGAGGCGATCGTGCAGGCCGGGGCGAGGCGGCTGCGGCCGGTGCTGATGACGTCGCTGGCGGCGGCGCTGGGGATGTTGCCGCTGGCGCTGGGTTTCGGGGCGGTGAACATGCTCAAGCCGCTGGCCATCGCGGTGATCGGCGCGGTGTGCGTGTCGGTATTGCTGTCGTTGATCGCGACGCCGCTGGCGTACGATCTGCTGCTGCGGCCGCGGCGGAAATAGGGAATGGGGACTTTCGGACTCACGGTCGGCGGGAATCGCACCATAGTTGCCACATTTGCCGATACGCCGCTTCGATGCCGCGCGCCCATCCGACGGCATCGCAAAGGGGCGAGGCCCGCATCCGCGGGCGCAGCGAACCGCGCAGTTCGGCCAGGCGAGGCAAATCGTTCGCCAGGGCCAGTGCGATCGCGGTGAACTGCTCCTCCGTCCGGGCGGCCAGGTCCGGCAGGCCGAGGTTGGAAGTCTGGCTGTAGCCCGCCCGTCCGGCGACGGTCTGGCCGATGAGCGTGACCACGGGCACGCCCATCCATAGTGCGTCGAGGCTGGTGGTGTGTCCGTTGTAGGGGACCGTGTCGAGCGCGATGTCGATCAAGCGATAGGAATCGAGATATTGCGCGCGCGAGCCACGATCGATGAATCCCACGCGGTCGGGATGGACGCCCCATTGGCCAAGACGATCGACGAGCGCGGCGCGATGGCTGCCGCGCGGGGCCAGCAGGAGAATTCGAGAGCCGATCGCCTGCGTCAGCACCTCGGCCCACAACTGAAGGACGCGGTCGTTGATCTTTCGGAAATTGTTGAGGCAGCCGAAAGTGATCCGCCCCGCCGCAACCGCCGGGGGCGGGCCGGGTTCGGGTGCGTCGGCGACTTCCATCGCGGCGGGATCGTAGCACCAGAAACTGTGGGGAAGCCGGACGGATCGTTCGGTGTAGGCGTCGTCGGGGACGCCGGGGGGATCGAGGTAGGGGTCGGTAAGACGATAGTCCATCGCGGCCAGGCCGGTGGTGCCGGGATAGCCGCCGAACGTCACCCGCACCGGCGCGGGCTTGCGGGCGAAAACCGCCAGGCGGCTTCCGCCGAGGTGCAACGACAAATCGACCAGGATGTCGATCTGGTCGGCGCGGATTTGGGCGGCGAGCTTGTCGTCCGGCCATGCGGCGATGTCGCGCCAGCCGTCGGCCAACGCGCGAAACCGCTGATTGAATCGATCGGGCGGGGAATCGTTGCTGTAGCAAAACAGTTGGAATTTCGCGCGGTCGTGGCGTTGGAGCAGGGGAAGGACGTTTCGCCCGACGACGTGATCGCGGAAGTCGGCCGAGACGTAGCCGATGCGCAACCGGCGCTGGGTCGAGGGATCGTTTGGAAATTTGCCCTCGGAGGTTTGCGGGGCGAATTGCCGCTCCCATTGCTTCAGTTCATGGAGGATGCGGGCCGAGTCGTAGGCCGGATGGAACATGATGGTGAAGACCTTATTGCTGAGCGCGACGGCGTTGGATGGGTCAAGCTCGACGGCTTTGTCGAAGCTGGCGAGGGCATCGTCGAGTCGGCCGCATTCGAGGAGCACGTTTCCGAGGTTGTTGTGGACCTTGGTTTCAGTGGGATGGATTTGAACGGCCTGGCGGCAAACGGCGAGGGCTTCGTCCATGTCGCCATTTTCCCAATAGGCGTTCGCAAGGTGATCGTGCGGCTCCAAATCGCCGGGTCTGAGCGCGATGGCCTCCCGGAAGAGGGAGATGGCCTCGTTGAACCGGCCGAGGTGCTTCATGGCCGCTCCCAGCTTCATTCGGGCATCAGCGGCCGCGCCGGGATCGGCGCGGGGATGAATGGAATCAAGATCGACAAGTTTTTTGTAGCTCTGGGCGGCTTGGGGCCATTGGCCGAGCGCGGCCAAGGCGTCGCCAAGGTTGCGATGGGCCGGGGGATAATCCGGCCGCATCGCCACGGCGCGGCGGGCGAATTCGAGCGCTTCGGGGAATTGCCCGGTCATGACCAGGCCGGCGGCCAGATTGTTGTGCGCCAGAAAATGATCCGGCCGCAGGGCCAGAACCCGGCGGTAAAGCGAGACGGCCTCATCGGCCTGTCCGGTGGCGAGCAACGTATTGCCGAGGTTGTTCAGGGCATCGACGTGGTTGGGATGGATCTGAAGGGCGCGGCGAAAGGACTTGGCCGCCTCGTCGCACTTTGCGCTGTTGGCCAGGGCGTTGCCGAGCTTGAAATGGGCGTCGAAAAACTCGGGTCGCAATTCGACGGCGCGGGTGTAAGCGGCGATGGCCTGGTCGAGTTTCCCGGCCACCGCGAGCGTGTTGCCCAGATTGTACAGCGATTCGGCGTTCTGGCCCGGCATTTTGCCCCGGCATCTGGAATGTGAACAGAGCGAAGATTATCAGACTCACTTCGCTACGGCAATGCGCCGGTCGACGTCGGCTCATCGCGTTCAAAAGGCTTGACCTCCGTACCGAATGTGTGTACATTATGTGCGCACTCGGCACTATGTGCCGGGTGAACGCGCGGTATGCGAGTAATCACCAAGAAGCGGTTGGAGGAGGTTGGCTCGCGCTATCCGAGAACCAAGAAAGAGCTTGATCTTTGGCACAATATGGTCACCGGCGCCGCCTGGAATACCCCCGCGGACGTCAAGGCGGCGTTCGGACAACGGGTGGACTTCGTGAAAACTCGCAACAACCATAAGGTGGTGGTTTTCGATGTCTCCAACAACCGATGCAGGCTGATTACCGCCATCCACTATTTGCAAAACTACCCGATCAAGGGCCGGGTCTATGTTCTGCGTGCACTCACACACGAGGAATATGATTTGGAACGCTGGAAGGACGAACTATGAGCCGTATACACATATCACGTGAGGAACTTCCAGAAACTTTTGAGGAGCTGTGCGCCGTGCACCTGCCTCGCACCATCCGCGACAAGGTTGACTACAAGAACACCGCGGAAATCGTGGACCGCCTGGCAGTGTTGAATCGGCGCTCTAAGGGACAGGAGGAATACCTCGAAACGCTGACCCAACTCATCGAGGCGTATGACAATGGAAATTTCCAAGTCGCGGCGGCATCCGGCCCGCTGGCCGCAATTCGATTTTTGATGAAGGCCCACGGGCTAAGCGCGTCCGCGATTGGCCGCATTCTCGGAAGCCGGTCGCTTGGACCGGCCATTTTGCGCGGAGATCGGCAAATCAGTAAAGAGAACGCGCTGAAACTTGCGGCACATTTCAAGCTGAATCCCGGCCTGTTCATTGGCAGATAAACTTCCCACGATGCCAACGGAAGTCTCCGGCAAAGTTCATTTGCATTATTGGATAAATAGTCGAAAAGCTCGCTGGCGGCCAAGAGCGGGCGAAGGGAGTTGAACCCTCAACATTCGGCTTGGAAAGCCGACACTCTGCCAATTGAGTTACGCCCGCGATACTCTGGCCAAAGAATACTACAAAATCGCGGGCAAACCAAGAGATGCGTTACGCCTGGCGAGTGGGATAAAAGAGCCGGCGCGGTTGACGCTGTTTGGCTGCGCGAATACTCTCGGCGGTTGGATGCTCAAGCGTACGCCGTTGCACGAATTTCACGTCGCCTGCGGGGCCAAGCTGGTCGATTTCGCGGGGTGGGAGATGCCGATCCTCTACCGCGGGATCGTGGAGGAGCACCAGCAGACGCGAGCCAGCGGCTCGCTGTTCGACGTTTCGCACATGGGAAGAATCCATCTGACCGGCCCCGGGGCGATGGCGCTGCTGGACAAGGTGCTGACGCGGAACGTCTCGCAGCAGCGGGTCGGGCAGAGCCGGTATAGCCTGGTCTGCAATCCGGCGGGGGGCGTGCTGGATGACGTGATCGTGAGCAAACACCCGAAGCATTGGCTGATCGTTTGCAACGCTTCGAATCGGGAAAAGATCGTCAAGCATGTGACAAGCGTGCGGGATGCGGATGGGTTTGAGGCGGAGATATCGGATCAGACGGAATCGACGGCGATGGTGGCGGTGCAGGGGCCGGCGGTGATCGAATTGATCTCGGAGGCGCTGGACGTGGACGTGAAGTCGATCAAGCGATACGGGTTTGAGAGCGGGACGCACATGATGAGCCGGTTCACGCTCTTCCGCAGCGGATACACCGGGGAGGACGGGGTGGAGATCATCGTTTCCAGCGGGACGGCGCAGAACATGGTGAAGTCGATGTCGGGGGAGATGAGCAAGCCGGATTCGCCGATCAAGCCCGCGGGACTGGGAGCGCGGGACACGCTGCGGCTGGAGGCGGGGATGCCGCTCTACGGCCACGAATTGACCGAGGGGATCGACCCAATTTCGGCCGGCTTGAGTTGGGCGGTCGATCTGGGTAAGCAGTTCATCGGCGTGGAACCGCTGCGCGTGATTGCCCAGCATGGCCCAGCCAAAAAGTTGGTCGGATTGGAGCTTCAAGGCCCGCGGATCGCGCGGCAGGGATCGGCCGTGAAATCGGGCGCGACGTTAGTGGGCGAGGTGACAAGCGGCACGTTTTCGCCGACGTTGCATCACAGCATCGCCATGGCGTATGTGGATGCCGGGCGATCGTCGGCGGGCGAGGCGTTGGAAGTCGAGCTTCGCGGATCAACCGCCCCGGCGCGGGTCGTCGCGTTGCCGTTTTATAAAAGAGCCAAATGAGGATGAATTATGCCCGTTCCCAAAGACAGAAAATATCTGGAAACTCACGAATGGCATCAGTCCGCCGGCGATGTCGTGACCATCGGCGTCACGCAGATCGCGGCGGATGAGTTGACGGACATCACCTACGTCAAGCTGCCGGCCATCGGGGCGAAGGTTGCGGCCAACGCGGCGTGGGGCGAGATCGAATCGGTCAAAGCCACCAGCGATCTTTACAGCGGCGTCAGCGGAACCGTGACGGCGATCAATTCCGAGTTGAATGCCAATCCTGGGCTAGTCAATTCCGACCCCTTCGGCAAGGGGTGGATGATCAAGGTGAAAGTGGCCGATGCGGGCCAACTCGCTAAACTCCTCTCGGCCGAGGAATATCTGAAAAAGACCGGCCATTAGATCATGCAGGGAATTCTGGCTTCCACGGATGAGTTTGCACATCGGCACATCGGCCCCGGCGAGGCCGATCTGCGGGAGATGCTGGATACGCTGGGGGTTTCAACGCTGGAGGAATTGATCGATCAGACGGTTCCGGAATCGATCCGGTATCACAAATCCCTGGGGATCGGCGAACCGCGCGGGGAATTTGAACTGCTCGAGGAGTTGCGGGGCATTGCGGGGAAGAATTCGGTTTTGCGAAGCTGCATTGGGATGGGGTATTCCGACACGATCACGCCGCCGGTGATTCAGCGGAACATTTTGGAGAATCCCGGCTGGTATACGCAGTACACGCCGTACCAGGCGGAGATCGCCCAGGGCCGGCTGGAGGCGTTGCTGAATTTTCAGACGATGGTGAGCGACCTGACCGCCTTGCCGCTGGCGAACGCGTCGCTCTTGGATGAGGCGACGGCCGCGGCGGAGGCGATGGTGATGTGCTGGCGAATCAAGGAAGATCATCGTGGATCGTTTTTTGTCGCGGAGGATTGCCATCCGCAGACGATCGCGGTGGTGAAAACCCGCGCCAAGGCGATCGGCATGAAATGCGTCGTGGGGGCGGCACAGAAGGCGGATTTTTCGGGCGGTCAATTCTGCGGGATTTTGGTGCAATATCCGACGACGGACGGCGCGGTGGTGGATTATTCGGCGGTGATTCAGGCGGCCCACGCCAACGGGGCGCTGGTGGTCATGGCGGCGGACATTCTGGCGCTGACGTTGCTGAAACCGCCGGGTGAATTTGACGCGGACATTGCGGTCGGTTCGACGCAGCGGTTTGGGGTGCCCATGGGATTCGGCGGTCCGCACGCGGCATACCTGGCGACGCGGGCGCAGTTCGTCCGGAAGATGCCGGGGAGAATCGTCGGACTCTCGAAGGATTCGGCCGGGCAGCCGGCGCTGCGGCTGGCGATCCAGACGCGCGAGCAGCACATTCGCCGCGATAAGGCGACGAGCAATATCTGCACGGCGCAGGTTCTGCTGGCGGTGATGGCGGGGATGTATGCAGTGTATCACGGTCCGGATGGGCTGCGCCGGATCGCGGCGCGCGTTCATGGATTGACGACCGCGCTGGCGGCGGGATTGCGCCGGCTGGGACATTTTGCGCCGGATCGGCCGGTGTTCGATACGCTTCGCGTGGGCGTGAACGGGCTGCCGAAGGATTCCGTGCTCTCCGCGGCGAAAAACGCGGGATACAACCTCCGCGACTTCGGCGACGGCACGATCGGAATTTCCCTGGACGAGACCACCACACGGCTGGACGTGCAGGCGATCGTGGAATCGTTTGCCGGCGGATCGACGTTGCGCGTGAACGTCGATCAGTTGGCCGGCGAGGGGGCGGAATTCCCGGCGAATCTGGCGAGGCACAGCGAGTTCCTGACGCATCCGGTTTTCCACCGGCACAAGAGCGAAACGGAAATGTTGCGGTACATCTTCCGGCTGATGAGCCGGGATATGTCGCTGGCGCAGTCGATGATTCCGCTGGGCTCGTGCACGATGAAGCTGAACGCGACCAGCGAAATGCTGCCGGTGACGTGGCCGGAATTTGCCCGGCTGCATCCGTTTGCCCCGGCGGACCAGACGCGCGGGTATGGCGAGTTGTTCGGCAAGTTGGAGCAATGGCTGGCGAAGATCACGGGGTTTGGCGCGGTGTCGCTGCAACCGAACGCCGGGTCGCAGGGGGAATACGCGGGGCTGTTGGTGATTCGGGCGTATCAGGAAGATCGCGGCCAGGGGGGGCGAAAGGTCTGTTTGATTCCGGTGTCGGCGCACGGGACGAATCCGGCCAGCGCGGTGGCGGCGGGAATGCGCGTCGTGCCGGTCGCCTGTGACGAGTTGGGGAACATCGACGTCGCGGATTTGAAGGCCAAGGCCCAGCAGCATCGCCAGGAACTGGGGGCGCTGATGTTGACGTATCCATCGACGCACGGCGTGTTCGAGGAGACCGTGAAGGACATTTGCCGGATCGTGCATGACAACGGGGGACAGGTGTACATGGATGGGGCGAACATGAACGCGCTGGTGGGCCTGTGCCGGCCGGGGGACATGGGGGCGGACGTTTGCCACCTGAATCTGCACAAGACGTTTTGCATTCCGCACGGGGGCGGCGGTCCGGGGATGGGTCCGATCGCGGTGGCGTCGCACCTGGCCCCGTTTTTGCCCGGCAAGGGCGATCGCGGCATCGGACCGGTGGCGGCGGCGCCCCACGGCAGCGCCGGCATCCTGGCCATTTCCTACGTCTACATCGCCCTGATGGGCGATGCGGGCCTGAAACGGGCGACCCAGTTCGCCATCCTCAACGCCAATTACATGGCCAAACGGCTGGAAGCGCATTATCCCGTGGTCTTCAAGGGCAAGAACGGGCGATGCGCCCACGAGTTCATCATCGACTGTAAGCATTTCGAGGCAACGAGCGGCGTGAAAGTTGAAGATATAGCCAAGCGATTGATGGATTATGGCTTCCACGCGCCCACGATGTCCTGGCCGGAGGTGGGAACGCTCATGATCGAGCCGACGGAAAGCGAATCGAAGTCGGAACTGGACCGGTTTTGCGAGGCGATGGTCGCCATACGCAGTGAAATCCGCGAGGTCGAGGAGGGGAAGGCCGGCCGGGAGGACAACGTGCTGAAAAACGCCCCGCACACGGCGGCGGCGATCGCGTCGGAAGACTGGCAGCATCCGTACTCGCGCCAGCAGGCGGTATTTCCAACGGCCTGGACGCGGCAATTCAAATTCTGGCCGGCCGTCGGACGCATCGATAATCCCTACGGCGACCGCAACCTGGCATGCGCCTGTCCGCCCACGAGCGAATATGGGCAATGAACCCCCGCAGCGCGGCCGCATCGTGGCGATCGTGATGTTCACGGTCATGATCGTGGGGTCGGTGCTGCTGACGTGGGCGATGCACGTGCCGACCGCCCGGCATCTGCGCGACCTCGATTCGACCGATCCGAACGTAGTGAGTTATTCCCTGGTGATTTTGAAGGACCGTCACGATCCGGCCGGCATCGCCAAAGCCGAGGCGCTGCTGAACGGCGGCGACGCGCAAATCCGCATGAACGCCGCGAGATATCTGGCCGCCATGGGCAAACCGGAGGCGGTGCCGTATCTGATCCAAGCCTTGCCCTTGGCCGACACGGATCAGGCCATCGAAATGCTGGACGAGCTGACGCATCTGACAGGCAAACCCTTCGGGAACGACGCCAAGGCCTGGGCGGATTGGTGGAGGGAGACTCAGGCGAGTACCCGGCGGTAAGTCGTGTTATGATTCTGCCGGAGACCGTTATGGCCTCACGTGAACAGAATGAACGAGAATTTGGCCGATGGGATGAGTTGGCCGGTGGCGGTAGGCGATACTGGATTGAATTTGAAGGGCACCACGGGTGGCGCGCCCGCTATCTGAAAGAGGTCGACGAGCAAGAAATCACGCGTCGGTTTTGGCAGGAGATTTACGACGAAGCCGGCAGGCTTCGCGAAGTCCACGAGAAATTTCCTGTCGATCAAGGACATCGGAAGGTGTAATATATCCTGTTATGCCGATTACCCGCCAAATGATCGCGTCCAAGGTCGAGGCCTATTTGCGGCGGCAAATCTCGTTGTCTGATCTGGTAGACTGGGCTGAGAACCAAATGATGGATGGGGAATTCGATTCGCCGGAGTCCCGTGATGCCGCGGCGCGGTTGGGATTGGCAGACGTGCGCGAATTCGGCCTGACCTGGGACGAGTGCCAGCAGCTTCTAAAATCGCTCGGCTTCAACGCCAAAGTCAGTGTCGTGACCGCTTAAGGCTGGTAATCCATAATCAGCGCGTTTGACCCGTCGTTTGTATCGACGTTTTCATGATGACTTGGGTGTAGGGATTCCAGATGGCCATGGTGTAGTAGAAGGTTGAGGTTCCGCGCGCTTCGTCGCCGCTGGTAAAGCGTGAGATAAAACAGGGAGAATAAGATCCGCCGGGCACGGCGAGGCGGTTTGGAGTCGATAGGCCGTCGTTGGCCGGCTGGTCGGCGGTGACGGCGCGGTGGATGAAATGGCCGGTGCCGGCGTCCCGCTCGCCGTTGAAAATGGTCTGCGGCGAGGTCCAGGGGCCCCAAGGCTGTTCGGCCAATCTCATGCGGATTCCCCCCAGTACGCCGGGCGTCGGGTTGTGGCATTGATAGAGCATGATCCATCGCTTGACGAATCGATTCCACTCGACGCCCAACTCGCCGACGCCGCTGCCCCGGGGTGATTGCGGCGAGCCGCCGCCCTCGACAAATACGGGAAATGCGTCGCTCTGGGAGGCGGAAAACTGCGGAGCGCCGTCGGCGCCGAAACCCGAAAAGTATTCCATGCCGCCGGGGCGGCCGATCAGCGCAGCCTTCTTTCGGGCAAAACACGGGGCGCTGCGTCGGTACATCAACCCACCCTGCGTGCCCCAGAAATAAAGATACCCGTCGGCTCCCGGCGCGATCGCGGTAAAGATGAACCTGGCATCCGGCCCTTTTGAGAAATCGTAGAGATAATGGAAAGTCACGCCATCGTCATCCGAGACCGCCATCACCGTGCGCAATGGGCCGGAATCTATATTCTTCGGCTGGCCCGGCGGAGGATTGGAATAGGGATTGTCGGTCCCGAAGATCACGTACATCCGGCCACCGACATCGATCCCGGAGATTGGGCTTTCGTTGGTCCGCAGGGTTATGGCAGGCTGACCCTGATCGTTCAGGACCACTGGGCTTTTGTACGCGCCGATCGCGTCGGGGATGAAGTCGAGCCGCAAGCCCCGTTCGATGTTCATGTCCGGGGTGATCGGGATGAAGCCGATGGCGTCGTTGTCGTCCTCATTTCGCGGAGGATCGTTTCTTTCATTGGGCTTACCATGGAATCTCCGGGTTGGCTCGGCATCTCCAAAGAGGAAAAACAGTTTCCCATTGTGTTCAAAGGAGTAGCCATGATCGGCTCCGACCAGTCCAAAGCGGCTGGCGGTTTGACTGGGGGTCGGCCTTTGGAGTTGGCGATCGGTTTCGCCGGCGACCTGGCAGATTTTTTGCGTGGACCCTTCAACATAATAAATATTGTTGGGCAATGGCGGGGGAAGCGGATGCTTAAGCTGCATCGGCTGAGCGGGCTGGTCCGACCCCGCCGAGGGATCGTCGCCGGCAAACGCCGCGTGCGCCATCGTCAAACATCCGAGCAGGGCATACAAATATCGTAACTTTATCATGGCATCACCCGCGCATCGGGATATTGGCCGGCCAGGCGAGACTTGAGTTGCTCGGCCTGTGCGAACGACGGCACGTCGGCGGTGCGGACGATCGTCAATCCCTTGTCGGTTGTTTTCAGGGGAACGGAGCCCGCGGCGGCGACGGCGCCGGCGGCCCTGTCAATATCCGACAACCGCGAATACGCGCCGACTTGGACGTAAAATCCGCGGATGCCCTGGTGGGCGCGGGCGCCGGCGCCATAGGGGCTGTTGGGATAACCCTGCTGCAATGACTGGAACGAACGGTCGGCATCGTCGAATCGGCCGAGACGCTGCTGGCCGATGCCGATGTGATAGAGGATCAGGTCTTTCGGTTGGGGGTCCTGAGTTTGGGCGTAGGCGATTCCCAGCTCGCGGACGGCGGTGGAGTAGTCCTGCTGGTAATAGCAGACGTTGCCGAGTTGGGCGTGGAGGCGAGCGGCGAGGACCGGGCGGGGATCGCAATTCAGTCCGCGCGAGTAGGAATCACGGGCCATGGCAAGATCGCGAGCGGCGGCGGCGTTGTCGTCCTTGGGACGCTGCTCGATGGCGTAGCCGCGGAGATAGTATGCTTCGGCCAGTGCGGGGGAATCATTGGTGTTGAGCACGGCATCGGCGTCGCGGATGGCCTGGTCGTATTGCCCGGCGTCGAGGGCGTGTTTGCCGGCGTCGAGCTGCTGGCGCGATTGGGGGTTGCCGGTGCAGGCGGACAGAAGCAGAGTGAATGCCAGAAATCCGAAACCCGAATGACGAATCAAATCCGAAACCCGAATGACAAATGACCAATGACCAATGACCAATGACATCATTCTGGTTTTCCTTCGCATCCTTGCCTCCGGCAGATATATTATTTCCATGCTATTCGAGCCGCTGCTGGACCATGCCGCCCGGACTCCGACGGACATCGCGGTGCACGACGAGAGCGGGCCGCACACGTTCGAGCGGTTGGCGGCATCGGCCGCCGGGATGGCCATGCATCTGGCCCAGACCACGCAACGGCCGAGCGTCGGCCTGATGCTTCCCGCCGGCGCGGGATTTGTCGCGAGTTTCTACGGAACGCTGCTGGCTGGCAAGAGCGTGGTGCCGATCAATTTTCTGCTCAGCGAGCGGGAGATCGCGCACGTGATCGCCGACGGCGGGATCGACACCATCGTGACCATTCCTCAACTCAAGGGGAAAATCAGGGGCGACAGGATGAACGTCGTGGATTTGGCGGAGTTTGCCAGGCGTGAGGCCGGGGCGTCGCCGGGGGAGTTGCTGGCGGCGGTTCAAAAGCGGTTGCCGGCGCCCACGTCCGACGACATGGCCGTGCTGATGTACACCAGCGGAACCAGCGGGCTGCCCAAGGGGGTGGAGCTGACGTTCGGCAACCTGCAAAGCGACGTGGATGCGTGCATCGAACATGCGCAATTGCAAACCAAGCACAAGTTTCTCGGCGTGATTCCGCTGTTTCATTCGTTCGGGATGACGGCGATGATGCTGGCGCCGATTCAGCTTGGTTCGCCGGTGATTTACATGGCCCGGTTCAGCCCGGCTGGGGCGGTGAACGCGGTGCGCGAGCATGGGATATCGCTGTTGTTCGCGGTTCCGAGCATGCTGGCGGCGATCGCGCATTTGAAGAGCGCGGTTGCGGAGGATTTCAAGACGATCTACGCCATGATCACCGGCGGGGAGCCGTTGCCGGCCCGGTTGCGGGAGATTTTTCAGCAGCGGTTCGGGCTGACGCTATTGGAGGGCTATGGTCTGACGGAGACAAGCCCGGTGGTGTCGCTGAACATGCCCTGGGCGAACCGCCCCGGTAGCGCCGGCAAGCCGGTGCCGGGGGCGGAGATCAAGATCGCCGATGAATCGGGCAATCCGCTGCCGCCGGGACAAAGCGGGGAGGTGTGGCTGCGCGGTCCAATGGTCATGAAGCGGTATCACCATCTTCCGAAGGAAACGGAGGCGGCGCTGACGGCCGACGGATTTTTCAAAACGGGAGACCTGGGCATGGTCGATGCCGACGGGTTTCTTTACATCACGGGAAGAAAGAAGGATTTGATCATCGTGGCCGGGGAAAAGGTCGCTCCGCGCGAGGTGGAGGAGATCCTGGTCTCTCATGCGGGCGTGGCCGAAGCCGCCGTGGTGGGAAAGAAAGACGCCGGCCGCGGCGAGATGGTGGTGGCGTTCGTGATTCGCCGTCCCGGCGAGGAGGCGTCGGTGGAGGCGTTGCGGGATTTATGTCGGGATCAGGGCCTGGCCCAGTGGAAGATTCCGCGTGAATTTTATTTTCCGCCGGATTTGCCGCGTTCGCCCACGGGCAAGGTGCTGAAGCGCGTGCTGGCGGAACAAGTGAATCGGGCGGAATAGCGGGGGAGGACCCGATTCAGCTAACGCCGCTCGGGTCGCGGAATTTCGGTGCGGAAGCACGGGGTGACCTGGAGGAACTGCAAAGAAACACGGTTCAAATCCTGTTGCCCCGATTTGACGGGATGAAAGTTCATTTCAGCCGGTTCCTGTCGCCATCCCTCTTAAACGTGGCCACTTGCGCCGCTCGTGTTAGTTCGATGAAAGATGAAAAGTCGCATGCAAAACCTGGACCTATGACGACCACGCAACAGGATTTGAACTTCTTCCCTTGTCCTGGTCACCGTGCAATACTAAAAGCATCATGCTGCATCTCGGTGTTCGGATTCGAGGCCAGAAAATACGGAGGATCGGGCAATCATGCCGATTGATGTCGAGGGGAAGGCCTCTTTTGCTTCCAATTCCAAGTTCGACCGGGATCGTTTTCCGTTGACTGCGGCTTTCCTGACGGGCAGGATTATCATGCAAGAGGATTGGCGGTAATGACGGACGTCTCAGTACAACCCGGAGTCCTCGAATGGGCACTCATGCGATCCGGGAGCCGACCGGCTCTGGAATCCAAGTTTCCAAGGCTCAGCGAGTGGCTTACAGGCAGAAAATCCCCGTCGCTGAAGCAGCTTGAAGATTTTGCAAGGGCATCGCGCGTTCCGATTGGGTACCTGCTCCTAAAGGAACCTCCAGAAGAACAATTGCCGGTGCGTGACCTTCGGACGATCGCAAGCCAGGGTGTACGCAAACCAAGTCCTGACTTACTCGACGCAATTTACCTATGTCAGCACAGGCAGGCGTGGTATCAGGAATATGCCGAAAGCATCGGCGAGGAGCCTAAGGCCTTCGCCGGATCGGCCAACCTGCACCGTTCTCCGGCGACCGTGGCTGAAAATATCGCAACAACTCTCAAGTACGGTGTGCAGGCACGGCAGCAATCGACGACGCGCGGCGAAGCGCTGCGGCTTTTCATTGATCGGGCGGAATCGGTCGGAATCCTGGTCATGGTGAGTGGGGTAGTGGGCAGTAACAATCATCGGAAGCTCGACCCGAAGGAATTTCGCGGCTTTGCGCTGTCCGATCCGCTGGTGCCACTAATTTTCATCAATGGCGCCGACACCAAGGCCGCGCAGATGTTCACGCTGGCCCACGAACTGGCGCATATTTGGCTCGGTGAGTCGGCGGTATCCGACTC
>JBEKIV010000032.1:0-22486 GCA_050011595.1 Tepidisphaeraceae bacterium
CAAGGAGGGCGACGTGGTCGGCCAGGGGCAGGGCAAAACCCAGGGGGGCACCGAATCCGGACAGCACATCATGGAGGTGGACCTTAGCCTGGACGAGTTGGCGGAGATTTTGGCCGAGGAGTTGAAGCTGCCGCGGATCGAGCCCAAGGGAAAACATCGGATTACCACGGTGCGCGACAAGTACAGCGGCATTCGCCGCGTGGGGCCGGCATCCTTGCTGCATTTCAAACGCTCGTTCAAGGAAGCGCTCAAACGCCAGATCATGATCGGCGATTACGATCCCGACCGGCCGATCATCATCCCCCAGCGAAAGGACATCCGCTATCGAAGCTGGAAAGAGGTCAAAAACCCGCAGTCCAACGCGGTGATCGTCTTCATGATGGACGTCTCCGGCTCGATGGGCGAGGAACAAAAGGAACTGGTGCGCGTCGAGAGTTTCTGGATCGACACCTGGCTGCGGACGAATTACGAGGGGATCGAATCACGCTACATCGTGCACGACGTTCAGGCCAAGGAAGTGGACAAGCACACGTTCTACCACCTTCGGGAAGACGGCGGCACGAAGATCAGCAGCGCATTCCGCTGCGCCAAGGCGCTGTTGGATTCGCATTACTCCGGGGACGAGTGGAACATTTACCTTTTCCACTTCAGCGACGGCGACAACAGCTCGGAGGCCGACAGCCGCGACTGCGTGAAGCTGCTGAAGGAGCAGCTTCTGCCGATTTGCAACCTGTTCGGCTATTGCCAGGTGGCCAGCGCCTACGGCTCGGGGAATTTCATCAACGTTTTGCACGAGCATCTGCGGAATCATGAGAAGGTTCTGACGAGCCGGGTGAATTCGAAGGACGACATTTACGATTCGATCAAGACGTTTTTTGGGAAGGGGCATTGAAGGGCGGGAAGTGAATGAATTTCGAGATCATTGGCCCGCTCCGGGAAATTCAGGTCATTGCCGTGGGACGAAGCATCCGTGAACTGCATCGGCTACGCCGAGTATATGGCAGTGGCCGATGGCGGAAAATGAAAGCGCGAGCCTCTGTTCGGTATTTTGATGGTAGAATTCGCGATGTCGAGCTTCATTGGTATGAAGCGCACGGGATTGGGCGAGTGGACTTGAAGGTTAAGGACAAGGATTGAAATCCTCATGAAACGTGGAACCAGAAGTTTATCGCGGAAAAAGTTTGCCCTTTGTCTGCGCAACGAGGGGAATCCCGCGTCGCTCGAGGTGTTCAAGGTCTACCGCGTGGCGCCTCCACATGCCAAGGACGATCCGCAGGACATACGCGTCGTTGATGAGTCGGGGGAGGATTATCTATACCCGCGAGAGTATTTTCTTCCGATTAAGCTGCCGTCAAAGGCTTTGCAGACCGCTTCAGGACGATCCTGACGTCAAATCTATGAAGCGGAAATTCATTGATTCGAATCGCACGGCCCGTCCCTAGGATATAATGCCCGCTCATGACGATTTCCTTGCTCGCCGAAGCCGCCGGCAACGCAAATCCATATTGGCTACTCGCACCCCTGGGAATCGGAGGCTTTCTGCTCCTGCTTTCGGCGGTGGCGATGATCGAGCGGCGCTACTCTCTGCCCTATGTTCGCGTGCCCATGGAATCGGTTCAGAAACTTTCGCCTTACGTCAGGCGGATGAGCGACGACGTCAACGCCGCAGCGTTTATCTTCGGTGATTACATCGCGCACGCCAAGCCATCCATTAAGCTATGCGGCACCGTCTGGCTCTCACCCGACCGGCGAACGCTCGTGGTTACATCGTCGGGCACCGTATCCGGGCTGCGGTGCAAGCAGACGTTTCTTTTTTCACAGCTCAAAGATGGAACTTACCTGTGCACGACGGACAACATCGGCGAGAGCGATCCGTCCAAGCTGGTTCGGTTCAAACGCCATTGGAACGGATTATTCGCCGATTTGTGGAAACTTCATCAGAGACGCCTGAGCGACGCGGCTTTTGCCCTTACGGAATTCCGTCAGTCGGTTCCGTTCGAAATACTTACCGACATTTATGATCGCCGAACCCAATCGATGATTGAAAAAGGTCTGGCACGATACGCAGACGGCGATCAAGCATGCTGGCGACATAGCTTTCTCGGCGCGCTGCACATTTGCGGGGGATTTTTCGTGCAACTCGGCCAAGCCGCGCCGCAATTCTGGCGTAGGTATCTGCCGGGCGCCGGATCAGCGGTGTAATTCGCGCTCCCAACACACGCGATGCCCGGTATAGTGCTGTCATCCGGAAGGAGTTTCCGATGAAGGCGGTCGCCGTATTCCCATCGAGCAAGCAGGTCAAAGTCATCGATCATCCGGAACCTTCGATTTCTTCTGCGACCGACGTGAAATTGCGCATGATGGACGTCGGCGTGTGCGGGACGGACAAGGAGATCGTTTCGTTTCAATACGGCACGCCGCCCAAGGGGTCGGAGTATCTGGTGATCGGTCACGAATCGCTGGGGGAAGTCGTGCAAACCGGGGCGGGGGTGAAGGCGCTCAAGAAGGGCGATCTGGTGGTGATGACGGTTCGGCGGCCGTGCGATCATCCGCAGTGCCTGGCTTGCCGGGCCGGGCGGCAGGATTTTTGTTACACCGGTGATTTCACCGAGCGCGGCATCAAGGGCCGGCATGGATTCATGACCGAATATGTCGTCGATGACGAGAAGTACATGAATCTCGTTCCCGGCGATCTGCGCGACGTGGCGGTGCTGGTTGAGCCGTTGACGATCGCGCAGAAAGCGATCGAGCAATTGTGGCAGGTTCAGTCAAGGTTGCCGTGGGCGTGTCCGGCGGAGCCGGGGAAGCCGGCGCAGTTTTGCCACAAGGCCGTCGTGTTGGGGGCTGGGCCGGTGGGGTTACTCGGGGCGATGGCGCTGGTGTTGCAGGGGTTTAAGACGTACGTCTATTCCAGGACTCCGCCGCCCAACCCGCGGGCGGATCTCTGCTCGGCCATCGGAGCGCAATACATTTCTTCGGATCAGACGTCTGTGGATGAAATGGCGAAGAAGGTCGGCGGGATTGACCTGGTGTACGAAGCCGTCGGGGCGTCGTCTCTGGCGTTTGACGTGATGCGCGTGCTGGGAACCAACGGCGTATTTATCTTCACGGGAGTGCCCGGCAGGAAAGCGCCGATCGAAGTGGACACCGATCTGCTGATGCGGGATTTCGTGCTGAAAAACCAGGTGATTTACGGCACGGTGAACGCCGGCAAGCAGGCGTTTCTGGATGCGATTTCCGATCTGGCGGAGTATCGCAGGCGTTGGCCGGATGCGGTGAGCAGGTTGATTACCGGCCGGTTCAGGATGGATCAGGCGATCGATCTGTTGACGGGGCGGGTGGGCGGGATCAAGAACGTGGTGAGCCTGCAATGAGCAGCGGCGCAACGAGCAACGGCGCCGAGCACACGCGCTTGCGGGAGGATGCGGCGCGCAAGGCCAACTGGAAGCGCTGGGGGCCGTATCTTTCGGAGCGGCAATGGGGGACGGTGCGGGAGGATTATTCGGCGAACGGGGATTGCTGGAATTATCTTCCGCACGATCACGCGCGGAGCCGGGCGTATCGCTGGGGCGAGGACGGGTTGCTGGGGATCACCGACCGCGAATGCCGGCTCTGTTTTGCGCTGGCGTTGTGGAACGGGCGGGACCCGATTTTGAAGGAGCGGCTGTTTGGTTTGACCGGGCCGGAAGGCAATCACGGCGAGGACGTGAAGGAGCAGTATTTCTATCTCGATTCCACGCCGACGCATTCGTACATGAAAGGGTTGTACAAATATCCGCAGGCTTTGTTTCCCTACCAGCAGCTCGTGGAAGAGAACCGCCGGCGGACCCGCCTCGATTCGGAATATGAGATTGTGGACACGGGGGTTTTCGATCAAAACAAATACTTCGACGTGTTCGTAGAATATGCCAAGAACGCGCCGGAGGACATTTTGATCCGAATCACCGTGAACAACCGCGGCACGGAGCCGGCGACGATTCATTTGTTGCCGACGCTATGGGCGCGGAACTCGTGGATTTGGGGTTGTCTGCACGAGGGATGCGAGATCAAGCCGCATATCGCCAAATCGGGGCCGGGATCGGTGGACGTGGATCACGAGTCGCTGGGGAAATTCCGGCTGGTCGCCGAGCCGCGGGGCGAGCAGCCCCAGATGCTGTTCACGGAAAACGAGACCAACGCTCGGAGGCTGTTCGATGCGCCGAATGCCGCGCGTTTCGTGAAGGACGCGTTTCACCGTTATGTGGTGAACGGCGAGACGGATGCGGTGAATCCGGCGGGGGTGGGCACGAAGGCGGCGATGCGATATGCGATCGACCTGAGCGGCGGGGGCGAGGCGGTGGTGCGGCTGCGGCTGTTTCCGCCCAGCGCGGCGCCGGCGGAGATATTTGGAGCGGAATTCGATCGCGTCTTTATCCAGCGAATGGCCGAGGCGGACGAGTTTTACGACGGCCGGTTTTCCAAGTCGCTGCCGGCGGAAATGCGGCGGATCGGGCGGCAATGCTTCGCGGGGCTGCTTTGGTCCAAGCAGTATTATCATTACATCGTCAAGGAATGGCTCAGCGGCGACCCCGAGCAGCCGCCCCCGCCGGATTCGCGGTGGAACGGGCGGAACCGGGACTGGGCGCATTTGTACAACCGCGACGTCATTTCGATGCCCGACAAGTGGGAGTACCCGTGGTATGCGGCGTGGGACCTGGCGTTTCACGCGATCGCGTTCGCGAAGATCGATCCGGAATTCGCCAAGCAGCAGCTCGTGCTGATGCTGCGCGAATGGTACATGCATCCGAACGGCCAGTTGCCGGCGTATGAGTTCGAGTTTTCCGACGTGAACCCGCCGGTGCATGCCTGGGCGTGCTGGCGCGTGTACAAGATGACGGCCCCGCGCGGCCGGCGCGACCGGATGTTTCTCGAACGTACGTTCCAGAAACTGCTGCTGAATTTCACGTGGTGGGTGAACCGCAAGGACGTCAGCGGGAAAAACATCTTCGGCGGCGGATTCCTCGGGCTGGACAACATCGGCGTGTTCGACCGCTCCAAACCGTTGCCCACCGGCGGCGTGCTGGAACAGGCCGACGGAACGGCCCACATGGCGTTCTACTGTTCGACCATGCTTTCGATGGCCATCGAACTGGCGCGCGAGAATCCGGTTTACGAGGACGTCGCCTCGAAATTCTTCGAGCATTTCGTGGCGATTGTCGATGCCATGAACACCCTCGGCGGCACGGGGTTGTGGGACGAACAGGATGGATTCTATTACGATCAGATTTACATGGATGGCAGGGCGAATCCCCTGCGCGTGCGCTCCATGGTGGGAATGATCCCGCTGTTTGCCGTCGAAGTTCTGGAAGGCGTTGCGATCGACAAGCTCAAGGGCTTCCGCAAACGCATGGATTGGTTCCTGAACAACCGGAAAGACCTGGCCCGTTACATTTCCTACATGAAGCCGTCCAATGGCGATCGTACGCATTATTTGCTGGCGATCCCGTCACAGCAACGGCTGGAGCGGGTGCTGAAATATCTGCTCAATGAATCGGAGTTTCTGTCTCCCTACGGAATTCGCTCGCTGTCGCGATTTCATCTGGACCATCCCTACGTATTTCACGCGGACGGCAAGGAATACGGCGTGAAATACTGCCCGGGCGAAGGCGACACCGGCCTGTTCGGCGGAAACAGCAACTGGCGCGGGCCGGTCTGGTTTCCGCTGAATTTCTTGCTCCTGGAAGCGCTGGAAAAATATCACCATTTCTACGGCGAGGGTTTTAAGGTCGAATGCCCGGTCGGGTCGGGGAAGATGCTGAATCTGCAACAAGCCGCCGACGAATTGGGCAGCCGGCTGATGAACACGTTTATCCCCGATAAGAGCGGCCGGCGGCCGTGCCATGGGGACGATCCGCGGTTTGCGGAGGACCCGAATTGGAAGGATTTGCTGCTGTTCCACGAATATTTTCACGGCGAGACCGGCCGGGGATGCGGCGCTAGCCATCAGACGGGGTGGACGTCGCTGGTGGCCCGGCTGATCGTGGGCCGGGGGAGGAAACTGGATCGGGAGAAGGGCAGCAATACGACAACGAAACCTTCCTCGTAGGCGATTATTCTTTGTCACCTTTTCCCCCGCTCGACGACTGGGTTGGTGAGCAGGAGAATGTACATGATGATCGAAGCCGAGGCTGGCGATGATACGGAGTTGGTCGCTCGTTGCCTTGCCGGCGACCGCGAAGGCTTCGGGCGGATTGTGCAGCGTTATCAGGGGCTGATTTGCGCGATTGCCTACAACGCCTGCGGGGACGTGGGTCGAAGCGAGGATTTGGCGCAGGAGACCTTTCTCGCCGCTTGGCGCAATCTGGATAGCTTGAAGGATCGGACCCGCGTGAAGCAGTGGCTGTGCGGCATCGCGCGGCACATCATCCAGGAATCTTGTCGTCGGGCCACGCGCGATCCCATGGCCGCTTCGGCACCGCTGGAGGAGAGCGTGGTGGATGGACAGGAATCATTCCAAGCCGGCGAGCAGACGATCAGCAAAGAGGAGCAAGCAATCTTGTGGCGCGTGCTCGGGGGATTGCCGGAAGTCTACCGCGAGCCGTTGATCCTGTTTTATCGACAGAGCCAGTCCGTGGCTGAGGTGGCCGAGGCGCTGGAAGTGTCCCAGGACGCCGTCAAACAACGCCTGTCTCGCGGACGTGTTATGTTGGGCGAGCGGGTGGCGAAGTTTGTCGAGACGGCGCTGCACGGCACCGGGCCGACCAAGGCATTCACGCTGGGCGTGCTGGCGGCGTTGCCGGTGATGACCGCTTCCACGAAGGCGGCGGTTGTGGGCGCGATGGCGGCCAAAGGCAGCGCGGCGGCGAAGGCGGCCGGCTTGATCGGGCTGGCCAATGCGGTTCTCAGCCCGGTCATCGGGTTCCTGAGCCTGTACGTCGGATACACGTTGGATCGCGATAGCGCTCGGTCCCCGCAGCGGCGTGAGTTCGCTATCAAGGGTCATCGTATTATGTGGGCGTGCATCGCGGCATTCATGTTGGCGGTAATGATCCTCATGGCATGCTGGAAACCGCTGGCCACGTCGCGCCCCGCGCTTTTCGCCGGACTCTTCATCGGGCTGGGCGCCGCTTACGTTCTCGTTGTCATGGCCCTGAACGTGTGGATGATGCGTCGACGGCGAAGTCTTCGCCAACAGGAAATCGCTGTTAATCGTCCGGTGCCGCTGCTCGTGCCGGTGATTGAGTATCGCAGCAAACTCGCTCTGTTGGGTTTGCCGCTGATTCACATCCGAATTCGCGGCGGTCTGGAACGCGGGCCGATCAAGGCTTGGATCGCGGCGGGCGATTTGGCCATCGGCGTCATTTTCGCTCTCGGCGCATTGGCCATCGCACCGATCAGCGTCGGCGGCTTGAGCGTCGGACTATTGACGCTGGGCGGGTTTGCCCTTGGTCTGGTGCCCTTCGGCGGCTTCAGCTTTGGCCCGTGGGCGATGGGCGGATTTGCAGTCGGCTGGCAGGCGTTCGGCGGCTGCGCCGTCGGTTGGTTTGCCGCGCTAGGCGGCGTGGCGGTCGCTCATGGGTTCGCTGAGGGCGGGGTGGCAGTGGCGCGGCACGCAAACGATACGCCTGCCCAGACGTTCTTTCAGAACAGCGCGTTCTTTCAGCACGCGCTGGCAATGACGGGCCACGCTTATTGGGTAAACTTGGTGGCGCTGGTGCCGCTGGCGTTGTGGTGGCGGAACAGAAATAAACGGAAGCAATAGCGCACGGGCGATGGATTTCCTGTAATTTGGCTGGATCGACTCCGTCATAGCCGTGTAGCGAAAGGAGCAAACGATGTTTGCACGAATCTTCGGCCTGATTTCGGCGTTTTTGCTGGTCATTTCAGTGGCTCAAGCCGATCCGGCGACCAAGCCGGCGGCTAAGCCGGTGATCGCGGTTTTTGATCTTGAGGGCCAGATGGGCGAGACGCCGGTGGATGATTCACTGGCGATCTTCGGTCCGCTGCCCTTGTCGCTCCGGGACGTGGTCACGCGGATTGACAAGGCGGCGAAGGACCCGGACGTGAAGGCGGTCGTGGTCCTGGCGGATGACGCGGCGTTCGGGGGCGCGCAGGCGGCGGAGTTGCGCCAGGCGATGCAGGCCGTGCGGGCGGCGGGGAAAGACGTGTATGGCCATGCCGATGGACTGACGATGGGACAATACGTGCTGCTCAGCGGAGCCTCGCGCGTGAGCGTTGCCCCGACGGGCGAGATTTGGGCGATGGGATTGTACGGGGATGCGCTGTACCTGCACGCCTTGCTGCTGAAGCTGGGGATTCAGCCCGACTTTCTGCATTGCGGGGCATATAAGAGCGCGTCGGAGATTTTCATGCGCGATGGGCCAAGCCCCGAGGCCGACCAGATGGAGAATTGGCTGATGGATTCGGTGTATGACACGGCGATAGAACAGATCGCCTCGAGTCGGAACGTTTCGCAGGATGCGGTGCAAAGCTGGATCGACGGCGGTCCGTATACGGCGGAAAAGGCCAAGGCTGCCGGGATGATCGACGCGGTGGAGGATCGGGCGGCGTTGGAGGCGATGCTGAAGGAGAAATATGGCAAGGACGTGGTGTTTGAGAAGCGGTATGGCGCGGAAAAGGAGCCGGAGATCAATTTCTCAAATCCCTTCGCGATGATGGGCGTGCTGGCGCAATTGCTGAATCCGCCCAATGCGGGAAGCGGCAAGGCCGCCGTTGGCGTGGTCTACGTGGAGGGGATGATCGTGACGGGGAAAAACGATTCGGACCTGATGGGGAGCGACATGGCCGCCAGCACGGATATCGCCCGGGCGCTGGACGATGCGGCCGCGGATGATTCGGTCAAGGCGGTGGTGTTGCGGATCGACTCACCGGGCGGCTCGGCGACCGCCAGCGAAATCATCCTGCGGGCGACCGAGCGGGTGAAGGCCAAGAAGCCGCTGGTGGTGTCGATGGGAGACGTCGCGGGCAGCGGGGGTTATTACGTCTCGTGCGCGGCCGACACCGTTTTCGCCGACGATGCCACGCTCACGGCTTCCATCGGGGTGGTGGGGGGTAAGCTGGCGACCACCGAAATGTGGAACAAGATCGGCGTGACCTTCAAGGCGTACAGTCGAGGCGCCAACGCCGGGTTGCTTTCAACGGATGCGGTTTTCAGTCCGGAGGAACGGCAGCGCATGCAATCCTGGATGGATGAGATCTACGGGGTGTTCAAGAATCACGTGACGTCCATCCGCGGAAACAAGTTGAAAAAGCCGATCGACGAATTGGCCGCCGGCCGGGTGTTCACGGGCCGCCAGGCCCTGGATTTGGGATTGGTGGATCGGATCGGCACGCTGCACGATGCGATTGCCCTCGCGGCGGATCAGGCGGGCGTGAAGGATTATGACGTAAGAACGGTTCCGGCGCCGAAGAATTTGCTGCAGAAGTTGATGGAGCAGTCATCCGGCGGGGATGACGATCCCGGACACGTGGCCATGGGCGCGGATTGGCTGGAGAAATTGGCGGAGCCCTATCTGGCGGGATTGGACCCGGAGCACGTGGGTATGCTTCGAGCGGCGCTCTGGCAGCTTGAGTTGGTGCAGCGGGAACAGGTGATACTGATGATGCCGGCGCCGTTTTGCGCCAAGCCCCAGGCGTTTACAGTGTCCGGCGAAAGAGCAAAGTGGCCGCGCCCAGGGTTAGCACCGTGAAGCCCATGAGGAAAGCAAGGTCAAAGTTGATGGCCATCAGGCCGGTATTCTTCAAAACGAGTTCCTTGAACCCATGCACGGCATAGGTGAATGGGTCAACCACGGCGATGGCTTTCATCCAGCCGGGAAACGATTCCTGGGGATAGACCGCTCCGCTGGGGAAATACAACACGGTGTTCAACATTCCAAAAATGGCGCGTGGCACCAGGGGGTCGCTCACGCGCACCATGATTAAAAACATCATGCTGATGAGCGCCATCGAGGTTGCCACCACCAGCAACAACATCCGCGCCAATCGCAGAGGATTGAACGGATCGGGAATTCCGGCGATCAGCGATCCGACGGTAATCAAAACAACGCCGGCGATGATGGCTTTAGCTGCGCCCGCGAGAGTGAAACCCAAAATCAGCTCGAATTTTCGGATGGGCGTGACGAGATAACCTTCGTGCAGGCCGCGTGCCTTGTCGTCGATGAAGATGATGCCGCCGCCGATCATGGCCGAAACAAAAATGGACAGCACGATGGTGCCGGGCAGCAAGAACTGGATGTAGGGCACGTAAGGATAAATTTCGACAACGGAGAGGTTCACGTCGGCCGTCACGCGCGGCGGAATGGCTGGCCCGTTGTAAGCGACGAGCATGGCGTTGAGGCTGCCTTCCAGCGCGGAGGCGGAAAATTGATCGGTATTATCTTCCACCAGCGCGATGCGCGGATTCGCTCCGGCGAGAACTTTGCGCGAGAATTGCGGCGGAATGTTCAGGACGCCGTTGATCTTTCCGTTGCGCAAATCTCGCAGCACGGCCGCCTTGTCGCTGTAGGAAATCGTTTCAAACGTGGAGGCGTTGGCGGCGACGGCCTGGCACATTTCCCTCACTTTGATGGCCGGCACGCCGTGGTCTTCGTCCACGACCCCGACGTGAAGATGTTTGATTTTTCCGCCAAACGCGTAGCCGAGCACGATGAGCTGCACCAGCGGCATGATAATTGAAACGATCACCAGAACCGGGCTGCGGCGAAACCGGCGCAAATCGCGTTCAATGATGGCCCAGACTCGGTGCATATCGCGTTGTCCTTCATGCCCGGTGCATCAAAAACGGGCTGTTCGCGGCCGTCGGGGCCTGCAACGTGTCGCGCAATTGATGGCCGGTGTAATGCACGAAGACGTCGTCGAGGGTCGTGCTTTGCACGGAAAGTGATTTCAACGTCGCATTGGCGGTCCGCGCGGCTTCCATCAGCGCCACCGTGGTGCGCGGGCCGTTGTGGGAGGAAATCCGGTAAATGTTATCGTCCGCCTTGACCTCGGCCACATCGGGCAGGGATTTCATGGTCTGCATCCAATTTTGCGGAGCGCCGGAAAAACTGACTTCCAGGATGTTTTTGCCTGGAATGGAGGCCTTCAATTTCAGCGGCGAGTCGAGCGCGACGAGTTTTCCATGATCCACGATGGCGACGCGGTCGCAGAGCTTGTCGGCCTCGTCCATGTAGTGCGTTGTGACGAGGATGGTCAGGTCGCGTTGCTGTTTCAGCCGCGTGAGCATTTCCCAGACGGCGACGCGCGAAACGGGGTCCAGGCCGGTCGTGGGTTCGTCAAGGAAAAAGAGCTTCGGTTCGTGGACCAACCCTCGGGCGATTTCCAAGCGGCGGCGCATTCCGCCGGAGAACATTTTCACCGGCTTGTCCGCCCATTTTTCGAGATCGACATCCTTGAGCAGTTGTTTGATGGTCCGCAGCCGCCGTTCGCGGGGGATGCCGTAGAGCTTGGCGAAAATGCTCATATTTTCTTCGGCGGTCAAATCGAGGTCGGAGGTCATGGCCTGGGGAATGACGCCGATGGATTGCCGCACGCCGTTGGGCTCGCGGATGATGTCGAAGCCGTTGACGCTCGCCGTGCCGGAAGTCGGAGGCACCAAGGTCGTCAACATGCGAATGAGCGTGGATTTGCCGGCGCCGTTCGGACCCAGCAAGCCGAATACTTCCCCCTCCTCGACGGAGAAAGTCAGCGCATCCACGGCCGTAAAATCGCCGAATCGCTTGGTCAGATTCTCAACTTCGATGGCATACATGAATCACGGATTTTCCAGCGGCAAAGTGACGTAAGCGGTCATCCCGACCGCGAGCCGGCGGTCACGATTGTCGCAGCGCAAACGGATTTCAAAGGTCCTGATGTCGCGTTTGGTGCGGCTGACATCGCGTTGGGTGGCGTAATCGGCGTCCACGGCGCGATAAAACACCGTCCCTTGGCGCACCGCGCCGGAGGGCAAATTGACCTGGAGCGAATCGCCGAGACGGATGCGATCAATGTAAGTCTCCTCGACGTCCGCTCGCACCCAAAGATCGTCCTGGTTGATCAGCGTGACAATCGGCTGGCCGGGATTCACGACCTCACCCTGCAACGCGGCGCGAGTGTCAACGATGCCGTCGAGCGGCGCGGCAATCCGGGTGTAACCCAACTGCACCATCGCCTTTTCCTTTTGCGCTTCGGCAGCTTCAGTTTGCTTGTTCATCGATTCGACGCGCGCCTTGGCGGCATCGTAATTGGTTCGCGCCTGATCGTAGTCCTGCTCGGAAACGGCACGTTCCTTGTACAAAGGCTCGTCGCGTTGGTAAGTCAGGCGGGCGAATTCCAGATCGGCTTCGGCTTGCGTGACCTGAGCGGCAAATTGCCGATCGTTGCTTGCGTAATAGGCCAGGTCGGCCAGTTGTTCCTGCGGCTGAATGACCGCGAGCAATTGACCGCGGGCAACCGTGTCGCCTTCCTGGACGAGCAGTTGTTGCAAGCGGCCTTGAATTTCCGGGCCGACAATCACTTCATCCGTCGTCACAATGCCGGTCAAAATGATTTCGCGCGATCGGCGCAGGGTGGCGTAATAAATGCCGCTCGCGACGGCAAGGAGAATCAAGATCAAGATGGGAATCCTGAGTTTCTTCATGGCGGACAAACTTTCGAATTCACGAACAGGCCGTGGCGGATGAAATCAAGCACCTGCTGTTTGCGGCGTTTCAAGTTCGCGGTGCTGTAAGCATTGGGATGCCCCATCAATTTCAACACGCGGGCGGCGGAAAAATAAAACACGATCAGGGATACAATCGACATGGTGGCGTGAAACCGATCGACCCGGCGAAATTCGCCGCCGCGCATTCCCCGCTCGATCAATTTGCCCAAGGCCTCGCCTCGGGCCGAGAAATATCGGCGAATCACGCGTTCCAGGAAATTCCCGCCGGTCATCATCAACTGCTGAAACAACGGCGCCGATTGATGCCGCGCGCTGATGAAGTCAAGATGCAAACTCACGTAGCGCAGCAAAACCGCCCGCGCCGACCCCGGGGCGTTGAGCACATCCAGCGCCCGGCGATTGAATTCGGAAAAGTGGTCCTCAACCACGGCTTCGTACAGCTCTTGCTTGCTCCTAAAGTAGTAGTAAAGAAGCGCCTTGTTGACGCCGGCGGCGGCGGCAATGGCGTTGGTTCTCGCGCCGGCCAAACCGGACTTGGCAAAAACGCGCCCGGCGGCGGATAAAATGACGGCGCGAGTCTCCTTGCTTCGAAGGGGCGGGCCGGACGGACCTGGAATGGTTGAACGGGTCATAATTTAACTAACCAGATAGTTAAAATCTACCACCGTTTCGGCCGCTGTCAAGGTGGGGGCGGGCCGGAAACCAAGGCAACCCTGATGCCGAACGCCGCGCAGGCCCGGGGGCTCAAGTGGATCTCCGATTGGGTTTCAAGGATGACAAATCAGGGCTGGGTCGCGCCGGTGGAATCGGCGGCGAATTGCGCGTGGACGGGAACGTCATCGGTCAATTTCAGCCAGCCGATGGCGAACGGCTGGCCGGGGGGAAGCGTGGCGTCGTGGAGCGACGGCTGAGGATGGAAGCGAAGGCTTCGGCGGCCGGTGTCCATCTCGTCGAATTGGGAAAGTCCCTTGGCATCGACGAGATCGGCGTCGGGCCAGGTGACGTCGACCGCCACGGCAAGGGGGCCGGGGGCGTTGCCGGTGTTAATGAGGTCGATTTCCGTCAGCTTGGCTTCGGGGTATCGCAGATTGATATGGATGTCCGGTTTTCCCTGGGCGCTTGGGCCGTTGTGTTGCCGTTGATGGATCACCCAGAAGACGACCGCGGCACAGAAGAGGGTATCGACGACAATAAAGGGGATCAGGAAAGTTTTGACGCGGGGGTTCACGGATGAATCATCTCGTGAAGAATTTTTTGACGAGGTGAACGGTTGCCTGGCGCTGGATGGTGGCGATGCTCTCAAGGAGCGGGATTTCCTTGGGGCAGACCTGGACGCAATTGCCGGCTTTGGAACAGTCGCCGACGCCGCCTCTTTCCATCAACGCATTGAGACGATCTTCCTTCAGCGCCGCGCCGGTGGGGTGATCGTTGAAGAGGCGGACCTGGCTGATGACTGCGGCGCCGATGAAATGATTGACGGGGGTATATTGGGGGCAGGCGTCGAGGCAACAGCCGCAACTGATGCAGCGCGAAAGGGGATAGCGTTCTTCCTGAAGCCGGCGGGAGATTTGCGGGCCTTTGCCCAGATCGTAGGTTCCATCGACCGGCACCCAGGCCTTGACGCGTTTCAAGTCGCTGAACAGACGTGAACGATCGACGAAGAGATCGCGAACCAGCGGGAACTTGGCCATCGGTTCGAGGGTGATGGCGCGTCCGGCGGCAAGCTTATCGACGAGGGCGGAGCAGCTTTGGCGGGCTTTGCCATTGATGACCATGGTGCAGGCGCCGCAGACTTCCTCGAGGCATCCGCTGTCGTAGACCACGGGAGTCGTGGATTTGCCCTCGGTGGTGGTGGGGTGGGCGGAAATGTATTGCAGGCAGGAGATAATGTTCATGTTTGGCCGGCGCGGGACGGCGAATTCCTCCCATCGGGGTGGCTGGCCGGGTCCATCCTGCCGGCGAATCCGCAGGATCACGGTGCGGTCCGACAACGCCGGGGGGGGTGGTTCGGTCGTGGTGGGGCTCATGGATTGAGCACTTTAGAAAGCAAAGCCCTTTGGCACAAGATGATGGGCTGCGGATTTAGGCTGGGGATGCCGCGTTTGGAAAGGGCGGAGGGCGAGATGGGTTGCCGGTCGGCAATTGGATAGTTCCGCGGGTTACGGGATATTGTGCGCGAGCGGTTGCGACCGATAATAAATAGACATAGATTCTAGGATTAAGCAGAGGATGATTAGCTCGGAAACAACTGTTAAACCATCGCCGCAACCGCCGCCGCTGAACGAACCGCAACCCCCGATAGAGGGGGCTAAATCGCGTTCGCTCTGGATCTTGTGGCTGGTGATAGTCTGCGTGTTGGGTGGGATCGTCGCACTGGTCGCTTATCGGGTGCACACAAGCCAAAACAACGTATCCAGCCGGAGCAACGTGGGCGGGCGGGGCATTCCGGTGGATGTGGTGATGGCGGAGCGAGGCAATCTGCCGGTCTATCAGGCTGGCCTGCTGGGCACGGTGACGCCGATCCAGACCGTGACGATTCACACTCGCGTGGACGGCCAATTAATCAAGGTCGCGTTTGTCGAGGGGCAGATCGTCAAAAAGGGTGATTTGTTGGTGCAGATCGATCCCAATCCGTTCAAGGCGCAATTGGAGCAGGCGCAGGGCCAGCTTGCCAAGGATCAGGCGTCGCTGAAAGATGCGCAATTGGATTTGACCCGCTACAAGCAAGCGCCGGATGCGTATACGGTTCAGCAGATCGACGCGCAGCAAGCGCTGGTGGATCAGGATGCCGGAGCCGTCAAGAGCGATCAGGGGTCGATTTACAGCGCTCAGGTGCAGTTGGACTACTGCACGATTACCGCGCCGGTGACGGGTTTGGTGGGACTTCGCCAGGTGGATGAGGGGAACATCGTTCATGCCTCCGATGCGAACGGGCTTGTGGTGATTACGCAGTTGCAGCCGATCACGGTGATTTTTCCGATTGAGCAGGCCTATATTTCAGACGTGCTGACGTCCTCGGGCCGGATTCCGCCGCTGGAGGCGACGGCGTTGGACGATGATCGGGAGATCGCCAAGGGGAAGCTGGCGGCGGTCGACAGCCAGGTGGAAACGACCACCGGCACCGTGAAGCTGAGAGCGCAGTTCGACAACGAGAAGCTCGAGCTGTTTCCGAATGAGCTTGTGACGGTCAAGCTGTTGGTGAGCACTTTGAAGCGCGTGGTGCTGATTCCAACGGATGCGGTGCAGACGGGGCCGGATTTTTCGTTTGTTTACGTGGTGAAATCGGACAACACCGTCGAGGTCCGCACGATCAAGCCGGGTCAGAGCGAGATCGTTGACGGTCAGGACATGACCGCGATCGACGACGGGCTTTCAGCGGGTGAAACGGTGGTCACCAACGGAGTGGACAAGCTTCAGGCGGGATCGAAGGTGGATCCCACGCGCGGGGGCACGACCAGGCCGACGACGCGATCCAGCACCACGCGCCCCGGCGGCCATGTCCGCCGATCGCTGACCAATGATTCAGTTCAGCCGACGACTCCTGGCGAGGAACGGTGAATGAGTCCTTCCAGGCCATTTATTCTGCGGCCTGTGGCGACCTCACTGCTAATGACCGGCATCCTGCTGGTCGGCATTGTCGCCTTCCGCCAGTTGCCGGTGTCGGCGCTGCCCGAGGTCGATTATCCGACGATCCAAGTCGTGACGTTTTATCCGGGGGCAAGTCCGGACGTGATGGCGTCATCGGTGACGGCCCCGCTGGAACGGCAGTTCGGGCAGGTCCCGGGACTCAACCAGATGACCTCCACCAGCAGCCAGGGAAGCTCGCTGATAACGCTTCAGTTCACGCTGGAATTGAACATCGACGTGGCGGAGCAGGAGGTTCAGGCGGCAATCAACGCGGCGGCGACGTATCTGCCGAGGGGTTTGCCCAATCCACCGATCTACAGCAAGGTGAACCCCGCGGATACGCCCATCCTGACGCTGGCGCTGACCAGCGATACGATGCCGCTATCCAAGGTGGAGGACTTGGCCGACAGCCGGCTGGCGGAGAAGATTTCACAATTGCCGGGCGTGGGACTGGTGAGCATCAGCGGGGGGCAAAAGCCGGCCGTGCGGATTCAGGCCAATCCCACCCTTCTGTCCGGGATGGGTTTGACGCTGGAAGATTTGCGAACGGTCGTTCCCGAGCACAACGTCGATCAGGCCAAGGGCAGCTTCGACGGCCCGCGTCAGGCATACATCATCGGCGCCAATGACCAGATCAGTTCCGCCAAGGATTACAAGCCGATCATCGTGGCCTACCGGAACGGGGCGCCGATCCGCCTGTCGGACGTGGCCGACGTGGTGGACGGCGTCCAGGACGTGCGGCAAGCGGCGTGGATGAACCGCCAGCCGGCCGTGATTCTCAATATCCAGCGCCAGCCGGGGGCCAACATCATCTCCGTCGTGGACGGGATCAAAAAGCTCCTGCCGCAATTGAAGTCCTCCATGCCCGCGTCGATTCAGGTCACGACGCTCACCGACCGGACCGTGACGATCCGCGCCTCGGTGGCCGACGTGTATTTCGAGTTGGGGCTGACGGTCGTGCTGGTGGTGCTGGTGATCTTCGCGTTCCTGCGCAACCTGCGGGCGACGATCATTCCCAGCGTCGCGGTTCCCCTCTCCCTGGTGGGGACGTTCGGCGTGATGTACCTGCTGGGATACAGCGTGAACAACCTGACGCTCATGGCGCTGACCATCTCCACGGGGTTCGTCGTGGATGACGCCATCGTCATGATCGAAAACATCATCCGCTTCATCGAAGAGGGCGATTCGCCGCTCCAGGCCGCCCTCAAAGGATCCGAGCAGATCGGCTTCACCATCATCTCGCTGAGCGTGTCGCTGATCGCGGCCCTGATCCCGCTGCTGTTCATGGGAGATATCGTCGGACGCCTGTTCCGTGAATTCGCGGTGACGCTCAGCGTGACCATCGTGGTCTCGGCGATCGTTTCCCTGACGCTGACGCCGATGATGTGCGGCCTGCTCCTGCGGCATACGCCCGAGAGCGAGCAGGGATGGCTCTTCCGCAAATCCGAAAGCATCTACAACGGCGTGATCGAATTCTACGGATTCACCCTGCAATGGGTGTTGCGGCATCAGTTCGCGACCCTCCTGATCGCCGTGGCGACGCTGGGCGTGACCGTCTGGCTCTACATCCTGATCCCCAAGGGCTTTTTCCCCGTGCAGGACACCGGCGTGATTCTCGGCGTCTCCGAAGCGGCGCAGACCGTTTCCTTCCCCGCCATGGCCGAGGCCCAGCAGCAGATGGCCGACCTGATCCTCCAGGACCCGGCCGTCGATAGCTTGTCGTCGTTCATCGGGATCGACGGAACCAACACGACCATCAACACCGGCCGGATTCAGATCAACCTCAAGCCGATCGAGGAGCGGAAAATCAGCGCCAGCGACGTGATTCGGCGATTGCAGCCCGTGCTGGATCGGGTGACGGGGATCACGCTTTACATGCAACCGGTGCAGGATTTGACCGTCGAGGACCGGGTCAGCCGCACCCAATTTCAGTACACGTTGGAAGACCCCAACCCCGATGAATTGGCGCTGTGGGTTCCCCGGTTCGTGGATGCGATGCGGCAGATTCCGGAGCTGCGCGACATCGCCACGGACCAGCAGAACATGGGCCTGTCCACGACGCTGGTGATCGATCGCGACGCCGCCTCCCGCCTGGGAATCACGGCTCAGGTGCTGGATGACACGCTGTACGATGCGTTCGGCCAGCGGCAGATTTCAACGATCTTCACCCAGTTGAACCAGTATTACGTGGTGCTGGAAGTCGATCCGAAATATCAGCGGAACCCGCGGGATTTGCAGAATATTTACGTGCACGCGGCCAACGGGGACATGGTGCCGCTGGCGCAGTTCACGCACTTGGAAAAGCTGGCGTCGCCGCTGGCGGTGAATCACCAGGGTCAGTTCGCGGCGGTGACGATCTCCTTCAACCTGGCGCCGGACGCCTCGCTGGGAGCGGCGGTGAGCGCCATCAACGCGCTACAGAAGAAACTGAATGTTCCGCTGAGCGTTCAGACGGCGTTCCAGGGGACCGCGGCGGCGTTCGAGGCGTCGCTGACCAACGAGCCGCTGCTGATCCTGGCCGCCCTGGTCACGGTCTACATCGTGCTGGGCGTGCTGTACGAAAGCTACATCCATCCGATCACGATTCTATCGACGCTTCCGTCGGCGGGGGTGGGGGCGCTTTTGGCGCTGCTGCTTTGCGGGACGGATTTGACCGTCATCGCGCTGATCGGACTCATTCTGCTGATCGGGATCGTCAAGAAAAATGCGATCATGATGATCGACTTCGCGCTGGAGGCGGAACGGAAGGAAGGCAAATCGCCGGTGGATGCGATCTTCCAGGCGTGCCTGCTGCGGTTCAGGCCGATCATGATGACGACGGCGGCGGCGTTGTTCGCCGGGTTGCCGCTGGCGCTGGGGACGGGCATGGGCGCGGAGCTGCGCAAGCCGCTCGGCATCGCCATCGTCGGGGGACTCATCTTCAGCCAGATTCTGACGCTCTACACCACGCCGGTGATCTATCTGGCGTTTGACCGATTGGCCAAGCGGCTGGGCGGCGCGGTGGTGCGCGAGCCGACGCCGCAGTCGCTGACGCCGGAGGAAGTGTCGTGAGCATTTCCACGCCGTTCATCCAACGTCCGGTGGGGACGACGCTGCTGACGGTCGCGATTGCGCTGTCGGGGATATTGGCGTACCAGTTCCTGCCGGTGTCGCCGTTGCCGCAGGTGGATTTCCCCACGATTTCGGTTGGCGCCGGTTTGCCCGGGGCAAGCCCGGAAACGATGGCGACGAGCGTCGCCACGCCGCTGGAGCGGCAATTCGGGCGCATCGCCTCCGTGACGGAGATGACGTCGACCAGCTTTCTGGGCTCGACCGGCATCACCCTCCAGTTTGACCTGAACCGGAACATCGACGCCGCGGCCCGCGACGTTCAGGCGGCAATCAACGCGGCCCGCAGCAATCTGCCGACCGACCTTCCTTCGCAGCCGACCTATCGCAAGGTGAATCCCGCCGACGCGCCGATTCTGATCATCGCGATGACTTCCGACGTCTACAGCAAGGCGCGGATGTACGATGCGGCCGATTCGATCCTGGCGCAAAAGCTGTCGCAGGTGGCGGGGGTGGGTCAGGTTTTCGTGGGCGGCGGAGCTTCGCCCGCCGTGCGCGTCGAGGTGAACCCTACGGCGCTGAACAACCGGGGCATTTCGCTAAGCACCGTTGCCACGGTCTTGCAGACCGCCAACGCGAATCTGGCCAAGGGAGAGCTGTCCGACAATCACCGTTCCACGTCGCTCAGCACGACCGATCAGCTCTTCAAGGCCGACGACTACAAGAAGCAGCTCGTGGCATACTCCAACGGCGCGCCGGTTCGCCTGCAAGACGTGGCGGACGTGGAGGATTCGGTCGCCGATCTTCGCACGGAAGGCATCGCCGACGGCAAGCCCGCCGTGGTCATCATCATTTTCCGTCAGCCCAATGCGAACATCATCGATGCGGTGGACCGGGTGCGGGCGATCATGCCGGAATTGCAAGCCGAAGTTCCGGCCGGAATGAAGCTGAAGGTGGTGATGGACCGCACGACCACCATCCGCGCCTCGGTCCACACGACGCAGATCACCCTCATGACGTCGGTCAGTTTGGTGGTGCTGGTCGTCTACCTGTTTCTGCGGGATTGGCGGACGACTTTCATTCCCAGCGTGGCCGTGCCGGTCTCGCTGGTGGGAACGTTCGGCGTGATGTACCTGGCCGGTTACACCGTGGACAACCTTTCGCTGATGGCACTGACCATTGCGACGGGTTTCGTGGTGGATGATGCGATCGTTGTCATCGAGAACATCACGCGATACCTGGAACAGGGAATGCGCCCGATGCAGGCGGCGCTGGTGGGGGCGAAGGAAATCGGATTTACGGTCATCTCGATCAGCGCGTCCCTAGTGGCGGTGTTCATCCCGATTTTGCTGATGGGTGGAATCGTGGGCCGGCTGTTCCGGGAATTCGCGGTGGTGCTTTCGACCGCCATCGCGATTTCGCTGGTGGTTTCCCTCACCACGACGCCGATGTTGTGCGCGATGCTGCTGCGACCGAAGGAGGAACATCGGCATGGGTGGTTTTACCGGGTGAGCGAAGGGGCTTTTCAGCGGATCTTGTCCGGGTATCGCCGGACGTTGACGGCGGCGCTGGGGCATCCGCTGGTGATGCTGTTCGTCACGCTGATCACGGTGGCATTGACGGCCGCGCTTTACGTGTTCGTTCCCAAGGGATTTTTCCCGCAGCAGGATGCCGGCCGTATGGGCGGCACGATCCTCGCGGACCAGGCCACCAGCTTCCAGGCCATGCGTGGCATGGTCGTCACGCTGGCCGGAATTGTCGCCCAGGACCCGGGCGTCAGCGACGTGATCGCCTCCGCCGGCGGTGGAAGAGGAACCACCAATAACGCCAACATGTTCATCAGCCTCAAAGACCTGTCTCAGCGTAAAGTGAGCGCCGACCAGATCATCAACCGGCTTCGGGCAAAGCTGTCGCACGTGCCGGGCGCCACGCTATATTTACGAGCGTTTCAGGATGTCCAAGTGGGCGGGCGCGCCAGCAACGCGCAATGGCAATACACGCTCCAGGGCGACGATCTGAAGGAATTGCTCAACTGGGCGCCGCGCGTGCTTGACCGGCTCAAGACCCTGCCCAACCTGGCGGACGTGAACACCGACCAGCAGGTCCACGGGCTGGAGGCGATGGTGACGATCGACCGCGATGCCGCCAGCCGGCTGGGGATCACCCCTCAACAAATCGACCAGGTCCTCGTCGATGCCTTCGGCCAGAGCCAGGTTTCCATCATGTACACGCAGCTCAACCAATATCACGTCATTATGGAGGTTGCGCCGTCGTTCTGGCAGAACCCGCACGGATTGGACTATATCTATCTCCCCGGCTCGGGCGGCAAGCAGGTGCCGCTGAGCCAGATCGCCAAATTCTCCCGCGATACGACATCCCTGTCCGTGAACCACCAGGGTCAATACCCCGCGGTGACGATTTCCTTCAACCTGTTGCCCGGCGTTTCGCTTGGCGATGCGGTCAGCGAAATCAACGAGGCCGAAGGCCGCATGGGACTCCCCGGCTCCATCCACGGCAGCTTCCAGGGCACGGCCCAAGCGTATCAAGACGCCCGGGCCAATCAACCGATTCTGATCATTGGCGCGGTGGTAACCGTCTACATCGTGCTGGGAATGCTCTACGAGAGCCTGATCCACCCGATCACGATTCTTTCGACGCTTCCCTCGGCGGGGGTCGGCGCACTCCTGGCCCTGCTCTTGTTCGGAGCCGACCTGGACGTCATGGGAATGATCGGGATCATTCTGCTGATCGGAATTGTCAAGAAAAACGCGATCATCATGATCGACTTTGCGATCGCGGCCGAACGACGCGACGGAATTTCACCGAAGGAGGCGATTTTCCAGGCCTGCCTGCTCCGGTTCCGCCCGATTATGATGACAACGATGGCCGCACTGCTCGGCGGATTGCCGCTGGCGTTGGGACACGGAACCGGCTCAGAACTCCGCAAGCCGCTCGGCATGGCCATCGTCGGCGGATTGATCTTCAGCCAGATGCTCACCCTCTACACCACGCCGGTGGTTTACCTCTACATGGACCGACTTCGGCTATGGCTGAAGGTGGCGATGCATCGCCGGCCGATCGAGGACGCGAAGATCGCCCCCTTGCCGAGTTAGTACGGTGCTTAACCGTTCACGGTCGATTCGATCTCAGCCAGTACACCCAACAAAT
>JBEKIV010000033.1:0-22228 GCA_050011595.1 Tepidisphaeraceae bacterium
TGGCTCACACCCCCCGGTTTCATAAGTAACGACTTTAAGATTGACGATAACCCCTAAACATCGTAGGATCCGCGTCGTATGGCCGTTTCAATGATTATGCTCCTGCACCTTACGGTCGCCGTACGATAGGCCGGCGATGCGGCCAGGGGTGTAAAAACTCCTTGGCGACACCGGCCCACATCAGATTGTAATTCTTCTTCCGACATATAGTTACAACTTTGAGAGACAAACATGGCTACGCTTCAAACTGACGCAAAAGTGACCTCGATTTCAACCGCCGCTGAATCCAAGGGCAAATACCAGGGCAAGAGCGGGGCGCAGATATTCCACGAAATGCTTATTGGGCCGCACAAGGTCGAGGTCATGTTCGGATATCCCGGCGGGGCGATCCTGCCGGTGTTCGATCAGCTTTATCGGACCAGCGCCAAATTCATTCTCAATCGCCACGAGCAGGGCAGCGGCCACTGTGCCGATGGCTACGCCCGGGTGACCGGCAAGCCGGGCGTCTGCGTGGTCACCAGCGGCCCTGGCGCGACCAATACCATCACCCCGCTGGCCACGGCGCAGTTGGATTCCATTCCCATCCTGGTCTTCAGCGGGCAGGTGGCGACGAAGGTTATCGGCAACGACGCCTTCCAGGAGGCGGACGTCACCGGAATCTCGCGGCATTGCACGAAATGGAATTACCTGATCAAGGACGTGCACGATCTCCCCCGGATCATCAACGAGGCGTTTCTGGTCGCCACCAGCGGACGGCCGGGGCCGGTGCTCATCGATCTGCCCAAGGACGTGACCACCAACCTCTGCACGCGCGAGGTGGACGATGCTCCCCGGCCGCACATCCAGAAGCGCAAGACCGCCTACATGGCCGCGAACGCGCGCCAGGTCCAAGAGGCGGCCGAACTGATCAACCGCAGCGAAAAGCCGCTGCTGTACGTCGGCGGCGGCGTAATCATGAGCGGCGCATCGGCCGTCCTGCGAAAGGTCGCCGAAAAGGGAAACATCCCCTGTACCACGACTCTTCTGGGTCTGGGGTCGTTCGACGAGTTGGACCCGCGCAGCCTGTACATGCTGGGCATGCACGGCTCGGCCACGGCGAACTACGCGGTGCAGGATTGCGATTGCCTCATCAGCATCGGCGCCCGCTTCGACGACCGCGTGACCGGCAACCTCACCAAGTTCGCGCCCAGGGCCAAGATCATCCACATTGACATCGACCCCAGCAGCATCAGCAAGATCGTCGACGTGGACGTGCCGGTGGTCGGCGATGCCAAGGCATCGCTGGAAGTGATGTTGCCCCTGATCGAGCACCGGGACCGGCACGCCTGGTGGAAACAGATCAACGCCTGGCGGGCGAAATATCCGTTCAAATATCTTGATGACTCCAAGAACTCCAAGCCGCAGTACGTGATCGAGCAGATCAACGCTCAGACCAAAGGCGACGCGATCATCACCACGGGCGTCGGCCAGCACCAGATGTGGGCCGCCCAGTTTTACCGCTGGCGCTATCCGCGGCAGATGATCACCAGCGGCGGACTGGGCACGATGGGCTACGGCCTGCCCAGCGCCATCGGAGCCCAGCTCGGAAGCCCCGGCAAAGTCGTCATCGACATCGACGGCGACGCCAGCTTTCTGATGACCATGTCCGAGTTGGCCACCATCGCCCAGTACAACATCCCCGTGAAGGTCGCCATCCTGAACAACGATTTCCAGGGCATGGTCAAGCAGTGGCAGGACATGTTCTACGAAAAGCGTTATAGCCAGACGGCGATGAAGAACCCGAACTTCGCGAAGTTGGCCGAGTCCTTCGGCATCCGCGGGATTCGCTGCGACCACAAGTCCGACGTGCCCAAGATCGTGAAGGAAATGCTCGACCACAAAGGCCCGGTCGTGGTCGATTTCTACGTCGAGCCCAACGAGCACGTCTACCCCATGGTCCCCAGCGGCAAGGGCCTGCACGAAATGGAATTGGGAACGCTGGCGTAATGCTGGTTTGCGGTTGTAGCGGCTGGCGATTCCCGTTGCTTTTGAACGGACTCAAACCGCATAAACCTCGCCGCGAACGTCGCTTCGCACGCATCCGGCCTGAACCACCCCTCTTTTCGCCAATCCTTTGCCATTTTCTCATTGTTTGCAATGGGAAATGAGTTATTGTCTTTGTCGGCGTTGAGGAACGCTCTAAGCTTGGAGCGCCAGGAGAGAACGAGATGTATGCCAGCGGACGCGGCGGCAAAATCCGTTTTGATCGCCGCATGGGCGCATTGGCGGCAGCCACGGCGGCGGTGGCCGTTTGGATGTGCGACTCTCGCGCCGCGACGATCCGCGATGATACGCCCGACTCGGATTACACCAGTCTCGGTGCGGAGTCTCAGTACGCCGCATCCGGTTACATTTGGGTGAACCTCAATAACGGCACCGGCGTCGCCGCGTCCGGCACGCTTATCGCGCCGGGCTGGGTCTTGACCGCCGCTCATGTGGTCACCCAGAACGACACCACCAGCTTCCCGACGTATGCGCCATCCCAGATCAGCTTCGGGCAAGGCGCGACCGCGCCGTATCCCGGCGCCAACTCCGTGGCGGCGGTGGATGTCGAATCCGGGTGGTCGTACAACTTAAATCAAGGGAATGATTTGGCGCTGATCGAGCTGAGTTCACCCGTCACGAGCGTGGCGCCGGCCACGCTGTACAAAAGCTCGCTCGGAACCGAATTGGGACAGGTTGCCACCATCGTCGGATATGGCGACACAGGCACGGGCCTCACTGGTTATTCCAACACCAGCTACGGTACGAGGCGAGGAATTCAGAACGACCTCGACGCCTTCGGCGGCCAGACCGTTGTCGGCGGAACCGGCACGCATTATTCGCTCGGCCAATACAGTTCCAACTTGATGTTCACCGACTTCGATCAACCGAACAATCCTTCCGCCAGCATCATGGGCGGGACCACGCCGCTGCCGCTCGAAGGCTGCTCCTGTCCCGGCGACAGCGGCGGCGGGGTATTCCTCAGCGCCGGCGGCACAACCTACCTCGCCGGCGTCACGGACTTCGTCGGCGCCTTCAACAGCCAGCCCATCAACGGCGAGTACGGGAATATCAACGGCTACACGCGGATCGATGTCAGCGACTCGATGAGCTTCATCGACTCGGTCCTTGCCGTCGCCTGCACCTGGTCCGCCGGCGGCGGCGGAAGCTGGGCAACCCCCGGCGATTGGACCGGCAACAACATCCCTCAATTCGCCGGCGCCACCGCGAACTTCACCAGCGCCCTGAATTCATCCTCGACCGTCACCTTGGATGACACCTGGACCGTGGGAACGATCAACTTCAACAATTCCCATTCCTACACGATCGCCATCGGCGGCGGCGGCGTTCTCGTCCTCGACGGCGGCAGCACGAACTCCGCCGTCAACGACAGCGGCGGAACTCATATCATCTCCGCGGCCGTCACCCTTAACACCAACACCACCATCACCGTCACGAATTCCACGGACTCGGTGCAAATCTCCGGTTCCATCGGCGGCGCCGGCGCCTTGACCATGGCCGGTTCCGGAAACCTCGTCCTGGATGCCGCCAACAACTACAGCGGAACGACCACTGTCACCGGCGGCACGCTCGTCGCCGCCGCATCCCAGGCGTTGCCCACCGGCAATACCGTCACCATCGGCGTTGCCGGCAAGATCAAATTCGCCTCCAACACCGGCGCCGAAACGCTTTCATCCCTGACCGTTAACACCGGCGGGATTCTCGACCTGACCAACAATTCTCTCCTCATCGACTACAGCGGAAGCGATCCGATCTCCACAATCGCCGGATACATCAAGTCCGGCTACAACGGCGGCCACTGGAACGGCCCGGGCATCATGTCCACGGCGGCACAAACCAAGACCAATGGCCTTAGTTACGGTCTGGGATATGCCGACGGCAAAGACGGCAGGGTCGCCGGACTGTCCTCCGGCCAGATCGAAGTGATGTATACCTTGCTCGGCGACGCCAAGCTGGCGGGCACGGTCAACGGCCCAGACCTGGCCATCCTGGCGGCGAACTTCAACCAGAGCTTCACCGGCTGGGACCAGGGCGACTTCAACTACGACGGCTTTGTCAATGGCCCCGATCTCGCCGACTTGGCGGCGAACTTCAACCAGGGCGACAGCGGCGCGGCCTCGGCCGGCGACGTGGCGGCCTTGGAAGCCTTCGCCGCGGCCAATGGAGTTTCCTTACCGATTTCCAATGTGCCGGAGCCGGCGAGCGCGTCCATCGTCGTGGCAGCGTCTATCGGATTCCTCGCGGCTCGGCGTGCCAGACGACGGCCAACTGAATAAAATGCCGGCATGACGTTTGGGCCGTTGGTAACGCGTTTGGCGAGCCTGCTTCCACTGATTCTGGTTTCGGCGGCCAGCGGACAGGAAATCCGCAAAGTGAGCGTCGGCTGGGGCAACGCGCTTCGCCTGGGCCGATGGACGCCGGTGTTCGTCACCCTGGAAGACTCCCAGGCGCGGGAAGTCGATCTGCAAATCCACGGGTCCTACGGTGAAAAATCCCAAGCCCTTTGGCTCCATCAAACCGCGGTGGCCGAGCCTCGGCCCGATACCTACGCCCTGCTGTTCCCGATCAACGCCCAGCTTTCTCGCGTGGAGGTGATTGTTTCCGATCTGCAAACCGGCCGGACGCTGGGAACCCAGGCATTGCAGAACAACGCTTCTTTTTCGCCGGCCGGGCGCGTGCCGATGCGGGTGCTGGCGCCCGACGATCTGCTCATCGGCATCAGTGGGGACATCGACGATTGCCTTCGTCTGCAAGGGCAACTCGATCGCGCCGGAATCTCCGCGGGAGTTCTCGATCCGATGAGGTTGCCGGCCAATTTCGCGGGATACGATGGGGTAAGCGTTCTGATCCTGGCGGCGGCCGATCTGGCCCAGTCCGCGGGCGTCCAGGACCAGGCGATGGTCGAATGGGTGCGGCGTGGCGGAAACCTGGTGGTGATTCCGGGAACCACCCCCCTACCGCCGAGAGACACGCTGATGGATGCGCTGCCGTGCACGATCGGCGTCAACCGGGCGATCAATCTCCCGATCGGCGGGCCGGCGAGCCGGCCGGCATCCCTGAACGGCCGGGAGCTTTCGCCGCGCCCCGGTGCGGCGAGCCTCATCATTCTGAAACAGACCGGATACCTTGGCCGGCTCGGGCTGGGGAAAATCGCGGTGCTTCCCGTGAATATTTCGCCGCTGGAGTTTTCCGACGCCTCCGGCTCCAATGCGTTCTGGAAATCACTTTTGGCGCCGATGGTCAAGGCGTCAACCATCCGAGAGCCGACGGAGATCCCGGTGAGCGAAGCGGATGAGGCGCTGGTTCCCGGCCCCAACGCCGCTGAAAGTTTCGGGCGGGGGCAGCGCGAATCCGTGGCGATCCGGCACGTTCTGGAATTGCTCGGGGCAACGGGAACGGCCGGGCGAATCGATTGGCGGGCCGCGCTCATCGGGATGGCCGGAATATTTTTCCTGCTCGGTCCGGTCGATTCGGTGATCCTGATGCGGCTCGGCCAGCCGCCGCGAAATGGGCTGACGCTCCTTGGATGGATCGGGCTGATCGCGGTCCTGGCGGCTTATGCCATCGCCCGGCCAATCCAGTCATCGCACACTGCCGCCACCTTCCGGCTGGTGGACCAGGCGGATGATTCGATCGTCGCCGCGACCGACGTGATCGCCGTCAACGCCGACCAACCCAAGAGGGTTGGGCTGTTGTTGGACGTCAACGAATGGTGGGAGCCCGCCAACCAGGCCGCGCGTGAATTCGAACCCAACCGTTTCGTTGATGCCAATTGCCGCCAGGACAAGACCGGCTGCCGGCCGGAATGGGTGCGCCTGACCGGCACCGAAGCCCAGGCTTGGCATGGCGAGGCTGCCAATCTCGGACCGGCATTGCTGAACGCCGAGTTTGTCCTGCGGGACAACAAAGCGGGGATCGCCCATTTGATGGGGAGCCTGAGCAACAAATCCAGGACGGTGATGTCGGACATTCAAATCGTGACGTCCCGGGGAAATTTCCGCCTCGCCCAACCGCTGGCCGCGGGTGCAACGATTGATTTGGACGAAGCCGCCGGCGCCGAACCGATTTCCCTGCCCGGCTTGCCGGAGGATGTCGGCGATGTTGCGCCCGAGCGTGCGGATCGAATTGAGGAATTGGTGAAATCCGGCCAAGCGTGCGTGATTTGCCAAATGCCCGATGCCGCGGACGTGAAAATCGGGGTAGGGGCAGAGGTCCATTGGCAAATCCTGCGCGCGGTATTCCCGTTGGCGAAATAATCCACCTCCAGCCCCAGCGCCGTCCGCAGCGCAATCGGCTGGAAGATTTGACAGCTACTATTCATTGCGCTATACTACGCCAATGAGTACAGGCGAACAGGCCGTCCGCGGTTGGGCAGCGCAGATGCGCAAGGGGCTGATCGAGTTGTGCGTCATGGCGGCGCTGCGCGGCGGGGAGGCCTATGGATATCAAATCCTGCGGCGGCTGGCGCGGGCGGAGGCGCTGACCATCAGCGAAAGCGCGGTTTATCCCATCCTGGCTCGGCTGGCGGCGGAGGGCATGGTGAAGGTGCGCGTCGGGCCAAGCCCCAATGGGCCGCCGCGGAGGTATTACCGGCTGACCGCGCAGGGAGAGGCAAGGCTGGCGGAAATGGCCGAGCACTGGCGGCGAACCAGGCGTGCAATCGATGTTTTCTTTGCGGGAGATTGAACATGAGCGAACCGACGAAAGAACCTGAGCCGACCGTTAACCAGAAAATCGAGCAGTTCGTCGCCGCGGTGGACCGCGCCCTTGCCGACAGCGGCATCGGCGCCCAGGAGCGGCAGAACGTCCAGGCGGACCTTCGCGTGCAAATCGAGGAGATGTTGTCCGAGCGCCTGGGTCCGGGTGGAAAACCGGCGACGCTTGAGGATGTTGAAGCGGTGCTGGCGGAATTGGACCCGCCGGAATCGTATTCGCAAAGCGCCCAACCGCAGGAAAGGCACGGGCATCATGAATGCCGCCGTGGTGGCCGGGTGCGCTGGTTTTGGCATAAACGCCGAATTGCCGAGGCCATTCGACAGGCGGTGCATTCGTTCGGCACATTCGGACATCCGATTTTGGCGGGGTTGACGCCCCGGGCCAAGAGAGCGATCTCCCTGGCCAAGGCCGAGGCCCAGGGTCTTCGACATGATTACATAGGAACCGAACATCTTGCGATGGGACTGATTCTTGAACGCGAGGGCGTGGCCGGAATCGCGCTGAGAAATTTGGGGGTGGATATCGAGCGTGCGCGGGAGGAATTGGTCAAGCTGGTACCGCCCGGAACAGGAACCGCACGGGAGCGATTGCCGATCACGCCGCGGCTCGGCCAGGCGATTCACGAAGGGCGAATGGCCGCGGGAAAACTCGGACACGACTACGTGGGGACCGAGCATTTGCTGCTGGGAATGCTGGATATTCCCTCGGCAGGAACGCAGATCGTCGAAAACCTTGGTTTGACGACGCAGGCGGTGCGTCAGGAAATCATGCGCATGATCGAGGCCGCTCCCGGCAAGCCGGAGCCGGCTTTGCCGACCGTGATCCGTGCCGCGACGGCCGAGGATGTGCCGCGGGTGCGCTGGCTGGCCGAGCAGTGGGTGCGCGATGGCGAAACGATCGGGCTTCGGCCGATTTCCCCGGAGGTGCTGGAGAAATTTGTCGGCGGATGTTTTTTCGTGGCGGAGCGAAATGGCCAGATCGTCGGTTTCGCCTGCGGCCGCGGCAAAATAAACGATGGAGCGGTGTCGGCGGTCGTTGGCAATGGCCAGCGGTATCTGGAGATCGAGGACGTGTATGTCCTGCCGGCGAATCGATCGGACGGCATCGGAGCGCAGTTGGTCGAAGGCGTCGCCCGCTGGGCCAGGCAGGAAGGCGTGCGATATCTCCTGGCGTATTCCTCGACGCGGGAGGTCGACCGGGTGTTAAACTTCTATCGATCCAGCGGATTCAAAAGCTGGTCCGTGCAAATGTTCCGCGATTTGGGAGCAACGGGGTAGGAATCCAAACGGAAGCGAGGCGAGCCGAAGCTCGCCTCGCACGGGAATGAACCGGACATCTCCCATCCGGAAGACCCGTTAATGGCCTGTCGAGCCGCCGGAACTCGAACCTGACGACGAGCCGACAACGTTGTCGGCGGCCGTGTCGGTCTTGGGGTAGTATCCGAGCTGCGCGTCGACTGGATTGTAGGTATCCGGGTTAGGCCCGGAACGGAATTCGATCTGTTCGGCCTTCAGCCCGCCGCGGTCTTCCAGATAGCGTCCGATAGCCAGACGGCGGTCCTGTGCGTATTGGTCTTCGGGGATAGCCAGGTAAAGCACCAGCGGGTTGCAAATGTGGGAATCCGCCAGCACGAGATCGAGAGTGGAAGTACCCAGCGTGCTGAGCGTGGGACCGTCAAACTGATCGGGATAGAGCGTGCATTCGGCGCGGGCGCCGCTGGCCTCCTGAGTGTGCGTCAAATGGGAGGTTTCCGCGATTTCCACCTGTGAGTGGGTGGTATCCATCTCCGTGTTGCAGCCCGTGGCCAGGAGGATGGTCGAGGCCGCGGCCAGGAAGCACGTTGCTTTCAGATGCTTGAGTATCACCATAGTTCTGTTCTCCGTAGGGGAAATCGGCGTTTTGAGGCTAGGGTTTGAGCTTCGCATAAAAATCCTCATTTCATCAGTTCGCTGTTAAAGAGCGAGATCATGGTCGGACCCAGAAGGACGATGAACGTGGCCGGGAAGATGAACAACACCAGCGGAAAGCTCATCTTGACGACGCTCTTGGCGGCCTGCTCCTCGGCCTTGTGCTGGCGGGCAATTCGCAAGCTGTCCGCGTGAACGCGCAGCGCCTGCGCGATGCTGGTCCCGAACCGCTCGGCCTGATTCAGCATCGCCGCCAGCGACATCATCGCCGAATTGTTCGTGCGCGTTCCAAGGTTTCGCAGCGCCTCTTGCCGCGGCATGCCGACCCGCGTCTGCATGTGGGCGATGCCGAATTCCCGGCTGATAACGGGGTGCACCAGCGCCAACTCGTCGCCCACGCGCTGCATCGAGGAATCCACGGTCATCCCCGCCTCCACGCACACGACCATCAGGTCCAACGCATCGGGCAGGCCATATTCCAGGGCCTTTTGATTGCCCTTGGCTTTCGTCCTGAGCCAGATAATCGGCAAAACGTATCCCGTCAGTCCGCCCATGGCCAGAAACAGGAGCATGCTCCCCAGAAACAAGCCGCTGACGTAGCCCAGGATAAGACCCAGGGCGATTCCGATGACCTTGGCGCCCTGAACGGTTCGCAGCGCCGCGGCGCTGTAGATGCCGGCCTTGGCCAACTCGCGCTGGAGCGAAGATTGCTTTTCGCGGGTGCTGGGCATGAAGGGCCTGGATGCCGCCTCGCCGAGATGTTTCAGCGCGGCCCCGACGCCGGAGGAGGATTCCTTCTTGACGACCGTGGCCTCGGTCTTGCCCAGGAGGCGAGAGCGCAGCTTTTCGCCTTCGTCCCCTTTGAACAGCAGCATCGAAACGAAATAGACCAGCACCGAGATCGATGCGAACGCCAGGAGGATGATTAAAGTTTCTTGATTCATGATGTCATACCTTGATGGTCGTGATCTTCCGGATCGCCCAGGTGCCCGTGACGAGCATCGCCGCCGCCAGCGCCAACAGCCACAAGCCGGTGGACGTATGCAGCAGAACCGAGGCGTACTTGGGATTCAGGTAATAAGACACGAAGAACAGCACGACGGGGAAGACGACCAGGATGTACCCGGTGAACCGTCCCTCGGCGGTCTTTGCCTTGACGTGCTGTGCCAGGCGGATGCGCTGCCGGATCATGTCGCTGATGTTGGTCAGCACTTCCGAGAGGTCGCCGCCCGTTTGCCGCTGGATCAGAATCGCCGTCACGAAGAAGCCGAAGTCCGGATTGTCCACGCGGACGGCCGTATCTTTCAGGGACTCCTCCAGGGCCTGGCCCACGCTGTGCGCGTCGTAGCAACGGCGGAATTCGCCCGAAAGCGGTTGCGGCAATTCATCAGCCATCATCTGAAGTCCGGTGCTGAGGCTGTGCCCGGCACGCAGAATTCGCGACAGAAAGTCGAGCGCTTCGGGAAGCTGATCGAGGAAATCCTTTTGGCGGCGGTTGCGCGCGTTGTTGAGCAATATCATAGGCAGCGCGCCAAACACCAGCCCGCAAGCGCTTCCGAGCAAGGTCGAATCCGTAACCACGAACAGGATTGAAAAGCCCATCGCCGCCATGCCAAGGGTGACGAAGGCGAACCTGGCCAGCGAGAAGCTCGGCCAGGTCTGGGTAATCCGGTGGGCAAGGACGCGCATGAACGGCAATCGCGCCAGAGTGCCGGAGAGGCCGCCGATCACCTGCTCGCGCCGCATGACCGTCAGGGTCGCGGGATCGAATCCCTCGGAAGCTTTGCCTTCACCGCTCAGGCGTTGCTGAATCCTTTTGCGCTCGTCGCTCAGGCCGCCGACGATCTGGTAGATTCCTACGATCAGCAGGATCACGGTGGTGGCCACGAGGAAGGGGAGTATCGTTTCGTTCATAACTGTGCACCTCAACTGGTGGAGCCCGCCGGCCACGGGCATTTCATCCGTTACACGACCTCGATTCGTCTGCGTTGGAACAACTCGGCCGGCAGCGGGATGCCGCGGCTCTCGATTCGGTCGCAACAACGCGGACGGATTCCGGTCACGGTGAAATTTCCCGTCGCCATGCCCTGGGCGTCCACGCCCGTCTGCTCGTAAATGAAGATGTCGTGCATCTGCACCCCGTCCCCTTCCATTCCGGTGATTTCCGTGACTCGGACGACTTTTCGCTTGCCGCCCGTCAGGCGCGCCGCCTGCACCACCACCTGCAATGCGCTGGAGATCTGATGCCGCAACGCACGGATGGGAATGTCATACCCCGCCATGGCGATCATCACTTCCAGGCGCGCGATGGCGTCGCGCGTGGTATTGGCGTGGATGGTGGTCATCGACCCTTCGTGGCCGGTATTCATCGCCTGGAGCATGTCCAGCGCTTCGCCCGATCGCACTTCCCCGATGATGATCCGATCGGGGCGCATGCGCAGACAGTTCTTGACCAGGTCCCGCTGCGTGATTTCGCCGCGGCCTTCGATGTTCGGCGGGCGGGTCTCCAGGCGCACGACGTGCGGCTGCTGGAGCTGAAGTTCGGCGGCGTCTTCGATCGTCACCACGCGTTCGTCCGCCGGGATGTATCGCGACAGGCAGTTCAGCAGGGTCGTTTTGCCCGACCCGGTGCCGCCGCTGATCAGCACGTTGCAACGCGCCCGCACCGCGGCGGAGAGAAAATCCATCACCGGCGGCGGAAAAGCGCCGTGGCGGATGAGATCCTCCAATTGCAACGGCTTGGCGCCGAAACGCCGAATGCTCATCGCCGGACCGTCCAGGGCCAGCGGCGGAATGATCGCGTTCACGCGGCTTCCATCCGCCAGGCGCGCGTCCACCATCGGGCTGGTTTCGTCCACGCGCCGCCCGACCAGCGCCACGATCCGGTCGATGATCTGCCGTAAATGTTGGTTGTCACGGAAACGCACGTCGACGTGCTCCAGCCGGCCCCGGCGCTCCACGTAAATCTTGTCGAATCGGTTGATCAGGATATCCGTGATCGTCGGATCCTTGAGCAGCGTCTCCAGCGGCCCCAGGCCGAACGTCTCGTCCATCACCTCATCCATGAGGCGTTCCTGGTCCTGGCTCGAAAGCAGGCCGCGCTCGCTCTGGCACAGCTCGCGGATGACGATGCGGACCTCGGCGCGGACGGTATCCGGCGGCAACGACCGCAGGTTCTGAACGTCCAGGCGCTGCACAAGCTGCTGGTGGATCCGGACCTTCAATTGATCGAACTGCGAGCTGCGCTCCGCGCCCAGCGAGGATGCCGCGGTGTTACGCAGCATTTGGGGCATCGGCCTCGGCGCCGGGGGCGCGGGCGCGGGCGCCTCCACGGGCGACTCCGCCGTCGCCGCTCCGCCTTCAGGACCCGGTTTTGCCGAAAACAGACCCATAGTCACACCGTTTCACTCATCCGCGCCGCCGCGTTGCTCACGCGCCGCCGCGTTACTCAGGCGGCAACACTCCCCTGGTTCGGTTTGGCGGACAGCAATCCGGCCAACTGCACCAGGCTGACGCTGACTTCACTCCGGGGAGCGCGAAGCACGACCGGCTCGCCAAAGTTGATCGACGCCATCGCGTTCTTGAAGTCGTTGGGAATCAGCCAGGAAAGTTTGATTCCCAGGGACCGCTCGATTTCCGACGGCTCGATGTCGTTGCCCTTCTTGGCATAGCGGTTCACCACCGTGCAGATCTTGGACGACTCGATCCCCATCCGCCGAAGGGCCCCCACGAACCGCTCCGCGTTTTTCGCGCTGGGAACGTTCAGTTGCATCACCAGCACGTTCACGTCCGCTCCCTGCAACATCGAGGAATACATCGGTGAAATGCTCATCAGGGAATCGATCACCACGTAATCGAAGACCCGGCTCAGCATGTTCACCAGGCGCACCAAGCCGCTTTGATTGACGCGCTGCGTGTCCTCGGGCAGATCGGGCCGCGACAGAATCGCCAGGCCGCTCTTCTTGTGAATCGTCAACGCGTTGTCCAGAAGCTGCTTGTCCAGCTTCTCGGCGGCATCCATGACGTCCGCGATCGTGTAGCGGCAGCGGATGTCGAAATAACTCGCCGCGCCCCCCCGGATCAGGTCCATGTCGATCAAGACGGTTTTGCCCATCGAGGCGAGTGCGGCGGCGACGTTGCACGCCACCGTCGTCGATCCGCAACCGCCGATCGTCGGTATCACGTGGATGATGCGGGCCTTCTTGCCCATCCCGTGAACCTGCGCCACCCGCTCCAGCGCGGTGGTGAATTTCTGCTCGCTCATCGGCAGGGGGATGAATTCCTTGATCCCCAGGTGCATCGCCTCCATGAGCAAATTCGGATCGACGGTCTGGCTCATCACGAAGAAATTCACCGCGGGGAACTGCCGGGGAAACGTCGCGATTTTCTTCAGCGTTTCGCCTGGGTTGGGATCCAGGTTGATGATCGCCAGCAACGGCCCGTCCGGTTTCCCCAGGAGTTGCACCAGCGGTTCCACGGTGGGAAATTGCGCCACCGGCAATGCCCCGAAGCGAACCAGGAACGTCGCCAACTCTTCCCGGTTGGTGTTGTCGGCGTCGACGATGACGCAATTCATTTGCACGTACATAGCACTGCGTCCCTGGTTTGAACTCGAGTGGATTCCATCCACTCGTGGGTTTCATCCGCTTCCAGCCGCCACGGACCACCCGTGTTTCATTTTCCGCCGGCCGGCGGCGGTTGGAACCCCGCGGGGCCTTCAAATTGCGGAGCTTGATCGGTCGCGCCCTCGGGCCGCGCCGGCGGTGGAGGGGCTTCTTCGCCGCCCAGATCGTGCAGCAAGTACAACTGCGCGCTGTTCGGATCACGCCACTTCTCGCCTGGAACCGGCGTCACGTCGCCGGGGTCCATCCCATGCACCAGCACCGGCGTCACCAGCACCACCAGTTCGGTCTGGTTCTTCTGATAATCGACGGACCGGAACAGAGCGCCCAGAACCGGGACGTCGCCCAGGATCGGAAACTGATTGTTGGTGGCGCTGACCGTGTCCTGCAGCAAACCAGCCAGGGCGTAAGTCTGTCCCTCGGCCAACTCAACGGTTGTATCCACGGTGCGCTCGGTCAGGCCCGGCACGGAGGTTCCATCCAGGCTGACGGTATGGCTATAGTCCAGCTCACTGACATCCGGATTGACCTTGAGACGGATTCGCCCATTGCCCAGCACGATCGGGGTGAATTTCAATTGCACGCCGTATTGCTGGAACTGAATCGTGACCGTTGTTCCGCCACCCGTGCCGGCTTGTGGAACCGGATAGGGAAACAAACCACCGGCCAGGAAGGTTGCCTGCTGTCCGCTGGTGGTGACGAGGGTTGGCTCGGCCAGGGTCCGCAGCAGATTGTTCTGCTCCAGCGCGTCGACGAAATAGTCAAACGCGACCTTGCCGAACCCGCCGGCGCCAAGCATGGATGTGGCCAAGCTCGTCGGTAGCGTCAGCAGGTTCGGTGCGCCTGCCGCGAAGGGGACCGCGGTGACGCCGGCCGGCACGCCTGCCGTGAGGCCGAACGTATTGGGGCCCTGGCCTCCCCCGAAAACGCTCATTCCGTCCGAGCCGCCGAAATTGAAACCAAGCGTTCTTTCCGCCCCTTTGCTCACCTCGGCGAACTTCACTTTCAGCATGACCTGTTGCCCGCCGCCGACTTCCAGCAGATCCACCAGTTGTTTGGTCCCGCTGTACGGCAGGGAAATCGACTCGGCCCGCCTCGCGGTGTCCAGATCGTGAACCTGCCCGGTCAGCGTGATCGTTCCGTTGGCATCCTCAACCGTGATCTTGGACTGCGGAAAGAGGGTCAGAAGCCTTTTCTGCAGGATGGCCACGGGGGTGGCAACTTCCACGTTAAAAATCTGGGTTTGATCCGATTCGAGCCAAACGATCAACTGAGTCGAGCCAGACTTCTTGGCTGTCAGCAATAACTCGTTCGTGCCCAGCGGGATGACATCCGCGATGTCCGGAGCCAGAATATTGGCCCGTTTGACCCGCTCATCGAACGTCTTCCTAATCGCCTTGCCAGGCTGAATAACGACCGTCGTGATGGACTGATCCTCCGACGTGGACACCGATGGCTCCGTCGTGGCGTCGGCCCGCGTCGAGACGGTCGCCGGCCACGCCAGCGCCCACATCGCCAGGGCCGCGCCCAGCGCCAGTACGGATTTACGCCCGATCTTGGACTTTTTCGTTTGTGACATGATGTTCTTCCTTGCGTTTTACTCGTTTCGACTGAACGGTTTTTCCCGGATTAACCTTGTTGCGATGCTCCACACGTCCTTTTATTGGTTGGGCAGATCGCTGAACTGCGCGTCGCTTCGGTGGATGGCGAACTTGACTTCCGACGCGGAGCTGCCGCGAATGACCTCGATCGTCCACTGATCGTTGTCCGAATCGAAATTGCTCGGGCGAGTCGTGACGTTCGAAGTGGGCAGCACGCTCGCCGGTTGCGTGCTCGGCGTCGGCGGGATCGCCGCAGCGTACTCGTCACCATGATTGGTGTGGTGTCCGATCAACTCGGCAAAGGTGACGCCCTTGCTCTCCACGACCGAAAGGTCGTTGCCGCCGCGGAGGGCGAAGCGCGGCCGGCCGATGCTGCTGGCCAACTCGAGCAACTCCGCTTGCGCCGGGGTCACCAGGAGGGTGACGCTGCGTCCGCCGCCGTCGCTGTCCTGCGGGTTGTGCCGCATTCCCACCGCCGTGACCTTGACGTTCTGCACCAGGGTGTGCGCCGTCGGCAGACCGGTCTTCTCATCGCGTAAGGACTGGATCACGTCGACGTGGCATCCGGGAACGATGTATCCCGCGACGCCGGTCATCTCGTTGATCTCAAAGGTGGCCGCGCGCATGCCGATCGGCACCGCCGCCTGAAGGCCCGGACCCATGCCGCGCGGCGCCAACAGCGTCGCGGTTATCGCCTGGCCCTGAATCACCGGAACCATCGTGACCCGGCCCACCAACTGCTGGGTCGTGGTGAAGACGTTGTCCGTCACGGCGTCGGGCGAAACTTCGCCCAGCGCCAGGTCGTCCTCCGTCAAGACCGCGCCGGCATCAATGCCGTGCTTGGCGACGACCACCTGCGGCCGTTTCACCTCGGTCAGAATTCCATTTTGCCGCTTCTGCACGAAATCGAACGCCATCTTGGCGGCGATTCCGCCCAGAATCAGCGCGACGATCAACGGTGCGATCTTTTTCACGTTCATAGTGTTCTCCAAGTAGGCGGTTTGCCTTTGTCTTTGTTCTCGGATGAATCGGTTGTTCGGTTTAGGAAGGGTGCGAAGAGTTTTGAATTTTGAGACTTTGGCGAGTTATCTGACCAGCGCCAATGGCCCAGGATGGCCGTTCATCTTCCACGGCTCTCCATATATAAGAGCGCCAGGTACGACGGAAAGTCCCACCGCGATAAACGTCCGATACAGACTTCCACGATTCCAAGACAGTTGCCGCTAGTCGCCTTCCTTGCGCATCGCCGAGGCGGTGGTCAATGTCTTGCTGGCCCCGATCAGAGCCATCGGCCGAAATCCGGCGCCCACGGTCCCCCAGGTGGCGGTGATGGTCACCGTCAGCGTGTCGCCGATGGCCATCGTGGGAAGCGTCGAAGACGTCAGCGTCGTGCTGGTCGTGCTGTCGGTGTAGGTCACCGAGTAATTTCCGATGGTGTATGTCCCGGACCCCGATGCGGTGGTGCCGCTGGGGACGAGGTTGGCGACCTGCAATTGGTTTTCGATCGCGCTGTTGGCGGATGCGATGGTCGCGCCGGTGACGATGCCGGCGCGGCATCCCTCGCGGGCGGCGCCTTCCATCGTGTTCTTCACGTAAAAGTAATATCCGAACTCGATCAACCCGTAGCAGATCGAAAACAGGATCGACAGCGTCAGCGCCATCTCCAGCGTGACCGCCCCGCCTCTGCGGCAGGCTTCGCCTCCGCCGCGAAACCGCCGCCGGATGCCTGCAACCGGTCTCTTCAAATTGCCCCAAAACCGCGAGTTAATGGAATACATTTCTATCTCCCGACGAGTCGGCCCGTCAAAAGGACGATCAACGTCGCAAAAAAAGCCGGCACTGCGAACGGCAACGGCCGGTTGATGGCGCGGCAGGACTTGCCCGTCTCGACCGCGTTTTGCAGGCCAAGCTCTGAAACGCCGGCGAAATTCACCGCGATCAGCGCGCTGTTCCGCAACAGCGCGCCGGTCTTGCGCTGTGCGACGGCCTGAACCAGCACGATCCCCAGCCCCAGCAACGCCTCCACCATAAACACCAGGACCGCCGGTCCCGCGCCCACCCACGCCCCAATCGCCGCCAATAGCTTGACGTCTCCTCCGCCCAGCGCCGAAATCGCGTAGAGCACGAGGGGAATTGCCGCTCCGGCGAGCATTCCCAGCACCGCGTGTCCGAAGCCGGCGCCTCCGCCGAACGCCAGCGCACGCCCCAGCCCGCCCAACAGCAGCCCGAACGTCAACCAGTTCGGAATTCGTCGCTGCCGCCCGTCGATGACCGCGGCCAGGGCCAGCGAGCAAATCAACGGCGCCCAGCCAAGCAGGACGGACCAAGTCATATATGACCAGTTATCGTCCAGTTACAGGCACGAATTGAGGCTGTTCCAACGAGCCGGAACTTTCGCTTCTCGGCGCGTCCGAGTCGCCCAAGCCGCCTCAAGATCTGAAGCACCATGCAATTCCTCGGCCACCGGACGGGTCCAATGCAAGGGCGGTGGGATCGAATGACCGATTACCCACCGCCCAAAGTTTGCGGAACTTTCGCCATACAGCCCTTAGGCTCCGATTGCCTTCGGTAATCGGTTGGGCACGCCGAGGACAAATCCCGACACGAACGGCGCCGGCCGGTTGCCGCGCCTGTCGGTCGTTCCTTGTGCCGCCGACGCCTCGGGCAACGCCCTCGGCTTACATGCTGCTGTTCAGCGAGTTCCAGCGCGCGAGCACCTTGCTGCCGACCGATCCGATGACGGCAATCGCCGCCACGACGATCAGACCGGCGATCAACGCATACTCGAGCACCTCACCACCCTGCTCGTCCTTGACCAGGCCGGTCACGAAATTCGAAATCGCCTTCATGATAAATCTCCCAAAGAGCGGAGGGCAATGCCCTTCCGCAGGCGACATGACTTCCGCGTCTCACCACCAAGCCCCAAGGCCGGCAGTCGCGTTCAAAACCTTTGGCCATCCGGCCATCAGTTCCGAACCGAACGCGCGCAAGCGCTTTTGCGCTGAAGACCGCGCCGCCCAAATGCAGCACAGCCCCTCCAAGCCTGCTCCCCTACCGCACCCGCGGGATGAGGGAACAGACCCGATTGCTGACCTCTCATCGGCCTAACACTCAGTTCGCTTAACAGTTCACCGGCAATTTTTGCCGGGCGCGTGGAAACGGCCGCGTGAATGGACCGTTCCGCATCTGCCGGCCCGAATCCCTCTTTTTATCGGACATCAGATTTTCCGATCCGGCAAAAGCCCCTTCCAGGCCGCGGGATGAACCTCCAGATAATATCTCCCGCCGCTGGCGCGAACCTGGACCGGAAACCCAAACGTCCGCGACAGGATCTGGGGCCGAAGCACCGCGTCCATCGCCCCCGATGCCGCCGGTCTCCCCTCTTGCAGCAGCAGCACCTGCGACGTCCGCGGCGGCAATTCCTCGATGTGATGGGTGATGAGCACCACCGTCGGCCCCCCGCCGGTTTCTAACAACGTCTCAATCGTCGCCAAAACCTGCTCGCGCCCCAGGGGGTCCAACCCGCTCGTCGGCTCGTCGAGAATCAACAGTCCCGGCCGGGTCGCCATCGCACGGGCGATCAGGCTGCGCATGCGCTCGCCGCTGCTCAGCGACGAATACGGATGCTCCACCACCGCGCTCAATCCAAGCAACTCCAGCAATTGCTCGGCGTGGCGGGTCATCTCCTGGTCGGGCGTCTCATACAATCCGATGCTGCCGAAATACCCGGTCAGCACCACCTCGCGCGCCGTCAGCGCTGGATCGACGTCGTACGGCCCGGCGGCCTGGACCAGGCGGATGCGTCGGCGAAGCTCCGGCAGATTGGCCTGGCCGAATCGGCGCCCCAGCACGCTGCATTGCCCCGCCGTCGGCCAGAGGTGGCAGGCGGCAATCCGAGCCAGCGTGCTCTTGCCGCTGCCGTTGGGTCCGAGGATCGCCGCCAGCGATCCGCAACCGACCTGCCAGTCCACGTCGCGAAGAATCCACCGCCCGTCGCGCATCACGCCCACTCCGCGCATCTCGATCGCGTTCACGCATGGCGCATTTGTGCCCTGCTGTTGCCCGGCCGGCGGCAAGTCATTAGTGTTCACCGCGTCAATGTAAAGGATCGCTCGATGACCGCCAATGCCCACCAACGCCGATTCGTGCCCGACGACCTGGACCCCTCCGTTTTCCCGCAGTTGCGAGCCCTCTACGAAAAACTTCTCAACCGCCCCATTGAAACCGTCGAGCAACTGGCGCGATGGTTGGCGGATTTTTCCGAGCTGGCATCGGTCGTCGACGAATACGGCAGCCGCCGTTATATCGACAAGAGCTGCCATACCGACGATGAGGCCATCAAACGCCGCTTCCTTCAGTTCGTCGAAGAGGTGGAACCGATGGTCAAACCGCTGGCTTTCGCGCTGCAAAAGAAATATCTGCAATCGCCCGCGCGGCGGAAACTGGACGGCCAGCGCTTCGAGGTGCTCGATCGCCGCTGGCGGACGGAGGTGGAGATATTCCGCGATGAAAACGTCTCCCTTGAGACCGAAATCACCCGGAAAGTGACGGAGTACGACCAGATCAACGGGCAAATGACCGTCGATTTCCGCGGCAAAGAACTGACGATGCAGCAGATCGCGCGCTTCCTGGAAGACCCGGACCGCCCCACTCGCCAGCAGGCCTGGGAATCCAGCGCGCGCCGCAGGCTCGTGGATCGCGAGCCGATCGAGACGATTTTCGATGCGCTTCTTCCCCTGAGGCACAAGATCGCGTTGAACGCGGGAGAGAGCGATTACCGCGCCTTTCAATGGAAGGCCAACAAGCGGTTCGACTACACGCCGGCGGATTGCCTCCGCTTCTCCGACGCCATCGCCGAAACCTGCGTGCCCATCGTTCGCCGGCTCGACCGCCAGCGCGCCGCCGACATGAACCTTGACATCCTCCGGCCGTGGGATTCCGCCGCCGACCCCAAGGGCCGCCCGCCGCTTCGGCCGTTCGACGAAAACCAGATCGACCAGTTTGTCGCCAAGACGCGGGAAGTCTTCAACCGCCTGTCGCCCGCCCTGGCGGCGGATTTCGATCAACTTCGCCAACGCGGAAACCTCGACCTTCAAAGCCGCAAGGGGAAACAGCCCGGCGGCTATCTCATGCCCCTGGAGGAAACGCGCCAGCCGTTCATTTTCATGAATGCCGCCGGATTGCAACGCGACGTCGAAACCCTCCTGCACGAGGGCGGACACGCTTTCCACCACCTCGCCGCTTCGGGCGAGGATTTGGTTTTCCTCCGCTCCGCTCCCATGGAATTCTGCGAGGTCGCCAGCATGAGCATGGAATTGCTCGGCAGCGAGCACCTCGGCGTCTTCTACAACGACGCCGACACCGCTCGCGCCAAACGAAAACTGATCGAGGGAATCCTCTATTTCTTCCCCTGGATGGCGGTCATCGATTCATTCCAGCATTGGCTCTACACCCATCCGACCCATGACCGGCAGGATCGCAAGTCCGTCTGGCTGGCCCTGCTCGACCGCTTCAGCGGCGTCGTGGACTGGACCGCCTGGGAACCGGCCCGCGAATCGCTCTGGCAACGCCAGGGACATCTCTTCCATTCGCCGTTCTATTACGTCGAATACGGCATCGCGCAACTGGGAGCTTTGCAACTGTGGATGAAAGCCAAGCAGGACCCGCATCTGGCGCTGGCCAATTACCGTTCCGCCCTGGCCCTGGGCGGCGCCCGGCCCCTGCCCCAGCTTTTCGCCGCCGCCGGAATCGCTTTTGATTTCTCCCAAAAAACCCTGCGGCCGTTAATGGAGGCGCTGGAAGAGGAATTAGAACAACTCCCCCGATAATATCCCCGCCATGAACATACAAACGATTGACGTCAAAACGAAAGATGGCTCGGCGCCGTGTCATCTGTTCAGTCCGCAAAGCGGACGCCATCCGGCCGTGATCCTTTACATGGATGCCATCGGCATCCGGCCGGGACTTTGCGACATGGCCGAACGATTGGCGTCCAACGGCTACTGCGTGCTGCTTCCCAATCTCTACTATCGCTCAGGCCCGCCCAAACCGTTCGATGCGGCAACCGCGTTTAAAGAAGGCCCCCAAAGAGATCGGCTGATGCTCCTTCTCCAATCGCTCAACAATAAAATCGTCATGGAAGACACGGCCAGCTTTCTGGACTTTCTAACGACCCACCCTAGTGTCGGCGGCCGGAAGGTCGGCTGCGTCGGCTACTGCATGGGCGGCGGATTCGCCCTGTCGGCCGCGGGAACGTTTCCCGACCGGATCGCCGCCGCCGCTTCCCTGCACGGGGCGCGCCTGGCCACCAGTCAGCCCGATAGTCCCCATCTCCTCGCCCCCAAAATGCGAGCTGAAGTCTACGTCGGCATCGCCGGCATCGATCCCCACTTCTCGACCGAGGAAAAACATCGTCTCGAATCCGCCCTCCAATCCGCCGGCGTGCGCCATACGATCGAGGTTTATCCGGATGTCAAACACGGCTTCGCCGTGAACGATACCCCCGTGTACGACCGCCCGGCCTCCGAGCGCCATTGGCAGCGGATTCTCAAGTTGTTTTCCGAAAACCTCTCGACCGGGGAGTTAAGGGTCATGGACTGACTGAAGGGGACACGACCCTTAATATTAAGGGTCGTGTCCCCTTCAGTTCCGCGACGCGCGTTTGCGGTCAGAAATCCGCAGCAACGCAGCCACGCGATGCCAATAATCGGCTTCGAAACCTAATTTCTGCTTGATCAGAACGTCGCGCTGCATCCAGTTGGATTCGGATAATAATTCGAGGCTGGTCTTCGGGCCGAGGCGAATCGGGGGCGGAATGGAAACGATCGGCCAATCGCTGCCGTGAACGAGCTTTTGCCGCAGGGCCGGGTCCTGGAGGATCACGTCATAGGCGTACCAGCGATTGGGGACGTTCAGGGCGGCGGTGTCACCATAGAAATGCTCGAACTCGCGGGCGAGATGGACCCAATTGGGAAGGTAGTCGATTTCCCAGGGAAACAGGCGGGTGCCGCAGTGGGCGGCGATGACGCATACTCCGCGGCGAAGGGCATCGAGCAAGAGCATGGGGTCGGCGACCGTCGGGTCAAGGCATGGGAGCACGTGCTCCCAGCCTGTGTGGCTCAGGAGCGGGATGCCGTGGTGGGCCAGGGCTTCGTAAAAGGGTATGCATTTCGCATCGGCCGGGTTGAATCGCTGGGTGATCGGAAGCCACTTGACCATTACCGCGCCGGCGGCGATGCAGCGTTCGAGTTCGGCCACGGCGTCTTTGCGATAGGGGTGAATCGAAGCCCCGAAATGGATCTTCGGATGACGCGCGGCTAACTCGATGACGTAATCATTG
>JBEKIV010000034.1:0-22218 GCA_050011595.1 Tepidisphaeraceae bacterium
GGCTGGGACTCACCGCGCTGATGGCGTCGTTCATGTCCGGCATGGCTGGAAACGTCACCGCCTTCAACACCGTCTTCACCTACGACATCTACCAGAGCTATCTGGTGCCGAACCGATCGGACAAGCACTACCTCTGGGTCGGGCGGGTGACAACGGTTGCCGGCATCGTCATCAGCATCGGCGCCGCCTACCTCGTCACCCGATTCAACAACATCATGGACATGCTTCAGTTGGTGTTCGGGTTCGTCAACGCCCCGCTCTTCGCCACGTTCATGCTCGGCATGTTCTGGAAACGCGCCACCGGACATGGAGCGTTCTTCGGGCTCCTCACCGGAACGCTTGGCGCCGTTATCCACCATGGCCTGACCACCGCCCACGGAAGCACCGGTTGGATTCACGGCGGATGGATACAACACGTCCACGAATATCACGCCGACATGGCTCAGAATTTCTGGATGGCCATCTACGCTTTTCTAGCCTGCTTGGTCACAACCATGCTGATTTCCCTGCTCACTCGGCGGACCAAGACGGATGAGGAACTCAAGGGATTGGTCTATTCCTTGACCCCGAAAATCAAGGAGCACGGCGTCCCTTGGTACAAACAGCCGGCGACCCTCGGAATCATCGTGCTGCTTGCGACCATCGCGTTGAACATTATTTTCCGATGACCCGTTGAAAAAGATTAAGGAGCGTAAACCATGGGTGGCGGCGGAATCGACATTCGCGTTCCAATCGGCCTGATGTTCCTTATCGTCGGAGCCATCATCACCGCCTACGGCGCGGTGACCAACGGCAACGACATGTACGCGGCCCATTCGCTGGGGATCAATGTCAATCTCTGGTGGGGTTTGTGCCTGGTGCTGTTCTCCGTGGTGATGCTGGCTTTGGCATGGAATGCATCCAACAAGCACAAAAGCAAATAACCCTATCCGCCTGATAAGCCGCGGTTGCGACGCCCCAGGTGAAGTCTTTGGGTAGCCCCGCATGTACATGCGGGGCTTCTTTTTTTTGGCTTCTTTTTTCAGTAGGTCCGCGCAATCCCTTCTTCGCGTTCGTGCTTGGGAAGGTACTTGGCGACCAGAAAATCAAAATGCTCGCGATCGCGCACGGGCGTCAAATCCCAGCCCCTGGATAACCATGGCCTGTCCTTGGTTTCCATGGTCTTCGCTATCATCTGCCCCATTTTTCGCTTGGCTCGTATGCCGAACGTCTCAACGAATTTCCTCCCCTCGCACGCTTTTCGACAGAACTTCGAAGCCCCGCATGTACATGCGGGGCTACGAAAAGAGACCAAAATGTGAACGTGCGTCAGCGTCACCGCCAAGGCGTGCAAACGCACGCCGCGCTCGGCGGCGACGCTCTCTACGGCCTCCATGATGATTCCCTGGAGTTGTCCATCAAATCGTGCCGGCTCATGCCGCGCATTCGCCGCCCGCCAGTGTGCCAGACGCTCGTTGGATTCCTGAAGTCCCTTGCCACGCTGAACATATCCTCGGGGATGGTCCTCGCCCCAGGAGCGATATGCGTGCGCAGTAAATAGATAAACAGGCATATCAAACAATTCTCTCCACCGAAGCCCCGCATGTACATGCGGGGCTGCCCTCCATCGCCAACACCGATTACAATCCGGGCATGCTCAAGCCGGACGGGGAATTGGCCGCCCTGCCAGCCGTGGCCCGGTGGTCGGCGCGGTTCACCCCCCGCCGCGTGTTTTTGCCGTTGGCCTGGATTTTCGGAACCTTGTTCGCCGTCATCACCCCGCCGTTTCAGGTGCCCGATGAATTCATGCAGTTCTATCGCGCGTATCAGGTTTCCGAAGGCCGGCTGACCGCCTCCCGGCAGGGCGCCGACATCGGCGGATACCTGCCCGCCAGCCTGAAGGATTTCGGCGATCGCGTCTGGGGAAATCATCCATTCGATCCGGACGTCAAGGCGAACGTTCACGAAATCTGGGCCGCGCACGCCATCCCGCTGCGGCCGGGCGATCGCCGGTTTTTCGTCTTCGGGAACGTTTCCTGGCATTCACCGATGAACTATTTCCCGCAGGCCGCGGCCATCGCCCTGGTGCGGCAGTTCGGCGTCGGACCGATGGGAATTTTTTACGCCGGGCGATTGGGAAATCTGTTGAGTTGGAGCCTGCTCGTTTATTTCGCGGTCCGGCTGGTCCCCATCCTGGATTGGACGCTGGCGCTTCTGGCGCTGACGCCGATGTGCCTGGCGCAGTCCGCGTCGCTCTCCGCCGACGCCACGGTGAACGGCGTATGTTTTCTGTTCGTCGCCGCCGCGATGCGATGCGCTTTGGTCGAGGGTCCCATCCCCCGAATCCACTTGATCGGCCTGACGGTCCTGGGCGCGGCCGTGGCCCTGGCGAAAACCGCTTATCTTCCCCTGTCGATCCTCTTCCTCCTGATTCCTTCCAACCGCTTTGCCAGCCGCCGGCGATATTGGCTGACGTTTGCGCTGTTCACGCTGGTCTGCGCGGCGACGATGGCGGGCTGGTCGCTGTGCACCTTCGGCTTTAGCAGCTACAGCATGCCCGACGTCTCCCCGCACCGGCAGGCAATCTACATGCTGCATCATCCGCTGCGCATTGTTCACATGGAGCTGGGAATGCTCCTGGCCGTCCCCTTTATTTCCTCCATCATCGGCCAACTCGGTTGGCACGAGATCAAATTATCGCTCCCATGCACGATCGCCTATTGGATCGTTCTGTTGTGGACCACGCGTCTGGGCGGCTGGGGCAATTTGCGAATCACCCCCCGCCAGCGGGCGATTCTCGCGGCGGCGGTCTGCGGGTGCTGGCTGGCCGTATTTTCCCTGGTCTACCTCACGTTCGCCAAGGTGGGCGAACATAGCATCACCGGTTTGCAGGGTCGCTACGTCATCCCCGCGACGCTACCGTTTTTCCTGATGCTCTATCCCGGCCCCCGTCCGCGCCGCGTTCACCCGGGCGCCGTCTTGACGGCCTTCTCTGCCGCTTTTTCCACGTATGCCCTGGCCGTTCTTGTGCGGGGATTCTATCTCTGGTAATGAGCGACGACGATGCGCGATACAATCGCCTCCCTCGCCGATCCGGCCGCCCGGCGCCATCGGCAAGCCCGCATGGCGCATTGGGACGCCCTGGCCCAGGCCCGCGATCCGCGCAAGGGGCTGGGCGGCTGCTATCGCCGCCGGCTGGCGCAGGTCTACCGATATCTCGTCGCCCCGGGGCTGAAGGTCCTCGAGCTCGGCTGCGCCCAGGGCGATCTGCTGGCGGCGCTTGGGCCGTCGGTCGGCGTGGGGGTCGATTTCTCCGCGGAAATGCTCTGCCGCGCTCGCGGGAGATATCCCCAACTCCATTTCATTCAGGCCGACGCGCATGAATCCGTCCTCGATCAACCCTTCGACGTGATCATCCTTTCCGACCTGATTAACGATCTGTGGAACGTCCAGACGGTCTTCGATCAGGTTCGCCGTCAAAGCCATCCCCGCACCCGCGTGCTGTTGAATTTCTACAGTCGGCTGTGGGAACTTCCGCTGCGCGTCGCCGAGCGGATGGGGCAGGCGAAACCGACGCTGCAACAGAACTGGCTGGACGTGAACGACGTGGCGAATCTGCTGTATCTGTCCGGGTTTGAGACGATGCGATCGTGGAACGAGGTGCTCTGGCCGATGCCGACGCCGCTGGTCGAGCCGTTCTTCAACCGATTCGTGGTGAAGATATTTCCGTTTCGCGCGCTGGGCCTGACGAATTTCGTGGTGGCCCGGCCGATGCCCGCTGAACCGGCCGATTCGCCGCCCCCCCGAATATCCGTGGTGGTGCCGGCCCGCAACGAGGCGGGAAACATGGAGCAGATGATCGACCGCGTGCCCGAATTGGGCGGCGGCACGGAAATCATCTTTGTCGAGGGCCATTCCACCGACGACACCTGGGCTTCAATCGAACGCGCCATCGCCCGCCATCCCAATCGCTCCTGCAAGCTGCTCAAACAATCCGGCCAAGGCAAGGGCGACGCCGTCCGATGCGGGTTTGCCGCCGCCACCGGCGACATCCTCGCCATCCTCGACGCCGACCTCACCGTTCCACCCGAAGACCTCCCCGCGTTTTTCGAGGTCCTCCGCACCGGGAAAGCCGATTTCGCCAACGGCGTCCGCCTCGTCTATCCCCGTGAAGAAAGAGCCATGCAAATGGCCAATCTCATCGGAAACAAATTCTTCGGCCTGGCGTTCTCCTGGCTGCTCGGACAGCGCATCAAGGACACGCTCTGCGGCACCAAGGCGATCTGGAAAAAGGATTACCAGCTTTTGGCGGCCAACCGGGCCTATTTCGGCGATTTCGATCCGTTCGGCGATTTCGACCTCCTCTTCGGCGCCGCCAGGCTCAGCCTCAAGATCGTCGACGTCCCCGTCCGCTATCGCCAGCGCACCTACGGCCAGACCAATATCCAGCGCTGGCGGCACGGCCTGATGCTTTTGCGGATGGTCGCCTTCGCCGCGCGGCGAATGAAGTTCATTTGATGAAGCTCCAATATGACCTCACCCACCAAACCCCCATCGCTGAAACTCCTGGGCCGCGACGAATACGTCGGCGTGAACAACCTCGATCCCATCCGTTTTTACCATTGGCCGATCTTGGGCGCGATGTACCGGCGGCGCGTGGAGCTATGCCTGGGCGAATGCCGCGGCGGCGAACGAATCCTGGAAATCGGATTCGGAACCGGGCTGACGTTTCTGAATCTCCACGACACGTACCGCGAGATTCACGGCCTGGACCTGACCGCCGACATCACCGCCGTGCAAGCCGCCTTCGCCGCGCGACACGTCCAGACCCAGCTTCGCCAGGGCAACGTGCTGGAGATGCCCTACGAAAACAACTTCTTCGACACGGTCCTGCTCATCAGCATCCTGGAACATTTGAAGCCGGATGAGCAATTCAAAGCCTTCGCGGAGATTGAGCGTGTCCTAAAGCCTGGCGGCCAAATGGTTTACGGGGTACCCATCGAGCGGCCGCTGATGGTTTTCATGTTTCGCATGCTCGGCTGCGACATCCGCAAAGAGCACTTTTCAACCGAGTTGGACGTCTCTTTCGCCGCCCAGGAGAGGTTCCAAAAGGTGCGGATCGTTCAGATGCGCAGTCGTCCCCCAATTTTCGGGCCGGTGTACGAGGTCGGCCACTTTCTGAAGCTCCAACCCAAGTAGCCGACTCTTCGCTCCCCTTCCGCCGCTCTCGGATTCTCCTTGCGGACCCGAGGGTACGATCGTATCGTGAAACACGGGTTAGCCGTGAGCCTATCAACCGTTCAGATCGGGGTGATTCTGCGCCGCGCGGGCCACTACGCGTTGGCGGGGGCATTCGTCCTGACGGCGGCGGGAATCGCGTATCTGATCAACCCCCGCATCGGCGAAAGCACCGCCGCACTTTTCTTCGCCGCGGTCGTCCTTAGCTCGTGGACGGGCGGATTGGGACCGGGGCTCGCGGCCACGGCGCTGGCCGCGTTTCTGGCCGGCGACTTTTATCGCCTGAATCCGGTGGGCTCCCTCGGATTTGGCTGGGATGACTGGCTCCAGACCGCCGTGTTCGTCGTCGTCGCGGTGCTGGTCAGTTCCCTGACCTCGCTACGTCGCCGCGCCGAGTCGGCGCTGCAAAGGTCTTATGACGAACTGGAAGTGAGAATCCACGAGCGAACCGGCGAGTTAAGCCGGTCCAACGCCCTGCTCCGCGAAAGCGAAGAGCGGTTTCGCCTGCTGGTCGAAGGCGTGGCGGATTATGCCATCGTCATGCTCGATTCGACGGGAAGAGTCGTGAGCTGGAATCCCGGCGCCAGCCGCATCTTTGGTTTTTCCCATGGTGAGGCGGTTGGCCAGAACGCATCGGCGTTCTATCCGGCGGAAGACGCGACCCGTGGCAAGCCGACGGCGGACCTGCTAGACGCCGCGCAGGTGGGCCGCCGCGAGGACGAGGGGTGGCGCGTCCGGCACGACTCCAGCCGATTCTGGGCCAACGTCATCACCACCGCCCTGCGCGATGAAGCGGGAAAACTCCGCGGCTTCGCCCAAATCACCCGCGACGTCAGCGAACTGCGCTCCCTGGAAAAGGAAGTCCTGGAAATCAGCGAGCGAGAACAGATGCGCATCGGTCATGATCTGCACGACGGCGTCGGCCAGGAACTGACCGGGGTGGCATTGCTCACGCAGAACCTGCGTCAGCGGCTGGCGCAGCAGGGATTGGCTGAAGAGGCCCAGGCCGCCCGCATCGCCTCACTCATCAACCGCACGCTGGACCAGACCCGCAAGCTCGCCCGGGGATTTTCGCCCGTGGAAGTCGGCCCCCAAGGGCTTGAGACGGCCCTGCGCGATCTGGCGTCGAAGGTGCAGACCACCATGCAGCGGACGTGCGGCGTGAGTTGCCGCGGGCCGCTCAACCTTGCCGACGACGCCGCTTCCCTGCACTTGTTCCGAATCGCGCAGGAAGCGGTCAACAACGCCGTCCGTCATTCAAAGGCCGGGCAAATCCGCATCGAACTGGATACAATTGGGCAGACGACCATGCTGGCCGTGCATGACGACGGCATCGGCATGCCTGCGGCGGGGCCGCGGGGCAAGGGCATGGGAATCAGCGTCATGCAGTATCGAGCCCGGATGATCGGCGGGTCGCTGGAGATTCGAAGCTCCCCATCCGGAACGTCCGTGATATGCAGTTGTCCGAACCTCGCCAGCCATGATTCACCCACAAGCCGCCGACAGCAAGAAGCGGCCTCCATCCTCAGCCCGGCCGCGGTCACGCGTGTTGCTGGTCGATGACCATCCCATCGTCCGCGAAGGCCTGGCCACGCGAATCGAAATGGAGAGGGACATGATCGTCAGTGGCATGGCCGAAACCGCCGACCAAGCGCTCGATCTTATCCGGAAATCCGAGCCGGACATCGTCGTCACCGACCTGTCGCTGTCGGGCCGGCCGGGCCTGGAACTGATCAAAGACATCCGCACCGCCTGGCCCGCCCTGCCGATCCTGGTTCTGTCCATCCACGATGAGGAACTTTGGGCCGAACGAGTCCTTCGCGCCGGCGCCCAGGGCTACGTCATGAAATCCCACGCCACAGAAAAGGTGATGGAAGCCATCCGCCGCGTTTTGGCGGGCGGCCTGTGGCTCAGCGACGACATGAGTTCCGCGCTCCTCGGCCGCCTCGCCCATCATCGTCGGCCCGTTGCACAGGGAGTACCGCTGGCAAGCCTCAGCGACCGCGAGTTGGAGGTTTTCCAGATGATCGGCCGCGGACTATCGATCAAGGAGATCGCCCAACAATTGTTTCTCAGTTCCAAGACCGTCGAGGTTCATCGCGAGCACGTCAAGGAAAAACTCGGCCTCCACAGCAGTGCCGAACTTCTCCGCTATGCCGTGATCCACACCCTGGAAGAGCCGAAGTAACCTGCACCTCACACACGGCCGGCGAGAAGCCCGCCTCAGGCATGTTTTCGATAATGTTAACGCCCATAGGGAAAATCCCTATATCAAAATGCGTGAACGTGACCGTGACTAAAGGGAAGAATCTGGTTCTGTTATGTCCTACAGGGATTACCCTGGAGATTGATCCCGTCGCATCATGTCGCGTCCGGGCTCCAGGGGGGGCCGGATTCGCAGGATGCGGCGGTTTTTTTTATTTGTTCATTTTTTTCGTCGTTATTTCAGTACGCTCTGACCAGCTTCGCCTGCGGGTAGGCATCCTCCAGGATTTGCGCGAAATTCTGCCCCGCCGCCGCCAGCGATTCGGCGCACCATTGGCACATCCCCACTCCGTGGCCAAAGCCGTGGCCATCGTAAAACGTGACCGAATCTGAATTCGGATCGCCGTTGATCTTGCAGAAGCTGCTGGGCAACGTGGCGCCCGGCTGGGCGTCGGCATTCACGGCCGAGCGAAGCTGCTCCGCCGGCCAACTGTATTGCACCCCGCCTGTGTCCGTCACCAGCACCCGATTCGGCCGGCCGTAACGGTTGAATCCTTGCACGTCGATTCGATAGACGCCTGCCATATTCAACTCCGCAATCGGCCGGCCGATTTCCTGGCTACTTCGCTGCGCCCAGACGTGGAATCGCCGGGTGAGTTCCGTCTTGGCGATCACGATCGGGCCCCAGTTGAAATATTTGGACGCGTTGCAGGTCGCCCCGTGCGATTGCTCGGTCAACGGCGGAATATACGGATCGCCGGGAAACGCATCCGCCGCCGCCTGAGTCACCCCCCCGCAGCAACTGCTGAAATACGCGTGAAAGATCGTTCCGTACCCCGGCCCGTACGTGAGCACGATCCCTTGCGTTACCGCCACGGCCTGGCGGCCCTTGCTCGTTTCGCCGGTTATTCCGCCGTATTGCTGGCTCCGTTCGTCGCCATACACGTCCCATGCCCGTTCCTTCCCGCCGGTATTCGCCTCGTACAGCGCATAGGTCCGCGACGCCACCGCCTGCGCTTTGATCGCCTCGATCGGCCAGCTTGGGTACATCTCCTTGGTCACCACGCCGGCGAGATAATCGTCCACCGCGACGTCATTGATGACGTTGAATCGTCCGCCACCGGCCGGCAGCAGCCGGATGGCGCCGCGGTAATCGACGCCGTCAACGCGAATGGGGCCGTCCGCGGATGGGCTGAACGTCACGACGCCGGCGCGAATGGATTGCCGGCCGACGTGCCAGCCATCGCTCGCCAGAGAGGTTGGAATCGTCAGTCCTCGGGGAAAGTTGAGGGAAACAGCCTGGGAATCCAGGGATACGCCGGGTTCGGGGGCCATCAGGTCGACGCGATCGACGCCCTGAAGCAGCAGCACGCGTATCCGCGGCGAGGTGCGGGCGATCGGCGTGGTGGAGGCATCCTGGCTGCATCCCGGCGGAAGCAGCAGGGCCAGAACAAAACTCAGAAACAAAGCGGATCGCATCAGGGCCTCCTTGCCGTGATGTCGCGACCGACGTTGCGGCTATTCTTCCAGCTTTCGCAACGACATGCTGAAGGCGGCAAGCTGTTGCTTGATTTCGTTCAAGCTGGTCTGTCCGAAATTCTTGCAGCCGAGCAACTCGTCCTCCGTGCGGGCCGCCAACTCGCCCAGCGTGTTGATGTTCAGGCGCTGCAGCGCTTTTCTGCTGCGGACGGAAAGTTCCATGTCCGCGACGTTCTTGCTGAGGATTTCCGGCGGCACGTTGCCGGCGGCGGGAGCGGTGCGGCGAATGGCCGTCTTGGATTCGTCCGCCGCCTGGCCCAGTCGAAGGCCCTTCTGCGCCAACAGCGCCTTGATCTCGCTCAGGCTCGTCTCGCCGAAGTTCTTGTAGCTGAGCAGTTCCTGCTCCGTCGTCTTCAGCAGATCGCCCAGCGTCCGGATGTTCATCTTCTTCAGGCAATTCCTGCTGCGAACGGAAAGCTCGAAATCGGTGACCGGCACGTTGAGCACGGCGGTGCGGCGATCCCCGCGGCCGTCGAGATCGTCGTCATAGTGCATGCTGCGCGCCGATTCCACGTCCTTCATGTACAGCCGCGCGCGAACGTTGTTCGGATCCGTCCGCAGCACCGCATCCAGGCACCGATGCGCCTCGTCGTAATGGTTGTTATCCTCGTACAGAATGGCCAGGTTCATCAGCGCGTTCAGATGCACCGGCGGGCTGGTGCAGATTCGCTCGTAAAGCTCGATGGCCTTGGCATCCTCGGCGCGGCGGTCGTACAGCACCGCCAGATGGAATGCCGCCTGTTCGTGGTCGGGATTCTCGTTCAATGACCGTTCATAAAACTCGATGGACTTTTCGTGCAACCCTTGTTGCTCCGCCTCCAGACCACGCCGATAGTATTCCTCGGCCGCACGCTCGTTGATTGACGACACTGTCGCTTCGCTCATCTGAATGAATCCAGTCCGTGATAAAGCCGTGTAATTCCGCCGGCGAAAACCGTGCCGGCTACGGGGGCTGCGGTAATAATAGTTGCCCGGCGGTGGGCGCGTCAACCGCAGCGGGGCTCGGCGACGACTTACCGCCAGGGCCCGTCAAGGGTTCAAGGGTTCAAGGGTTCAAGGGAGAAAACGTTCCTCCTGAACCCTTGAACTCTTGAACCCTTGAACCCTTGAACGCCATCGCCAAATGCGAAGGCCCCGAACTCACCGCACGTTGACTCCCCTTTGCCTCACTTCTATCATCCCCCGACTAACGATTGAGGAGATCGATATGGCAGGTGACAACGTAGTTGAGATTACAGACGCGAATTTTGAGCAGGAAGTGGTTCAATCGAAAACCCCGGTCTTGGTGGATTTTTGGGCGGAATGGTGTCAGCCGTGCAAACGGCTGGCGCCGACCATCGCAAAGCTGGCGACGGATTATGCCGGAAAGGTGAAAGTGGGGAAGCTGGACATCGAGGCCAATCACGCGTCGCCAAGCAAATTCGGGATCAGCGCGATCCCGACGGTGCTGGTGTTCAAGGGCGGACAGGTGGCGCAGAAATTCGTCGGCCTGCGCGAGGAAAAGGATTTCCGCGAGGCGCTGGACGCGGCGATTTGAAGCGTCGCGCCGCCGCGAATCAGATCGGATGAGACGCAGCGGGGGTTGCCGCGGGGTCGGTTTCTTCCTGGCAATGAATCAAATGGCATTCGTAGGCATCGACGAGCGCTTGCCAGCTCGCGTCGATGACGTTGCCGCTGACGCCGATGGTGCCGATGGCTTCGCTGGAGCCGTCGGAGCGCTGGCGGCGGCATTCGACAATGACGCGGACCTGAGCGGCGGTTTCATCCTTGGAGTTGATGACGCGAACCTTGTAATCGACCAGATGCACTGATTCGATCTGCGGATAGTGGCCGCGAAGGCTCGTGCGCAAGGCGTTGTCCAGCGCGTTGACCGGGCCGTCGCCCTCGGCGACGTGATGTTCCGCCCGTCCGTCCACCCGGAGTTTGACGGTGGCCTCGGAAACCGGCTCTTCCGCGTCGTGCTTGGAAATCGTGACGCAATAGTGATCCAGGTCGAAGAATCGGGTGTATCGGCCGATCTCCTTGCGGACCAGCAATTCGAAGCTGCCCTCGGCGGCCTCGAAGTGATATCCGGCGTTCTCCAGGTCCTGGACTTTTCCCAGCAGCCGGCGAAGAACCGCCCTGTCTTTTTCGATGTCGAACTTGTGTCCGATCTTGGCGGAGATATTGCTGGCGCCGGAAAGCTCGCTGACCAGGATTTTGCGGGTATTCCCGACGGCGTCGGGCGAAACGTGTTCGTAGGTGGCGGCGTGCTTCTGGACCGCGTGGACGTGCATGCCGCCCTTGTGGGCGAACGCGCTGGCGCCCACGTACGGCTGGCCGGAGACCGGGTTGAGGTTGGCGATCTCGTAAACGAATCGGCTCACCTCGGTGAGGCGCTTCAGCGAGCCGGGACGCAGACAATCGAATTTATATTTGACCTGTAGGTTGGCGATGAGCGGGATCAGGTCCATGTTTCCGCATCGCTCGCCGACGCCGTTGATGGTCCCCTGAACGTGATCCGCGCCGGCGGCGATGGCGGCGTGGGCGTTGGCGACCGCCAACGCCGCGTCGTTGTGCGTGTGGATGCCCAGCCGGGCCGAGGTTTGTCGCCTGGCCTCGGCGACGGCGACGGCGACCGATTCCGGCAAACTTCCGCCGTTGGTATCGCACAGAACCAGCACCGCCGCCCCCGCCTCCTGCGCGGCTTGAAGCGTCTGCAATGCGTATTGGCGATTCTGCACGAACGCATCGAAGAAATGCTCCGCATCGTAAATGACTTCCCGGCCCGCGGAACGCAGAAAACGGATCGACTCGGCGATCATCGCCAGGTTCTCTTCCAACGTCACGGACAGGACGTTCTGAACCTGAAACGGGCTGGATTTGCCGACGACGGTGACCGCGGGGGTTTGCGCCTCCAGGAGGGCGCGCATGCCGGGGTCTTCCTCGGCTTTCATGCCGCGGCGGCGGGTCATGCCGAAGGCGGAGATTTTGGCGATCTTGAGGTTGAGGCCCGCTATGTCGCGGAAGAACGCGGCATCCTTGGGATTGGAAAGCGGGAAACCTCCCTCGATGTAATCGACGCCGAGGAAGTCCAGCTTCTGCGCGATCTGGAGCTTGTCCTGGAGCGAGAGATTGAAGCCTTCGCCCTGGGTTCCATCGCGGAGCGTCGTGTCGTAGATTTCGATGCGTCGGGTTTGCATGGTCGTGGTCTTTAAAAGACTCTCGGCATCAAACAAAAAAGCCCTGCCATCGGGCGGGGCTTGTGGTTGATTCACGTTGAACCATAGGCCCTACCCGGATTGTCGCGGGCTAATAATGATACGGCCGGCAATGGTGGAGGAAAACAACATTCGCGGGGATTGTATCGGAAAACCCGCGGCGGTCAATCAACGCACGGGCTACGCCTCCATGGCCTGGCCCTCGTCGGCGGGCCACCACCAGCCGAGGTTCGGGTCGTGGCCGACGGCGATTTTGACCCCCAGCCAGGCGGCGCAAACGGCGGCCGCGTGATGCGCCTGCTCGGGCGAATCGAACACCTGTTCGATGCTCTGATGGTTTTTGGGATTGCCCCAGGCCTTGAGAAAACTTCCCACATTGTACAAGTGCAGCATCTGCTGTAGCGGCAGCGCAATTTCAGAACGCATGACGTCGATCAGAGGCAGATCGAGGATGGGATTGTGCGAGGACATTGGGCCTCCTTACCCGTATTTAGTTCCCCCGGCATCCGTTGCCGGAGGAACGGCGGTTGGCTTTACCGCACAAGTTGGAAAGTTAACTTCAGCATCGGCAATGTCAATGCGCGGCGAACAAAGGACCCGACAATTTTCAGGCCGGACGCTTTGATTGACGGAAGATTGCGGCGTTGTAGAGAAATATGGCTGCGATCAACAAAACCCCATACGCCAGGCCGGGATACAAGCCATGCGACAGGCTCTGCAATGTCGGATCGGAATCCGGATTGAACCGGCACATGATCTCGACCAACATCGCGCAGCAGGAGAGGCAAATAAGACCGCCCAGAAGGGTCATGCCCAAGCCGAGGGGAATCAGCAACGGGAAAAAAGCTGAGGCCCAGAGGAGATAGCGATTGTTCAAATACGGCATGAGGGCGAAAAACAATACCCAGGGCGCATACATCGCCAGCAGGAATCGCCAGTCGCGGCGGCGCCATTGGACGGCGGCGGCGATGCCGCAGGCGACCAGGCAAATCGCGTACAGCGTGACCAGCGCCGTTCGCAAGTCTGTTTGCAGATCATGGCCAAAGGGTAGGGGAAGATCGACTGGGCTGTCGCCTTCCCAACCCCATTGCTCGTGAAGGAGTGCGGCAAGATTGCTGGTGCCAACCGTGCTGAGCTCCGGGTGCTTGACGGGTCCGTATTCAAACGGGAGAACGAACCAGGCGAGATCGCCGGTCATGATCCTGGGCGTGAGCCAGACGGGCACGACGAAAGCGGCGGCGGCGAGAAGTTGAAACACCGGCCGCCGCCAGCCCTTGCGGACGATCAGCAGAGCGGCCGAAACGATCGCCCCGGCGCAGGCCAGGATCACGTCGCCCTTGCCGGTGAGCATCCACGGGATGGAGATCAGGGTGATTGCAACGGCAAACCCCGCCGCCAGCCGGGCCAGCGGCAGCCAGCGCATTGAAAACAGCGGCCAGAGAAAAAATACCGGCGCGACGAAGAGAATCTGACCCTTGAGCATCGCTCCCAGCGCCAGAAGCGCCCCCGCGCTGAACCACCAGCCGCGCATCGAAAAATAAAGGGCGAAGATGAAGCTGGGCAAAATCCAGGCGTCCCATTGCGGCCAGCAATCGTTCAATATCAACGCGGGATTGAACCAGACCAATAACGCGGCAACGGCCAGCGGCAAATATTCGCGCAGCCAATTCAAAAATCCCGGGGCACGAACGACGCTCGGCATCACGATCCGCCGCATGTGCCGAAGGACCAGAACGACCCCCACGGCCGCCGCCGCTTCGCAGCCGGCGTTCAGCAGAAGCAACGGCCGGTGGAATTCGTAGCTGGTGTTTGGGTCCCACTGATCGTTGGCGTCGAAATGGCGGTTCGCCCATTGCGCCCAGATGGTCACGATCGTGAGCCGTAGCGGGCTGTAATCCAATCCCATGTCACGCGGCGGTTCATCGCCGTAATCCGAGCGGATTTGACGATACATTCCCAGCAGCCCATTCTGGCCGGCATCGGTTCCCCATTGATACGCATGCGTGGCGTCGCCTTGGAAATGCATGTTTTGGGTATGGGTCCAAGCCCAGTGGCGCAATTGCACGCCGACACGGAAAACACAGGCCGACAGGGTTAGAAGGACGATCCAGGCGGTCGCGAGCAAGGCCACGCGCCGAAGTCGTTGATATCGCGGGCCGGCCGATTGATCGTTGGTGACTGCAACCGTCGTCATCAAATCCCCGGCAAGAGTTTTACTCGCGGACCGTTCGGAGGCAAGGCCATGGAAAACAAAAAACACTCATTTGCCACGGATGAAAATCAGATGGACACGGATGGGAAGCGGAGGTTTCAAGTTTCAAGTTGCATGTTGCAAGCAAAAGTCGACCGCCTTTAACTTGCAACTTGTCACTTGCAACTTGCAACTTCCATCCTACCCGTGTCCATCGGTTTTCATCTGTGGCAAACAAGCATTTCTCCGCGTCCTCGGCGATCTCCAGCGAAGCGGGCGGTAAGTCATCCAAGCCGGGATTTTCGCGTTTTTGGCTGCTTTTTGGGGCGGTGACAACGTCGCGGTTTTTGATAGCGCCAAGGCCGACGTTGTCACTGTCACCGCGCGAATTTGGGTGTGTTAAGATGGGGAGAGCCGCGCTAGAGAGTGGAGCAGGGGAACAGTGGATCAGTAGAGAATTCATGGGAACCTCGATATCCGAATGACGAACGTCGAAACGGGGACCGGGCGCGGATGGTCCCTCTATATTTAAGGCCGGGAGGTGAAAGAATTGGGCGTGTTTTTGGAATTCGGCGGATTTTTTGGGAATATTTTTTGGCGCGGGTCATGGCGGGGGAATTGAATCTGCATGCGTCGGCTATTTTGTCGCTCTTCGAGCAGCGCCGGGATAACGGACGTTGGATCGACAACAAAAAATGCGGCTTCCTCTGTATCTATGGCCGGGAGGTGAACGTTTTGGGTGGATTTTTGTCTCGCAGCGGGGAAAAAATGGGAACCATATAAAAAGCGGGTAAGGGAATATTGTGCAAAGCCTCAGTTATGGACAAAAAGCGGCCGCTTCACTTCGACGACTCGGTTGCCTGCCCGCTTGTGCAACGCATCAAAATAACGTCGGTCAGAAGCCAACTCGACGCCTGTCCAGGGAATCTCCCGGACCAGTGACGAGCGTGCGATCCATGATCCCAGATCCCCCGACATTTGGCTCACGTCCCAAGACAAATAGCTGTGCAGACAGGAGCAGTATGCCAGGTCGGCATCTTTCATCGCGAAGATCATCTGCTCCAGATAACCAGGGACGTAGTAGTTGTCGTCATTGGACATTCCAATGAATTCGCCGCGGCAAGCGTCTAAACCAATCTGCCGATAGGGATGGCCCCATCGCCCGCGCGGTTCTGTTGTTTCGATCACGCGGATTCTGGGGTCGTTGATCGACTTGACTTGTTCGACGGCAAGCGGATTTGGCCCGTCGGTCACCGCAATCAATTCCCAATTGTCGTATCGCTGCCGCCGCATGGAGAGCAGGAACATCAATAGCCGATCGGGCGCATATTTCACGCGCACGGCGATGGAAACGAGCGGTTCGACGTCCTGCGCCACGCCGGCGACGGACAGCAGCAGCCGGTAAAGCTTCCGGTTGTACGTGCCCGCCGAAAGGATATGGCGATTGTCCTGGCCGGCGATTTTCGTCAGGGCGGCCAGGACCGCCATGCTTCTGCCAATGCCAATCAGGCACTGAATAACCAGGTTCGGCGTATTCCTATGCCGACGTGCAAAAGCCAAAATCTGGCGCGCATGCTCGATGGTTGGAGGCTGAACGATCTGGAATTGCTCATTCGCGTCATTAAAAATTAGGTCGAGCCTTTCGAGGACATTTTCCTGGTCCTTGATGACGGCCAGTTGTGCAGGCGAATCCGCCATGCAGATCACCGCGCTGGGTCCAGGGAGCGGCTCCGTCTCAATTTGTTGCCTGTTGCGGACGTCGATTACCATTTGGTGAATATAGACGGGAGCCGACAATGCCGTCCAGCGGCGGTCAAGATACCTCCTATCTCCTTCGACACGGCAGGCCAACGCCGGCGTGAACACCGGATTCAAGACCATACGGCTTGATGAGGGTTGTCGCACTAATCGTAAAACCCCCGCCGCAACCCTGGGATATAGAAGACTCTGGCATTTTCCGGAAATTGTTGTCTGCTCTGAATTCGTTGTTTGGTTGAGCGGACCCAAAAAACCGGTCGGGTCCAATTGCGCCGCAGGCCGCGATATTGGACGCCTCGCGTTTTCTGCTGCCGAGTTCGCGTTGAGGCGGAGGATCGAAGATAACGTCCATTTCGAAGCGGCCACGCTTATCGCATGGAATCATAGATGGCGGAGCGGCAAGCGGTAACCTTGGACGTCGAGTAGGACGCTGGTTCAGAACCCCCTGTGGCGCGACAAACCCCACGGCGGCGCCGTGGGCGTTCCCGTGCCACGCTTGACACCCCGCGCGCATCGTCCTACTTTCCAGTTCTGGGCGAGTTTGCCGCAAACCGCTGAAAGGCTCCGCTGTGATACCTTTGCAAGAGCAAAATACGTGCGTCATCGGGCTGCAATGGGGCGATGAAGGGAAGGGGAAAATCGTCGATTTGCTGGCGGAACGGGCGGATGTCGTCGTCCGATATTGCGGGGGGGCCAATGCGGGACATACGGTTCGCATCGGTTCGGAGAAGTATTCGACGCATCTGCTTCCCGTGGGCGTGCTGCGCACCGGGAAGATGAACGTCATCGGCAACGGGGTGGTGCTCGATCCGGCGGCGCTGTTCCGCGAAATCGATGAACTGACGGCCCGCGGGATCGCCGTGACGCCGGCGAATTTGCGGATCAGTTACAAGGCGCATTTGGTGATGCCGTATCACGTGCTGGAGGATGGGGCCAGGGAGCAGAGTTCGGAGGGTACGGCGATCGGGACGACGCGGCGGGGAATCGGGCCGGCCTACGCCGACAAAATGCTCCGGGCCACCGCCTTCCGAGTGGCGGATTTGTTGGACGAGGAAAAACTCCGCCAGCGGATTGCGCGGGTGGTGACGGAACGGAACAAGGTTTTGCGCGCCTTGTACGATCTTGGTCCGATGGACTGGAAGCAGGTGTTCGAGCAATACCGGGATTTCGGGAGGCGGATCGGTCCGTTTGTGGAGGATACGACGTATCTGCTGCTGCAATACGCGCGGGAGGGAAAGCGGGTGGTTTTCGAAGGGGCGCACGCGGCGCTATTGGACGTGGATCACGGGACTTATCCTTACGTGACCAGCAGCAACTGTTCGGGGCTGGGAGTGTATACCGGGGCGGGGGTTCCGCCGCAGATGGTTCAGAACTTTCAGGGGGTGATGAAGGCCTACAGCACGCGCGTGGGAGGCGGGCCGTTTCCGACCGAGCAGGACAACAATACCGGCAACTACATCCGCGAGCGGGGCAACGAATACGGGACGACCACGCGGCGGCCAAGGCGCTGCGGGTGGTTCGACGCCGTGGCGGCGCGATATTCGGCCGATCTGTGCGGCGTATCCGCCGTGGCGGTGACGCTCCTGGACGTGTTGTCCGGGTTGGATCACGTCCAGGTTTGTACGGCCTACAAATATCACGGGTCGCATTTGCCGTATTTTCGGGCCGACATGGACATGCTGGCGGAAGTGGAGCCGATTTACGAGACGTTGCCGGGGTGGCGCGGCAATGTCTCGGGGTGTCGCAGTTTCGGCGAGCTTCCGCCGGAGGCGCAGCAATACGTTAAGCGAATCGAGCAGCTCATCGGCGCTCCAATCAACATGGTCAGCGTCGGCCCGGAACGGTCCGCGACGCTGATGCGGTAAGCCCCCCCTTCCACCATATTAATTTTTCCTTTTTTCACGCGATTTCAGTGATTTTGTATTTCGCAAAATGGCGGAGTCTGGCGATACTATCGCTGTTGCCGAAAAGGGACCGGAGCCGATGGATGTACGGGAGGGGCAGGGATCGCGCACATGGGTGATGTCCGCACGGATGCGACAATGTCTTTGCAACCGGACTTGCGTAAACGACTTGAAAAGGTTCTCAGCACGCTGGATGACCAGGGATCGCTGGGACCCAGACTGACGGGGGATGCCGCGCGGCTGTGGAAACGCATCGCCAAATTCATCTCCATGAATCTGATCGGACCTCACGCGGAGGAGGACTCTCTGGAACTGGCGTGTTATGCGTTGCAGCTTCCGCCGCGACAGGGAAGGGGCCTGATCGCGGGGCGGCTGGGTCGCACCAATCTCCGCGACCGCTGCGAGCAGGCCGCGGAGTTGCTGGTGAGCGTCATCGGCTCGGACGTGGAAGAGAAGCTGCTGGATCGAACCACCCGCCTGCTGCATGAGGTTCCCCATCGTTCGCCGATGATCGACGAGGCCAAGGTGCTGGCCGATGCGCTGAACCTGGAAGATTTCGGGGTGATCGGGCTGATTCTGCAAACGGTGCAACTGGCGCTGCAGGGGGAGGGCGTGAGCGACTTGGCGACGGCGGCGGAAAAACGCGAGGAATACGGATATTGGGAGGCCCGCCTCAAGGATGGATTCCATTTCGAGCCGATCCGGGCCATCGCCAACAAACGATTGGCAAACGCCCGCAAAGTTGCCAGGATGCTCGCCGATGAACTCGCTGACGATCAGCCTTGAGGAGGACAAAAGCCTGGTGTGCGCGGCCTGGGTGGCGCCGATTGTCCGGCCTCCCATCCCCGACGGGGCCGTTCTCATCGAAAGGGGAATCATCCGCGACGTTGGAACGCGCAAGCGGATTGTGGCGGAGAATCCCCATATATCTCCGGACGATCTCGGATCTGCCGTCATTCTGCCGGGATTGGTGAACGCACATACCCATTTGGAATTGAGCGATTGCCAGCCCGGCCCGCGGCCGGCGGGAGGCTTCGCGGCCTGGCTCGTCGGGATGCTTCAGCGTACGCGGATTGCACCGGAGGAAATGGAGCGAGCGGTAACCGGCGCCGTCGCCGTCGGCATCCGGCAGTGCCTTCGTTTCGGGATCACGACGGTCGGGGACATCAGCCGGCAATGCCGGCTCACTCGCTCTCTGTTGCGCCAATCTCGTCTTCGCGTCGTGAGCTTCGGCGAAGTGCAGGCCATGGCGCAGCGGCGCGGGCTGCTGGAGGAACGGCTGGCCATCGCGGCCGATGAAACGATGGCCGGTCCACGATTGAGCATCGGCATCACGCCCCATGCCCCGTATTCCGTCGAACCGGATGGATATCGCCGCTGTCTCCAAACGGCCAGGGATCGCCGCCTGCCCCTGGCCACCCATCTGGCTGAAACCAAGGACGAGGCGACGTTCCTCGCATCGCATGCCGGTCCGCTCCGGGAATTGTGGGACCAATGGCTCACCTGGGACGACTCGGTCCCGAAATTCATCGGCGGACCGATCCGCCTGGCGCGCGATCTGGGATTGCTGGATTATCCGACGCTCCTGGCGCACGTGAACTATTGCGATGATGAGGAGTTGGATATCCTCGCCGCGGGCAAGGCCAGCGTGGTGTATTGCCCGCGCACGCACGAGTTTTTCGGTCATCCGCCCCACCGCTGGCGCGAGATGCGCCGGCGCGGAATCAACGTCGCCGTGGGGACCGACAGTTGCGCCAGCTCGCCGGATTTGAATCTGGTGGAGGAGCTTCGGCTGCTGCATCGGCTGACGCCGGAGGAGCCGGTTGAGAAATTATGGGAATTGGCCACGACGCGCGCCGCCCGCGCCCTTGGCCTGCCGGATGCCGGGGCCATTCGCGTGGGAGATTCCGCCGATCTGGTGACGTTCGCCTGCTCGATGGGTGATCCGCTACGGGAGATTCTCGAAGGCACCTGCGTGCCAAGTTCCGTCTGGATAGAGGGGAACCGGGTTACATGAATCAGAGGTCTTTCCCGCCGAGCAAGCTCGGCGGGCTTTGGAAAAAACTACCTTCCTAGCTTGATCGACAACATATTCAGCCCGCCCAGAATCAGGAAGATCGACGCCAGGACGAACAGCGCGATCGGCGTCCACGCGGGGAACAGCTCGGCCAGCGCATTGTCCTCGCCGCCGTAGAGCAACAGAATTCCCCCGCCGGCCAGAATGATTCCGAAGGTCAGGAGAATGGGAATCAAAGTTTTTCGAATGAACAGGGGATCGTCGCGCCGGCGCGGTTTGTTCCCGGTCGATGTCGCCGCGCCGCTGCCAAACCCGGATGAAACCAGCGACGCCTCGCCGCCGGAAAACATCTGTGCGATCTCGTCGGCGGCGTCGCCCGGCGCCGCGGATTCCCGGGCTGGTCCGATATCGTTCGCCGCCATGGGCGGGGCAGTGGGGCGCAAGCGCGGCGCCGGCGCCGCCGACGGTTTGGGCTTCGGCGGCGTCGCATCCGGCGCGGGCGGGCGAAATAATTTGCGGTCCGCGGGCGGCACGAACCGCGCTTCCAATGGTTCAGCGCCCGGCGACGCGGGCCGCTGAGATTTTGGAGAAGCTGGGCGAAATTCGGGAGTTGGGGGGCGGGCGTCGCCGGCCGGATTCTCGGACGTTGCGCCGTCGGATTCGCCGGGATTCGGTTGCGTCATTTCCAACCGCCGCGTTTTTCACGCTCGTGCATTTGAACACACTGTCGCCAAACTCGACGACGTTAGCACCCACGTCACACGTGGGATTATAGTACCCGTGATGTCCGGGCCAAGGGATCAATCCGACCCAGCGGCAAAACCTTCGGTGCGAAATCCCGCGGTGGCGGGGATGTTTTACCCTGCCGACGCCGCGGAATGCCGCCGGGCGACGGCGCAGCTTTTCGACGCCGCCGGCCCGTCGACGGCACAAGACGTTTCGCAGCTCGGCTCCGTCGCCGGGCTGGGGGCGATCGTGCCGCACGCGGGGTGGATTTGTAGCGGTGCCATCGCCGCCGAGGTGATTGGCGCGCTGGCCCGGCAGCGGCCGCGCGTGGACGTCGTGGTGGTCTTCGGCGCGATCCACACGCCGCTCTGGATCGACCGCGCCGTTTTCGATTCGCACCAGCGCTGGGCCGTCCCCGGCGGTGAATCGGCCGTCACGGAGCCGTTGCGGCAGGAATTGTCCGGTGGATCAGGCCTTTTCGTCACCGACGACCGCTTCCACCAGCGCGAGCACGCCGTGGAAGTGGAGTTGCCCCTGATCCAGGCCGCCTGGCCGGATGCGAAGATTTTGCCGGTGGAGGTTCCGCCGGAACCGTCGGCCGTCGAGGTGGGAAAATCGGTCGCTCGCGCCGTCGCCGCCGCCGGTTTGTCCGCCGTTTATTTGGCCAGCAGCGACCTGACCCACTATGGGCCGAACTATCGGTTCACTCCCGCGGGGATCGGCGAGGCGGCGTTGACGTGGGCGATGGAGAACGATCGTCGGTTGTTGCGGGTTATAGCGGATATGACGCCGGAAAAAATCGTTCCCGAAGTGAGATCGCGCTACAATGCCTGCGGCGCCGGCGCGATTGCCGCTATGATGGCCGCCTGTCAGGACCGGGGAGCAAAAAGGGCGGTCGTGCTGCGGCACGCCAACAGTTATCAGACCCTCGCCGCCGTGTCTCCCCAGTCGCCGGACAACGCCGTGGGCTATGCCGCCGTGTGGGTTGGATAATTCGCGGCCGGTGCGTGGCCTTTTGGCCTCCGGCGCGACGGGAGATTGTTGCCGGGACGCGACAAGCGGAAAAGCTGGTTCGGCCGGAAACCTCCGAACCACTTCCGGGGAAGCAAAACCCGGCGCCCCTACGCCGAAAAGAGGTGCTCCGCGGTTGGCATTATGACGGATCGACGCTCGTGCACGGATGTGGAACAACCTTTGCTCAAAGTCTCTCCGTTCAGAGAGTGAGTGAAATATGAACGAGCACGAGTTCCAAACCAAACTGGCTGAACTGATGGGCGAAATCAGCACGCTGCCCCACAGCGAGCGGCAGAAGCTGGAAAAGCTCGCCGACGAAACACGCGCCCGACACGAGCGGCTTCGTCAAACCGTCAGCAGCCTTCAGGAAAGCCTCGATTACCTTCGACTCAGCATCAAGTATCTCGTGTTCGATCTGGAAGCCACCCGGCGGGAGAATTCGTATCT
>JBEKIV010000035.1:0-22155 GCA_050011595.1 Tepidisphaeraceae bacterium
AAAATCCGAAATCCGAAATCCGAATGACGAATCAAATCCGAAATCCGAATGACGAAGGGAATTTTGTTTCGGGCTTTGGTCATTCGGATTTGATTCGTCATTCGGATTTCGGATTTCGGATTTTCATTGCTTTCCATCGGTCTCATTTCGCATTAATCCCAAATCCCACTTTCGTGAATCCCGCATTCTGCGCCGCCTCGAACGCCGGCACCAGGCCGTCCAGGGTCACGTTCTGCGCGGGATAAATGATGATCTGCACGTCATCCATCTTTACGCCCGCATCCTTGAAATTCCTGTATTGGCCCTTGAGCTGAATCATCAGCCGATCGCAGGCGCGCCGGGGGTCGGAATCCTTCACGGACGCGAAATTTCCGGCCTTGACGACGTAAGTCGGACCCTGCTCGCTGACGCTGATGGTGAACTTGGTGGGAAAGACGGCGCCCGCCGGCGGGGCGGCGCCAATCCCCTTCGCCTGAAGCGGAACGTCGCTGACGAGATAATGCTCCAGCGTGTTGAAACTCCCGGCCAGCATCAGGAAAATCAGGATCACCATGGTGATATCCACCAGCGGCGTCATGTTCGGGCCGGAATCGTAGTGAATTTTTTTCGCGCCCTGGATTTTCATGTCACTGTGGCTGTTTCGTGTCAAACGCAAACGACCTGACGTGGGCCAGGTTGCAATCCATCAGCACGGGGGCCAGGAACCGGAAGGTGAGGGACCTGTCCCCGCGGATGACCACCTTGAAATCGGGATTCGGCTGCATCTTCAGCAGGGGATCGCCCTGGCGATACAGCTTCAGCACGTTCAGCAACTGGTCCTGGACCCTTCCGCTGAAAAAGTCGTGCAGTTTCAACTCCTCCATCTGGCCGCGGACCAGCGCCGTGACGATGGGCTGGGGGTCCGGCACGCCCGTCGGCCCGTTCACGACGTTTAGCACCAGCGTATTTCCCATGTCCTTGATGTCCGTCCCCAGGATGCTGGTGGGGATGTCGATGTTGCGGTCCGCCCCGGTATCCACGCCGATCTTCGCCACCAGCATGAAGAAAATGATCAGGCACATGACGATGTCGATCAGCGGCGTCACGTTGACGCCGCTTTCTCGAATCGCGGGCATGCGTTGGCTTCGCATGGTCTGTTGGCCTCGGTTATATCTGAGCGCCAGGGACGGGAATGGGCTGCGCCGGCTTACGCGGCATCTGCGGCGACGGCGCCGGCGCGGGCTGCGGCAGGGCGCCCGGACGCATCACGCCCGCCGCCGGACGGGCCTCGGCCGGCTTGATCATCAGCAGCAACTCCTCCGCGATCATCGAGGCCCGGACCGTGTATTTGTCCACCAGCGTCCGCAAGATGCCGAATGCCGCCAGGCATGGAACCGCCAGCAGCAACCCCAGCATCGTATGCACCAGGGCCTTGGAGATGCCGAACGCCAGCGTCGCCGGCGATGCATTGCCGCCCGAGGCGTTGAGAGCCAGGAACGCGTCGATCATCCCGATCACCGTTCCCAGCAGCCCCAGCAGCGGGCCGAGGTTGCCGATGATGTTCAGATATTCGATCTTGCGGAATTGGTCCGCCGTCTGCTCGCCGATCGCCGTTTCCATCGCCTCCTTCATGCTGTTGAAGCTCGGAGCGCGCTTCAGCGCCGGATTCAACGCCCGGCTCACGAAGCTGGGATCGGATTCCGTGAAGTCGATCAATTCCTTGAAACGCCGCTGCGCGATCATCTCGCGGATCGTCTCGATCGTCCGCTGTGGCATGATGACCGAGGGCCGGTTGACCAGAAATCCCTGGATGATCAGCGTCAATCCCCAGATCGACAGCCCCACGATCGTGAAGAAGACCGGGTCGCGGTTGGCCATGATGAGGCTGAACACCGAGGTGGATTGCGTCACCTCGTTGCCCTTGTCACCCGCGGTTTGCGCCAACCCGGGGGCGGCGATGACGAACAAAGCGGCCAGGCACAACGTCACCAGCAGCGCCTGCCGCAGGCGCGAATTCGCATAACCTCGCATGACAAAGCCCTTTCCTTTCGGGTCTCTTTCAGCCCGATCACAGATCGTCGCTGTAGAACTTCTTATACACGCCGCCGTTGCGCTCGGCGAGGTTCTTCATGATCAGTTCCAGGTCTTTTCTTTCCACTTCCTTGCGTCTCTCTCCCAAAAGCAGGATCGTGTTCACGTGGGTCCTGCGATCGCGGTTCAGTTCGTCCACCTTGTCGAAGACCTCTTTATTGTTGGTGGTATTGTATCGGTTGTTGAAGTCGCCGTGGCTCAGCAGGAAGATCAACTGTGGCTCTTCCCGGAACGCCTCCTCCAAGGCGGGAATGGGATTATTCACGCTGGAAAACGGCAGATTGTCCACGAAATCAAACGCGGTGGCTTTGCTGCTGGGCGTGCCCATGAGCAGTTTGTCCGACAACGCCTGATAGAGCGATCCCGTCCGCGTCTCGTGGAAGATCAGAACGTTGAATTCCTGGATGGGAGACAGGTTGGCGATGTCCCGCTTCAATTCGGTCTTGAGGGCGTCGTCGCCCTGCCCGACCATCGAGCCGGAGGCGTCGCAGACGTAGATGATGCTGCGGACGTTGCTGCCGTGTCCGAAGATTTTGCTTTTCGGTCCGATGCCCTGCCCGCCGCCGCGGGGGCCGAAGCTGCCCATCTGCCCGCTGTCGTTGCTGAAAAGGTTGAAAAGGACGTTGTCCTTTGACTGGTCCTGATTCCGATCGCTCTGGGCGACGACGTCATTGGCCGCGACGGCGCTGGCGCTCAGCGCCTGCGCCAGGTCGTCGCTCCGCCGCATCGCCCAGCCGCGCGCATCGTTTTCGCTCGGATCGTTCTCCTGGGATGCGTTGCGGGTGGGGTCCTTGCCAAGTCCCGGATTCGGCACGCCCCCGATATCGCTGTCGGTGGAAAGCGTCGCATCAGGAATGATGATCTGCTCCTGGCTGGTCTCGCGCAAGCCCCGCACGATGGGCGGCAACACCAGGATCGCCGTCGTGAACAGCAAGACGTGGAAGGTGATCGACGTGCCCCATGCCAGCGCCGTCGCCGACTTGGGCGTCGCCAGCAACACGAGCAGCCGTTTGTACAGCGATCGCGGCCACCTCGCGGGGAGGCGAACCGTCCTACGTTCGCTGTCGGGCTGTGTCGGAAAATCGTCCATATTGCTGCTTCAGAATTGTACGCCGCAATTCCGCAACCTCAATCAACCTATCCGTTTTATCGGCAAAAACGGCCTAGAAATACTCCCTGCAGAACGGCGCCGGACCCGCCGACAGCGCATCCAGCAGGGAACTGGCCGCGGGCGTTCGGGCCTTTGCCAGACCCAGTTGCACCGCCCGCGTAGCGGGCAGATCGCCGGTGGCGATCGCCGCCCAGTGCCGGTCGGGACATTCGAAATCGACTTCGCCCGACGCCGCCGACACCCGCGCCCGCCCCGATTCCATCTCCACCGAAAACCGACAGACCTCACCCTCGCTTTCCAAGACCCCGACCGAGGCCCGGCCCTTGGCCGTCTGCGGCAAATGCAGCGATTCCAGAAATTTCCCGTGATCCAGAATCCGAAGCTGCATCCGCGTATATGGCCGAACCTCCGCGGTGCGATGATCCACCGGCCGGTGCGGAATCTGCGCCTCGCGCAACAGCCGATTCACCGGCCAATCCGCCGGCGTTACAATCGACGCCGCCGAGAATTGATCCCGCATCGTACCCAGGAAATTCAGCAGGCCGCGAAAATCCTCCGGGGCTTCAGCCGACCATTCCTGCACTTTCAATATGTTTCGTCCGTTGAGGTTCTCCTGCGTCATGAATGCCGAAGCCCGCACGGCGTCGGCTTTCCCCGGCCGGTCGACAAACGTCATCCCTTCCTCTTCCTCTAGGGGCGGATGATTCCGTCGCCCCTCCGATCGCTCGACGTCGCATTGGCCCGCTTCGACGGCGCGCTGCCATTGTGCGGCTAGGGCCGGCCGGTCTTGGGCGTCGATGAATCGCCAGCCGGCGCAATCGCCGGCCCCAAGCGTGCAAAGCGGAATCGTCCATTCCGCGCGCCGCTCGACGACGCCATATCCAAAATGTTCATAGAAGGAAACCCGAAACGGCATCAGCGCCGAGACGACGTGCCGGCGCTGCCTGGCCATGCGAAGGATTTCGCGCATCACTGCCGACGCCACGCCCGCCTGGCCGCCGCGCCGCCGCTCGGTTTTGATCGTCCCCACCCACGCCACCCCCTGACACGACAGCGGCGAGCCGCGCACCCACATCGTCAACGGCAGGCTCGTTGCCGTCCCCACCGCCGCCCCGTCCCGCTCGGCCAGGAGATAATCCCCCGGCCTTCCCCGCGGATCGGCACGAATCATCTGGCGGTAACGCTCCAATTCCTTCCCGGCATGGGCATAGGACATCCACCGCGTTTCGGCAACCCGGTCCAGCTCTTCCTCCCCAACCCAGCGCATTTTCACGGCCATGCCGACTAGAATCGCCGGTTTGCCCGGCCGAATCAAACTTTATCGGCCCATGGCGCAACGGGGTGTGCCCAAAGATCCGGGCAATAGGAATCGGCCGGAGGACCGGCCGGCTCAATTTTGGAAGGGAGCCGGCCGGTCCTCCGGCCGGTCTTCGGCGCCCGAACGCTAGCGCACCCCCGCCCAACCCCCTCACTTTCCAATTGATTTTGCCGGGAATTGCGGTAATCTTTTTTGCCAACTCTTCATTCCATCCCGCATGAACGATAAGAGTTTGGGGCCGCAAGAAATTTGAGGGAAATCCCGATGCGTCGCGTTGTGGTGGTTGGCTCAAGTTGTTCCGGCAAGACCGTGATGGCCGAATCCATCTCGCGCCGGCTGGGCTTGCCGCACGTCGAACTCGACTCGATGGTCTGGCTTCCCGGGTGGTCGCTTCCGTCCGATGAAGCGCTGCTCGCCCAGGTCAACCAAGCCATCGCCCCCGACGCCTGGGTCATCGACGGCGTATTCCCGGAGCATCGCAACCTGGTCTGGTCCCGCGCCGACACCGTGGTCTGGCTGAATTATCCCATGTCCGTAGTCTTCATGCGGGCGTTGCGCCGCACCGTCGGGCGATGCATCACCCGCCAGCGGCTGGGCGATCACAACGTTGAAACCTGGCGCAGGACGTTCTTCTCCCGGAAATCCCAATTACTCTGGGTCATCCAAAGCTGGCGCAAACGCCGCCGCGATTATCCCAAGATTTTCCGCCGCCCGGAATTCAGCCATCTCCGTGTCGTTCAGCTCCGAAGTCCCAAACAGGCCCAGGCCTGGCTCGACAAACTCTCGGCCGCATCCATGCAACCGGCATCGCCAGTCTCCTGGCAGAATTATGGATCAAACCTCTCCAAAGTCCCCGCGTGAAGTCGCTCTGCTCTGCTGCGGGGATGACGGATATGTCATGCCGATCACGGTCATGCTCTGCTCGGCATCGGCCAATCTCTCGCCCGGATGGCGATTGCGCGTGTATCTCATGGACGGCGGCATCGCCCCCGATTCCCGCCGGCGGATGGAACAAAAAATCGCCGGCTTCGGAAACGTCGATCTCGAATGGCACGTAATCGACCGCGACCCCTTCACCGATCTTCCCATCCTCCGCCGGCTCAACAGCACCATCTACCTCCGCCTGCTCATGGACGACATCCTCCCGATGGATCTCGATCGCATCGTCTATCTCGACGGCGACCTGCTCGTCGAGGGCGACCTTGCCGACCTCCAACGCGAGGATTTCGGCGATGCGACCCTCATGGCCGTTTGCGACTACGGCGGGTCGATCGTCCGCCCCGAATTGCCCTTGCCCGGAATCGACCCCGCTCAACGGCAAAACGCGCCCTATTTCAATTCGGGGGTGCTGGTGATCAACATGAAGCCCTGGCGGCAGGACCGCGTCGGACGGGCCGTCCTCGATTACGTCCGCCAATTCAAGACCATCGTCCGCTTCCCCGATCAGGACGGCCTCAATGCCGTCCTCTTCGGCAAATGGCGGCAACTGGACCTCGCCTGGAACGCCCAGGTCGACAATCTGATCGACCCAACCCGGCTCGGCCAAACGCCGGTCGACCAGGAAATTCGCCGCCGAAGAGAGGAACTTCTTTACCATCCGCGCATCCAGCATTATGCCGGGAGAAAGAAACCCTGGAATGCCGGGCGGTTCAAGCCCGTCCGCTCGCGTTTCGTGCATTATCTGCACGCCAGCCGCTGGCTCGCTCCCATGGATTTAATGAAGTTTCACGTTCGCTGGGTAGTTTCCACCGGCCAACTCGCCTTGGGCGAGTTGCGCAAAAAGTTTGCGGCCAAGAGCGCGACATAAATGAACATTGTTCTCACCATCGTCACCTTCTTTATCGCGCTGGATGGGCTGGTCTGGCTGCGGTTTCATATTCTGCTGGGTCGGATGCGCCGCCATCGGCTCTGGCGGGGAATTCTGGCCCTGCTGATGCTCGGGGCCGTTGTCTTTGCGGTGGTGCTTGGCGTTTCCAATCCCACCGTGCTCCGTTCGCATCGAATCATTCCGCAATGGATTCCCGCCAGCGTCTTCATCTGGCATTTTCTCGTCCTTCCCGCCACGATCGCGGCGATCGCCGCCGACTGGGTCATCCGCCTCATCCGCCGTTTTCTCATCCCCCGCCCTGGCCGCTCATCGGTTTCAGATCAGGCCATCTCCCGCCGGCGTTTCCTGACCGCCGCCGCCTTGGCGGTCCCTCCGGTCGCCTGTTTCACCCTGGCCGGCGCAGGCGTCGTCCAGCTTGGCGCTTTCCGAATCAAACGATACGAACTGGCCATCAACGGCTGGCCGGCCGGGCTCGACGGATTCACCATCGCGTTCGTCGCCGACGTTCACGCCGGCGTCTTCTCTTCGCAGAAAACGCTCGACGACATCGCCGACGCCACCAATAATCTCCGCGCCGAACTGATCCTCCTCGGCGGCGACCTGGTGAACATCTCGCATTCCGATTTGCCCAACGCGCTGGACATGGTTCGCCGCTTGGACTGTCCCAACGGCCTGTACATGGTCCAGGGCAATCACGACGTCATCGGGGGCGCCCAGCGATTCAACCGCGCCTGCGCCGCCCGCGGCGTACCGCTGCTGTTGAACGATGCCGTCACGCTCTTTCCCCGCGGCATCCCCATTCAGCTTCTCGGGACCATCTGGACCCCTGCCGGCGCCGAACAGCACGCCGCCGTTCACGACACCCTTCTCAAACGCGATCCCAATCTCTTTCCCATTCTCCTGGTCCATCATCCTCATGCCTGGGACGTCGCCGCCGAAAACGGCATCCCTCTCGTCCTGGCCGCACACACCCACGGCGGACAGATCATGCTCACCTCCCGCATCGGCGCCGGCCCGCTCCGATTCAGATACTGGTCCGGCCTCTATCAACAGGATCATCCCGGGTCAAACCTGATCGTCTCCAACGGCGTCGGGGATTGGTTCCCCCTTCGCATTAACGCCCCCGCGGAAATCGTGCACGTAACCCTGCATCCGCGCCCCAGCGCCATCTAAATCTCTCGTCAGATCCGGATTATTTCGCCTTGCCCACTGGCCGATATTCCCGCGGACGCCGTTGGGCTTGTTAATTGCCGCGATTCTTCACGCTCGTTTCATCATGCGGTTGTTACATATCCCTCATCATCAAGTCGCGGCGACTGGCGCAGAGGAGCGCAACATCAACGCTTTTGAGAACGAAATCCAGGCTCACGCCTACCCGGCGGCAGCGCCCCAATCGGCAGGTGCGCGGGATTCAATCTCCTATCGCCTTTTCGCCTGGGGGCTGGTCGCGCTGGGCATTGTCATCCGCCTGCGGATGTACCTCGCTGACCGATCTTTCTGGCGCGACGAGGCCGCCCTGGCGCTGAACGTCATCCACCGTTCTTTCGCTGGATTGTTCCAGCCGCTCGACTACTACCAGGGCGCCGCCGTCGGCTTCCTGATGATTCAGAAGCTGGCGTTCACGCTGTTCGGCGGCGGCGAGAGGGCGATGCGGCTCTGGCCCGTCACCGCCTCCGTCCTGGCCGTCCCGTTTTTCTATCTCCTGTGCCGCGGGCTTCTCAGCCGCCGCGCCGCTCTCTTCGCCCTGGCCTTTTTCGCCCTCGCCGCGGATAAGAGCTATTACTGGGCCGACTGCAAGCAATACTCCACCGATTGTTTCATCGCCATCCTCCTGATGTTCCTGGCCGTCCGCTTCCTGAAATATCCGGCCGATTCCCTCCCCCGCGGCCGAAACCGCATCCTGGCCCTGGCCATCGGCGGCGCGCTGGCGATCTGGTTCTCCCATCCCGCCGTTTTCGTGCTCGCCGGCGTCGGCGGCGCCGCCGCCTTCCAATGGCTCGAAGACAAGCCACATCGCCAGACCGCCAACGTCTTTTTCCTCGCCGCCGTCTGGGTCGCCAGCTTCTTTCTGAACTACTGGTTTTGCCTCCGCAACCTTACCCACAACGAATATCTCCAACACTACTGGTCCGACGTCGCCGGCGCATTTGCTCCGCCGCCCGTCTCGCTCGGCGCCATCACCTGGTACAAGCGCAACTTCCTCGATCTGTTCAGCAACTTCTCCATCGAGTTCCAGGGCCTGGCGGCCCTGGCGTTTATCGTGGGCGCAATCGAAATCCACCGCGGCGGCCGCCGCCTCCCCGCCCTGCTCCTGACGCCCCTCGCCGCCGCCCTGGCCGCTTCCGGCCTCCACCGATATCCTTTCGAATGGCGCCTGCTCCTCTTCGCCGTGCCCTCGATCGTCATCGTTGTTGCCGCCGGATTGGATTTCCTTTGGAAGGGCCAGTTGCGCACCGTCGGCTTGGCGGCTCTGTGTCTTCTGCTCATCTCGCCCATCAATAAAACCATCAATACCCTCAGTAACCCGCCCTGCGACTCCGACATGCGCGCCGCCCTGGAGTTCGTCGCCGCCCACCACCAGCCTGGTGACGCTTTCTATCTCAATGACTCGGCAGAACACGACTTCGCCTATTACCAGCCGCGTTTCGGCCTTTCAGGGGCGCCCGTCGTCGTCGGTTCCCGCAACTTTGCCGACCTCAACGCCTGGGTCGAGGAATTCTCCCAGTTCCGCGGCAAACGTCTCTGGGTGATCGATGAAGACCCTTTCGTCGGCGACATCGCCATGGAAAGCCATTTCGCAGCCGAACAACCCCTGGCCATGACCGTCCTGGACACCCTGGGAACCCGCCTTTGGAAAAAACACACTTTCAACGAATACGTCGCATGCTACGATCTCCGTCCGGACACCCAGGCTCAGGGCCGGGCTTGGTCGGGAGACGAAGCCTTCCCCGGGGGAGGCGAAGCCTTCCCGTGGCTAGAGCCGTCCGCGATGATCAGGGCAAATGAGTGACGTCTCCTTCCTTCGTTTCGCCGGACACCGATACCGAGAACTCCTCGCTCATTTCCAAAGACTTTCGCAGCCTTCTGCCAGGCCGCGCGCGGTATTCTTCCCCTCGCAGATGCCCGCCGAAGGCGGCTCCGCGCTCCTCCGCGCTTTCAACGTGGCGGCAAACCTGCGCCCCCTCGGCTGGCGCACGACGGTCGTCCCCCCGCAATGTGAACTCGTCCAGCGCCGCCGAATCCTCCGCCTCGAAAAACCCGATCTCATCGTCCTGCAAATGCAGCGCCATCCCTTGAATCGTCCGAGTCTCTACGATGGCTTCCCCGCGGTCTTCGATATCGACGATGCCGATTTCCTCGATCCCCGCTGCGTCCAAGCCGTCCGGGAATGCTGCCAGGCCAGCCGCGCCGTCACCGCCGGCAGCCGCTTCGTCGCCGATTGGTGCTCCCAGTTCAATCCCAACGTCACCGTGCTATGGACCGCGGCCCCCGTTCCCAAAGCGCGGCCCATTCCCCGCCCACAAGACCGCGCTCCCGTTCTCACCTGGGCTCAATCCGTGCCCGATCGTTACCCCGCCGAGCGCGAACTGGTCGGGCAAATCATCTGCAACCTCGCCCGCCGCGGCGTGAAATTCGAGTTCTGGCTCTACGGAGTGACCGACCCTACCGGCATCGCCGAGCTGTTGTCCGCCGCCGAACAATTCGCCGTTCCCGTCAAAACCCATCCATTCCTGCCGTACCCCGAGTTTATCGATTCCCTCTCCCACGTCGCCGTCGGGCTACAGCCGATCGCCGTGGAATCGCCATTCAGCCGCGGCAAATCCTTCGGCAAAATCCTGGCCTATTTAGCTGCCGACGTGGCCGTCGTCGCCTCCGATGCTCTGGATCACCCGCTCTTTTTCCGTCAAGGCGAAAACGGCCTGCTGGCGAGGTCCCTGGAAGATTGGATCACCCACACGGCCCGCCTCCTACAGGAGCCCGATTTCCGCCGGAGGCTGACCGACCAGGCCTGGCAAGACTTCAGCCAGAATCTCTCCATCGAATCCGCCGCCCAGAAAATGAAGACGGTATTCCAGACCGTGCTGCGCCAGAAATGAATTTGCCGATCACCCAAGCCGCGGGACTCTCACTTCCCCCGCTCATATTCCCGCAGCTTCTCCACGCGCCGGCTATGCCGCCCCTCTCCGCACGGCGTGGAAAGGAAGATCTCCACGATATGGCGAATCTGGTCTTCGCTCAATAGGTCCGTCCCCAGGCAGAGCACGTTGCAGTGATTGTGTTCTCTTGCCCGATGTGCCGTGATTTCATCGTGGACCAGCCCCGCGCGGATGTCCGCCACCTTGTTGGCCGCCACCGACATCCCGATCCCGCTTCCGTCCAGCAGGATTCCCATCTCGTGCGTTCCGCCCGCGACGGCCTTGGCCGCCGGGATCGCGTAGTCCGGGTAATCCACCGCCGCCGTCCCTTCGCAACCGAAATCCTGAACCTCGTGCCCCAGCCTCTTCAGGACGGGGATCAATTTCCTCTTGGCGTCGAAGCCGCGATGATCGCAGGCGATGGCAATGTTCATCCTCGGTTCTCCCGTGTCACGGCACGATTCCTTGCGCCAGGCGTTGTTCGATCAGCTTCTTTATCCGCTCGGCCACTGCAATGTAAAGCGATACCTCCCCGCCGATCGGGTCCTCGATATCGCCATTTGGGTCCAGGTTGCTCACCTTGTCCGCCGCGCCGGGCACCAGCGATGCCACGGCCTTGGCGTGGCTCTGACTCATGGCGTAGATCACGTCGGCCTGATGGATCAACTCAACGCTCAGCGCCCGCGACCGATGGCGCGACAGGTCCAAACCCATCGCCCGCATCGTCTCCACCGCCGGCGCCGCGGCACGGGCGCCCGGCATCGCAAAGCTGCCCGCCGACGTCACGCTGATTCCCTTCTTCTCCAACTCCTCCGGGGCCACCGACAGCCGTTCCGCAAGATATCGCCGGGCGATCGCCTCCGCCATCGGCGAGCGGCAGGTGTTCCCGCTGCAAACAAACAAGATCGTCGTCCGAAGCAGGCGATCGATGATCCGCTCATCATACACGCCCCCGCGCACGATCTCGTAGGAATTTTCCTTGACCCGAACCAGCGTCGAAGGTTTGGAGAACCGCGTCGGGCCCGCGTCACAAACCATTTCCACCTGCGAAAGCATCTCCTCCGCCAAATCGCCGGCGCGCTGCACCACTTGTCCCGACGACGACAGCACTACCGGCTCCTTCACCTTCCCCACCACGTCCACAAACACCGGATGGTCCGGGCAGCGCAGCGTGATCGATGCCCCATCGTAAAGATCGCCCGGCTCCACCCCCAGTTCTGACGCCACTTCCCGCCGCCTCGACTCCGCCACGTCAAACACCAACCCGACCGGCCCGGGCCAGAGCTTATGAATCACCCGCCGCGCAAAATCGTTCGCTTCGGCCAGATATTGCACCGCATCCCCCGGCCGCGCCAGGTGGATCGTGAACGGCTTGGGACTGGCCGAACCCCGAATTTGCGCCAGGCTGGAACGAACCTCCGCATTGGTCAGCACTCCCGCGACGCCATAAACCGTCTCGGTCGGCAGCACCACCAGCTTGCCCGCCGCAAGCAATTCCGCGGCGCGCTGGATTTCCTGCGGGTAATCCGCGGCGTTGAGAATCTGGACAATTTGTGCCTGCATATCCAACCTCGCCGGATTATCTGGCCCTGACCCAGTTTGTTCAAGGCAGGTGAAAACTCCGATTTCCTTGCACTTTTGCCCACCGCAATCCGTCATTTCTCACAAACGCCCATGCTCTTATCTGGTAGAATATGCTCATGACCGCCGCAACATCGGCTCTGCCGGATGTTCGGCCACTGGTGGACTCGCTCCTGGGCGAGGCCCTGCGGCAGCGGGCGTCGGACCTGCACGTCGAGCCGGCCGACGAGTTCTACGACGTTCGCTTCCGCGTCGATGGCGTCCTTGAGACCTATAAAAAACTCGAACCCTCCGTCGGCCGCGCCGTCGTCACCCGCCTGATGGTCATGGCCCGGCTCCTGACCTACCGGCTGGACGTTCCGCAGGAGGGCCGGATTTCCGGGCCCACGAGCTGCGAGAATCCCGCGGTGGAATTGCGGCTCTCGATCATGCCGACGATCCACGGCATGCGCGCCGCCGTCCGCATGCCCGCCGATCACGTCCAGCCCGCGATCCTGGAAGATCTCTCCTTGCCTCCCGCGGTTCTCAAAGGTTTAGTTGGCTTTGCCTCCGCCGATTGCGGAATGCTCATCCTTACCGGCCCAGCCGGGTCCGGCAAAACCACCACCATTTACGCGTTGCTTCGCCATATATCGCGCGTCAGCCCCGGCCTGAGCATCATCGCCCTGGAAGACCCCGTCGAGCGCGACGTGCCCGGCGTCACCCAAATCGAAGTCTCCCCCTTCGGCCAACTGACCTACGAAAAAGCCCTCCGCAGCATTCTCCGCCAGGACCCGCAGGTGTTGATGCTCGGCGAGGTTCGCGATGCGGCCACGGCGTCGCTGGCGGTTCAGGCGGCGTTATCCGGCCACCGGCTCATCACCGCCCTGCACGCCGCCACCCCGGCCGGCGCTCTGGCGCGATTGCTGGAGATGGGAATCGAGCCATATCAACTCACCAGCAGCATCCACGCCATCGTCGCCCAGCGGCTTCTCCGCCGCCGCTCCGCCGATGCCCAGGGATATCACGGCCGCGCCCCAATCGCCGAATTCGTCGCCATGGACCCGGCATTGAAAAAAAGCCTCCTTCAGCGCGGCGACTGTGATTCCTTCGTCCGCGCTTACCACGCCCAACCCGGCTATCAAAGCCTGCGCGATGTGGGACAATTGCTTGTAAAACAAGGAGTTACGGATGCCGCGGAACTTGGCCGCGTCGTCGATCTTACCAACGGGGAGCAGTGAAATGGCAACGGCGGGTGAAATTATCCAGCCCCTTTCCGTCAATACGTTGGAGCCAACGATGGCGTTGAACAACGTTGCCGAATCAGCACCACTGCCCGCCGCGGCCTCCGCTTGCCCGGTCCTGCCGGGAGGGCGCGAGGATGATTTCGCCCTTCTGCGGCGTTACTCCGGATTCGGCGATCCACAGGCTTTTGCCCAGATCGTCCAGCGCTATGCCGGCTTCGTCTACGCCACCTGCCTGCGCGTTATCGGGGATGGGTCGCGGGCGGAGGACCTTTCCCAGGAGACATTTTTCCGCCTGATGCGCCGGCCGCACGAAGTCCGGCAGAACCTCGGCGGCTGGCTGCATCGTACCGCCACGCATCTGGCGCTGGATTCCTTGCGCAGCGAAAGCTCCCGCCGTCGCCGCGAGATCGTCTATACCCAGGATTGCGACCACGAGGCTTCCAGTTGGTCCGAGCTTTCGCCTTGCGTGGACCAGGCCCTTACCGAGATGCCCGAGGAATTCCGCCTCCTGCTCGTCAGCCATTTTCTCCTGGGCAAATCCCAGGCCCAACTCGCCGCGGAAATGGGGCAATCTCCCTCCACCATTTCCCGGCGAATGCACCACGCGCTGGATGAGTTGCGTCAACATCTTCGCCTCAAGGGCGTTTACGCGCTGCCCGCCGCGCTGGCGGGGCTGCTTTGCCACGTCGCCGCCCGGCAGGCCCCGGCATCCCTGGTTCGCGAATTGGGAAAAATGACGATGTTCAGCGGCGCAACCGCCGCCGCCCGCAGCGCCCAGTTCGGCTCCCCCGATCCCGTTCGCCATCCGCCCAGCCCCAAGTTCTTCTCCGGCAAGCTTTCGCCGCCCCTCATCCTGGCGTTTGCCGCAATGCTCGGCATGTGGATCCTCCTGCAACTGGCCAACTGCTGGTTCTCCTCCTCCCGGCCTCCGGTTGAACCGCAATCTCAGGTTCATTTGAATTCCGCCCGATGACCGATCAAACCCAAAGTCCCGGAACATTCGCCTATCGCGCCCAGACGCGCGAAGGCCAGGAGATTTCCGGGACGATTGATGCCCGCGATTGGGACGACGCCCGCCGCCGTCTGGTTTCCCTCGAACTTCAGAACATCCAGTTCCAGCCGGCACCGCGCCCGTCCCGCGCCGCCGCCCTCCGTGGCGAGGATTTTCTCGTCTTCAACCAGCAACTCGCCCAGTTGGCCGGTGCCGGTTTGCCAGTCGAGCAGGGGCTGCGCCTCGTCGCCCGTGAAATGCGCCGCGGATCGATGCGCCAAACGCTCGATCTCGTTGCCGCCGAACTCGAATCAGGCAAAACCCTTCCCCAAGCCGTCGCCGCCTATCGAGACAAATTCCCGCCGCTTTATTCCCAATTGATCGACGCCGGCATTCGCTCCGGCAATCTTTCCGGGATTCTGCTCAATCTCGGCGACCATTTGACGCTCATCCGCCGTTTGCAGGCGATCCTCTGGCAATCCCTCAGCTATCCCATCATCGTCCTGGTCGCGTTTTTCGGCGTCTTGTATTTCATCCTCGTGGAACTGGTGCCGAAATGGGAACCGATGATCGGCGGCTTCGTGGGGACGAGATTCTGGGTGCGACTGAACGGAAACTACACACCCCAGATCTTCCAGTTGCCTTTTTTAACGCGGGCCTTGTTCGCCGTATCGGATTTCGTCGCCGCCGTGCCCGTGGCCGCGGTGGGGGCCGTCGCGGGGGCTGTCGCGATTGGGGCAATCTTATTCCTGCGGGCCACCGGGCGTAATGAGGGATTCACCGAGCGGCTGATGTTGCCGTTGCCGCTGGTGGGGATCGTACTGCGGCGAAATCTGGTGTCGCGCTGGTGTCACGCCGTCGCATTGGCTGTCGAGGCCGGACTGGATTTGCCCGCCGCCATCAAGCTCGCCGACGATGCCACCGCCTCGCCGATTCTTCAGGCCGACGGCGCCGCTCTCATCGCCGCCCTCAACGCCGGGCAGCCCATCACCTCCCCTCCACCGGGAAAAATCCTCCCCGGCACCGTCGTCGCCGCCATGGATGCCTCCGCCCAGCGCGGCGATCTCAACCTCACTCTCCGCGCCCTGTCCCAAATGTATCAGCAACAGGCCGAGTTCCGCCTCGGCGCCATCCAGGCCATTCTCACTCCCCTGCTCCTGCTCCTGGTTGGTCTGTTTGTCGGCGGTTTGATGATCGCCCTCTTCACCCCGCTCCTTGGTCTGCTCAACATGATTTGATTGGCCATGCCGAATGCTTCCGCCGAACTTCGCCCTTCCCTCCGCGCCATGTCGATCGCGCTGCTCGCCGTCGCCGATGGTTCCCTGATCGGCCTGATCATCGCCACGTGCGTGGGTCTGCCGATCTGGACGGCGATCTTCGTCACGCTGGCCGTTGCCGCCGGCGTCGGTTTTCTCTGGATTGCAATCCGCAAAATGGAGCCGGCGGCACGCGCACGCCTCCTGGTCATCGCCGCTGGATTCTCCATCCTGGCGGTCGGAATTGGCGCATCCGTTTCCATGCCCGCCGCTATACCTCTGGCCGTCTACGCCCTGGCCTTCCTCGCCGTCGTGCTGATGGCCTCCTCCGGCGCTACGCGAGTCATTCGCCAGCGAAGAATGCTGCTTATCCTCGGCAACGTCGAAAAAGCCGTGCGGATGCAGTTGCCGATCCCCCGCATGATCCAGGCCGCCGCCCAGGGAGAAAGGGGCCTGATGCGCCGCCGATTGCTCGCCCTGCACGATCGTCTGGACCGCGGCGAGCCGCTCGACCAGGCCCTGATTCACGCCGTTCCCGAGATTCCCCGCGGCGTCGCCCGCTCCATCGCCGCCGGCCAGCGATTGGGCTGCCTCGATCACGTATTGGATTCCATTCTCCGCCGACGATCCAATGAAAACAATGCCTATCGTCCCAGCGTCGGATTCTATTGGGCCTATCCCGTGATTCTCATCGGCATCGTCAGCTTGGTCATGATTTTTGTAATTCCCAAGTACGAAAGCATTTTCCGCGATTTCCGCGTCAGTCTGCCCCCGGCGACAATCTGGCTGCTGTGGATCGTCAACGAGTTGACCCAAACCGGCTTGGCGGTGTGCCTCCTGTTGCTCCTTCTTCTCATTTTCCTCGGACGGGTGCTGGCCTCGTTGTTCCCCTCCTCTCGCTCCGTCCGGCCGTTCGGCGATCGGATCATCTGGTGGACGCCAGTTCTTGGCGGGCTCGTCCGCGACCGCGGAATGGCCGACCTTTGCGACATCGTCGGCGCCGGCGTCGGCGCCGGACATCCCCTCGACGAAGCCCTCCGCGAAGCCGCCGACGCCCAGCCTAACTCCATCATGCGCCGACGCGCCGCCGCCTGGGCCGAGGCCGTCACCCGCGGACAATCCATGCACGATGCCGCCCGCCACGCCCGCATGCCCGAACTCTTCGCCGCCATGCTCGCCACCGTCCGCGGCGACGATTCGCTCCGGCAGGTCCTGGCGTTTCTCTGGCGGCATTATGAATACCGCTTCAGCCGCACCCGCGCCGTCCTTCAGGCGGCTTACGTCCCCGCCATCGTCCTCTCCTTCGGAGCGCTCGTCGCCCTCGTCGGAACGGCCCTCATTCAGCCCATCGCAATGCTGAACCTGCATATCGCCACCCATGTTTCCGGAGGATTTTGAACCATGCGACGCCGCGGATGGGTTTTTTTCGACGTGGTGATGGCGATCGTGATCGTCGCCATCCTCGCCGCGATCCTCGGCTTCGCCGCCGCCTCGCACCAGCGCGGCCTGAAACATCTGGCCGATTCACGCTCCGCAACCCGCCTGGCCGAATCAGCCCTGATCTCGATGCAATCCGGCCAATCCCCGTCCATCCCCGCCGACGTGGAGGGCAAGCCCTCCACCTCCAATCTCGCCTTTCACGAGCTTTCCGTCTCGCCCGACTTCCCCGGCCAAGTCTGGATCGAAGTCCACGCCGCCGTCAACGGCCGCCAGGCGAGCCTCGTCGGCCTGGTTCCCCGAAACTCCCTGCCCCATGGCGGAGGTTCCTGATGCGCCGATGTCACCCCTATCCCGGCTTCACCCTCACTGAGGTCGTGGTGTCTCTCATCCTGCTCGTCCTGTTCTTCTCGGCCGCTGGAGAACTTTTCAGGTCCACCGTTTTGCTCAGTTCCGGCAGCCAGGAATTTTCCAACCGCGCCAGCCAAATCGATTCCGCCGTCTTCCAACTTCGCCGCGATGTCTGGAATTCCGTCCAAATCGCCGCAACCAGCCCGCAATCCGTCGATCTTTCCTTCTCCGACGGAACCAAAACCGCCTGGAAAATCGAACTTGGCTCCCTCGCCCGCACCGACCCCCGCGGCCAGACCGAACGCTGGCAAGCCGTCGGCAACGGTTGGTGCTTCTCCACCGACGGCGTTTCCCTCACGATTTCCGATGCCGCCGCTGCCCCCATCCGCCTGGCCAGCCAAATCCTCCTGGCCGAAAGGGGCCCGAAAGGGGCCAAAAGGGGACATTCATGATTATGGAAAGGGGACATCCATGATTTTGCGCCGCCGACGAAATACCGGCTTCGCCATGGTCACCGCGATCTTCCTGATCTCCTTCACCGTCATGACCCTGACCGTCCTGATGGCCACGATTGCCGCCCAGTCCCGCCGCGCCCAAATCCTCGGCCGGGATGCGCAGCTCCGCCAACTCCTGACCGCCGGCGCCGCATTCGCCGACGCGAAGTTGCAATCGGATTCCTCCGGACGATTCTCCGTCCCATTGCCTGATTCCCTTCGCCAGCTTGGCGCCGATTTGACCGTGGAAATCCAACCCCCTTCGGATGAAAAGGCGACCGCCGACATCCAAGCCTCCCTCCCGCATCATTATTTGTCTCAGCGCCTGACCTTCTCCCGCCAGGAAAACCGTTGGCGGATCACCGACGCCGACCTGGACTAATGATGCATCCCTTTTAGCGGCCGCACTTGTGCGGCGTTTCATCCCGGTTGTATTCCTGCGAAATTTCAGCAAAATACGCGGTTTCCATGCGCCGCAATCTGTATCTCGAAACCTTCGGCTGCCAGATGAACGAGCTCGACAGCGAGCTGGTCCTCGGCCAACTCCGCGCCCAGGGCTATCAATCGGTCGATGACCGCGACGATGCCGACGTCATCCTCTACAACACCTGCTCCGTGCGCGAGCATGCCGAGCAAAAGGTCTGGTCGCGTCTCGGCGAATTGCGGACCCGCAAGGCCGGCGATCCCGGGCTGATCATCGGCGTCATCGGCTGCATGGCCGAGCGCGACGGCGTCAAGCTCTTCCAAAAATTCCCGCACGTCGACGTGCTGTGCGGTCCCGGCGAACTGGATCGTTTGCCGTCGCTGGTGCACAACGCCGCCGTCACGGCCGGCAGGTCCCGCACCCGGCAGGTCGCCCTGATGGGCGCCGCCGCCCGCCGCAGTGGCACCCTCGACGCCGCCGAGGACCGCCTGGAAATGCTCGACCTGTCCCGCAGCGTCTCGGCCTCCGACGAGTTTTCCCAGGCGTACGTGCGCATCACCCGCGGCTGCAATAAATTCTGCACCTATTGCGTCGTCCCGTACACGCGCGGCCCGGAAGTCCATCGGCCCCCGCAAAACATCATCGACGAAGTGCGAAAACTCGTCGCCGCCGGCGCCCGCGAGGTCACGCTCCTCGGCCAGACGATCAACCACTACGCCTACCGCCACGGCGACGGGCGCACCACGACCTTTGCCCAACTTCTTTACGACGTCCACGAGTCCAACCCCGATCTGCCGCGGCTCCGGTTCGTCACCAGTTTTCCCCGCGACTTCACGGACCAGGCCCTGGCCGCCATGCGCGATTGCCCCCGCATTTGCCGGTATCTGCACGCTCCGGCGCAGCACGGCAGCGACCGAATCCTCAAGCTCATGAACCGTGGATACACCGTCGAACAATACCGCGATTTTTTGGCCCGCGCCCGCCAGCACCTGCCCGATGTCTGCATCGCCAGCGATTTCATCGTCGGATTTCCCACCGAGACCGAGCAGGATTTCGCCGCCACCATGGAGCTAACTCGTCAGTCCCGATTCAAAAATAGCTTTATCTTCAAATACTCCCCCCGCCCCGGCACCGTCGCCGTCGAGCGTCATCCCGACGACGTTCCCGAAGACGTCAAGCGCCGCCGCAACAACGAGCTCCTGGCCGTTCAACAGGAAGTGTCGGCCGAATTGAACCGCCAATTGATCGGCCAGCGCGTGGAGGTCCTGGTGGAAGGCCAGAGCAAACTCCTCAGCCGGCGCGAGCCGGCGCCGATCAACGGCGTCGAATTGGCCTGGGAAAAGCGAGCCTCCGAACAGTCCACGGCCATTCAAATGGTCGGCCGCACCCGCGGCGACCAGATCGTCGTCTTCCCCGGCGATTCGTCCATGAAGGGAACGATTCTGGAATTGGACGTCGTCGATGCCCAAAGCATGACGTTGTTCGGCGGTCTCCCGGTTCAGTCGCGGCGTCGCCGCCGTGCCGAACCGCCTTGCCCCCCCAGATCGACGAACACCGCGACGACCACCAGCACCAACCATCCCCCGCTGACGTTGTGATGGTTGTTCAACATCGCCGCCATATACGCCAGCGTGGTGTACGGCATGAACAGGAACCCGAGGACCGGCCAAAGCACCGTGTTGAACGCCGCGCTGAACCAGTGGGTGAAGATCGCGATGCAAATCATCACGGCCCGGGGAAAGAACAGGGCGAAAATCGGGATCAGGCAAGGCATGCGCTAATTATATAAAGAACGCGGCTCGAGTGGGAACCGCGGATATCCCAGCACCGGCTGCGCCCGCAACGCAACTGGGTGCAGAGGCGGATCCTTCCGACGAACCCGATTCAGGGTTCCAAACGAGAATTCAGATTTACCGCCCGCTTCGCTAGAGAACGCTGAGAGCGCTGCGACAAAAGGAAGGATAATCGCCACAGATGAAAATCAGATGGACATAGATACCTCAAGACAAAATTCTTTGCATTTCATCTGTGTCCATCGGTCTTCATCTGTTGCAAACAGGCATTTCTCCGCGTCCTCGGCGATCTCTAGCGAAGCGGGCGGTAAATCATCCAAGCCAGGAATCGGCGCAGCATGCGCAAACTGTCACGGATTGCGGCGCGGATCGATTCACTCCGCTTTTTCGCGTTCGCCGGATTTGTCGTCGGCATCGTATGCCTGATCGGCGTTTTCGCCGCGGACCTCGATGCGTTCGATCTTCAGCGCCCGGCCGGTTTCGGGGTCGATCTCGGCCAGGGCGCCGCACATTCGCACGTCGCCGGTGGCGATCTCGAAGGGGTGCGGCATGTTGGTGGTCATGTGCTTCAGGACGCGATCCTTTCGGCGGCCAAGGACGGAATCGTAAGGCCCGCACATGCCGAGATCGGTGATGTACGCGCTGCCGGCGGGGAGGATATGGGCGTCGGCGGTGGGAATATGGGTGTGCGTGCCGACGATCATCGAGCAGCGTCCGTCGAGCCAATGGCCCATGGCGACTTTTTCGCTGGTGGCCTCGGCGTGCATGTCACAGACGCAGACGCGGACGTTTTCGGACATATCCCCCAGGACCCAATCGGCGGCGGCGAAGGGATCGTCGGCGGGGAGATTCATGAAGATTCGGCCCAGCAGGGAAAACACGCCCACCGGGACGCCGCCGTTGGTGGTGACGACGGTATATCGCCGGCCGGCGGCGGAACTGGCCAGGTTCGCCGGGCGGACGATGCGTTCGCTGGATTGCAGCGTCGGGACGATGTCGGCCTTGCGATAGATATGATCGCCCAGCGTCACCACGTCCACGCCGTAGCTGCGGATTTTATTGAAGAGGTTGGCGGTGATCCCGCTGCCGCCGGCGATGTTTTCGGCATTGGCGACGACGAGATCGACGGCGCGCTCGCGGACGAGTACAGCCAATTTCTGATGCAGGATCTGCCGCCCGGGCCGGCCGACGACATCCCCAAGGCACAGAATGCGAAGCGGCATATTGGGGTAGGATACAGCCGAAGGCGGGAAAGCGGAAATTGTCATTGGTCATTTGTCATTGGTCACTTGTCACTTGCAAATGCCAATGACCAATGACCAATGACCAATGACAATTTCCCCTTCACGTTTCCACCCTCTTGAACTCGGGTCTTTGGGACAGCAGAATCATTCGGCTCCACCAGCGCATGATAATGACGGCGCAGTAGGTGACGGGGAGGAACATCAGGACCATGATTCCTTCGGGAATCCCGACGAAACCGGCGACGAAGCTGGCGTCGTAGACAATCAACCACATCAAGCCCGTGAGCATGAGGGCCTGGCCGGCGGCGCGTGAATTGGCGCTGCGTCGGCGAATCCAGACGGCGATGACGGCGAAGACGATGGCGGCGGCGGCGGGGCCGATGAGGCCGGGGCGAATGGTGAGGATTCCACCGGGGAAGGCGACCCTGACGTTATGACGCCGCCACCAGATCAAACCCACCGCCAGAACGTCCAGCAGAATAAGGCCCGCGACCATGGACCACCAATGGCTGCGCCGCAGGGCGGGGCGCTTGTGTTCCCAGTAATACGCCAGGGTCGAGACGATCGTCACGTGATTCATCAGCAGCAGCGGATGCCAGAGCACGGGAAGTTTTGGCGCCGCGATGGCCGCGTGGAAGAATCGGATCAGTCCGAGTGACAACAGCCCGAGGGGCACCAGATATTTCGCGGCGAAATCGTAAAAGACGATCAGCGCGCCGGTGAAGACGACGAGCCACAAACTTAACCCGGCATCGGGCGTGACGGCGGTGTAGATTTCTCCGCCGAACAGGGCCAGCACGGCAAGCAGTGCGCAGACGACGTGGGCGGTGCCGAGTCCGATGCGCCCGCTGGGCAGCGGGCGGTGGGGTGACATCTGACGGTCGCGACGACGGTC
>JBEKIV010000036.1:0-22131 GCA_050011595.1 Tepidisphaeraceae bacterium
GGCGACACGGCATGGCAGCAGGAAATCGCGGCCAAGTTGGGCCTGAGCAGTTGTTTTCGTGATCCGTGGCGGCCCGTGCGGAAAAAGGAAAGTGATGCATGATTCTACGTCCCGGTTCCATTCTCATGGAAGCGCTCACGTCCCGGTTCCACGTCCTCATGGAAGCGCTCACGTCCCGGTTCCACGTCCTGAAATGAAGGTTGAGATCGATTGATAGGGAGAGGACAACATTGCTGTCTAAGCAAACGTACGAAATCGAGTGGTCGGGTATCACCAGCAATGCTTTCGCAAGCATTTGCGGTTTGTTGCTAATAATTGGATTTGTATTGGCCTCTTACACCATCATCCGCGGAATTGTTGATCTTGTCAAACGTCGAAGTCCCGCTGGGCTTTGGGAGTGGGTCACTTTTATTGTGTTCGTGTGGCTCATTCTCATTTTGTCCGCCGTGAGAGGACTGTTAGCGGCTCGTGCCGGCGGAAGCGGATCCGTCTTGATCGGTACCAGCGGCTCTGGCGTACTGAGCGGCTTTTCCCGGAGTGCTCTAACACGACCGGGACGCTGGCTGGCAATATCGATTTTAGCGGCACCTGCATTTGCGTGCGTTTTTGTGACCTCTTTACTGAGAGAGGGCCCTCTAGGTCTGGCAATATCATCGGACCAAATCGAGTTGATCTATCGTCTGCCTTGGCGTGACAAATCGATCCGAATGTCGGATGTAACTGACGTGCACTTGGACCGTCACGATTTCATGGATCGCGCATTTCACAACTACTTTTATATTCTCGAAATTTGCCACGATGGGGAGCTTACAGTTGTACATTGCAACCACCGGTCTTGGTATGAAGGTCAACTCAAGGCAGCTTATAGCGCGATCCAGACCTCCCTTAAAGCACGCGAAAGTGGACCGGAAGAATTGAAGATACCGACGACACTTACAGCAACTTGATCCTGCACAAGGTTTACGGACAGACCAGCGGAGTGACGGACTCCAGCTGTCAGTGGGCGCGCCAAAATCGGCCATTTTGAGGAAGTGGAGATTTGTCCATTACCGTTGGCTTTCGGCACTCGCCGGAAGCGAATGGTGCGATGGCGAAACAGGAACCGGGACGTGAACAGGAACCGGGACGTGAACAGGAACCGGGACGTGAGCGCTTTTCCAGACAGTTGAAAGCGCTCACGTCCCCCTTCCCGTGCTTGATCCCCGGGCGTGGATCGGTGTTGATTCCAACCGCGTGAACATCCAGATCAACGCCCCCTGACCGAAACCCGGTCCCGGTGATAATGCGAATAGAAAGGGTGCTGGCGACCTACGCCACGACCAGATCGGCCGGGTTCCTCATCACCGTGCCGAATAGGGTGAGATACTCAAATACCTGCATGTTGAAGGGATCGTCCACGGCCGCTCCGGTGAAGATTCGCAAAAGGCGCTTCCGCACCCGGCGCTCTATCCTCGATCCGATCAGGCCGCCGCGGTGTTTTTGGCCGGCTCGATAGAGATTGAACAGTTTTCCGTTGTACCAACTGTCGATGACGCGCTGCCACGTCTTCAGTTCCCAATGTCGTCCGGATTCGTACTCTTTCATCGCATCATCAGAACCAACCTCGAGGGCCTTGAGCAATTCAAACGCGCCTTTCATGCTCAAATACAATCCGGTCGAGAAGACGGGGTCTATGAAACCCGCCGCATCGCCGACCGCCGCCCAGCCCGGACCGTACATGTTTTCGGAAATCAGCTGATAATTCTGGTATTTGACCACCGGCGTCAGCCTCGTCGCGCCTTCGGTGTAGAACTTCCGGGAGGGCTCTTGCTTGATATATGCATCGTAGTGTTTCTCAATCGTATCTCCGACCGGTTCCAGATGCTTCGGATTGATGACGACGCCCACGGAGACCTTGCCCGGCAGCGGGATTCGCCAGGACCAGCCCTTGGTGAGATAGTCGATATGGATATTCCCCGCATCGGTCATCACCGCTTTATCGAGATGGGCAAACAAGGCAACGTCGTCGCGTCCGCCCCTTTTCGCCGGCATATCGAGCAGCCTGGCAATCAATCTCACCCGCCCGCTGGCATCCACGATCAGGTCCGGCTTTTCGCCAAAAAAACCGCCGGTGGCATTCAGCGTGTCATCGGACATCCGAACGGAATTCGGCTCCTTCCCCCTTTCCAGTTTGGCCGCGGCCTTGAATATTTTCGCCCCCGCCTTCTCGGCCGCATCGAGCACCGCCTGGTCGAACAGATCGCGCGGGGTGTTATAGGCGTAATCCGGCAACGTTCCATCCGCCCATTTGAAGAAGGCGGAAATCACTTCCCGCACGTTCAAACAAACCGTGGCACCCGGCTTGTGCGTGCTGAAGGATTTCACCTCCTCCTCGATGCCGAGTGTCCTCAGCATCGGCACCACCGCGGGCAGCAACGATTCGCCCACGATCAACGCGGGCCTTTTGGGGGTGTGAAAGATGCCGGCCTTGATGCCCCTCTGGGCCAGGAGAATTCCCAGCGTGGCGCCCGCGGGACCTCCTCCGATAATGGCGACGGTTTTGATTTTCGTTGGCATGGCTTATTTAGGGTGCTCCAAACGAGTTGGCCATCTTACCATGGCGCGCCGGACTCGCATCATGGCCGGTCCGGACATGCCAACTCTTCCGGGAACAAAGACGATTAAACCGCCATGACGCCAAGACGCCAAGTAGGAATGGTCTTTTCACCTTGGCGTCTTGGCGTCATGGCGGTTCAATTTATAATTTCCCGGAAATTTGGCAGACCCCTCAGTTCGCGGCCCGCTCTTTTCCCCATTGCACAAAAACCCGCGATTGAGCATTATCTCCATGGATTCTTTCATTCTAACGCGGGAGCTTCTCATGTCTGACATGCTTTCTCGTCGTGAAGTGGTGATGCGAACGGTCCCCGCGCTGGCGATAGCCGGCGCCCTGTCAGTCGCCGCGCCGCTGCTGGCCGCCGACAACGCCGGCGCAGGGGTAACCCCCGGCGGGAACGGAGGCTTCAAGGATGGCCAGTACGTTCTGCCTCCCCTTTCATACGCCTACGATGCGCTGGAGCCGCACATCGACGCCGAAACAATGCACCTCCATCACGACAAGCACCACCAGGCCTACGTCACCGGCCTGAACCGCGCGCTAAAGGAACTGGCCGTGCTCGACGGCGCCGCCGCCCCGCCCAGCGCTCCGCTTTTGGCCGGGCTTCAGGAAGACCTCAGCTTCAACGCCGGCGGGCATTTGCTTCACACGCTCTTTTGGACCGTGATGGGTCCCAACGCCGGGGGCGAGCCGCAGGGTGAATTGGCCGATGCCCTGGCCCGGGATTTCACTTCGGTCGCGGCGTTCCGCACTCGCTTCGCCGCCGTCGCCGCCGGCGTCAAAGGCAGCGGATGGAGCCTCCTGGCCTACGAGCCGCTCGGCGATCGGCTGATCGTCCTTCAGGTCAAGCAGCACGATTTGCAGATCGCCCCCGGGGTGGTGCCGATTTTGCCGCTCGACGTGTGGGAGCACGCCTATTACCTGAAATACCACAACGTCCGCGCCGAGTACGTCAAGGCCTGGTGGAACGTCGTCAACTGGCCAGCCGTCGGCGATGCCTTTGCCGCCGCTCGGACTTCTCTGAAAAGATAAACCGCGACGCGAAGAGCGCGAAGTTGCGCGAAGGAATATCTATTTGAATTCCTTCGCGCAACTTCGCGCTCTTCGCGTCTTCGCGGTAAATTTTTTGGGGGCTCGTCAGCGCAACAAAGACCCGATGACGAAAAGGCTCACGCCCGCGAATACGCCGCCCGGATTCCTATCAGCAGACCGAATGAAATGAGCAGCAGAATGGCCGCCAGGGTCAGGGCTTGATGCATGTCGATTTCGAAGCCGATATAGACGGCCAACGGCATGGTTTGGGTCCGGCCGGGATAATTGCCGGCGAAGATGATCGTCGCTCCGAACTCGCCCAGGGCGCGGGACCAGGTCAACGCGCCGCCGACCATCACGCTGCGAAACGCCAGCGGGAGCGTGACATTGCGAAATCTCCGTAGCGGCGAGGCCCCATCCAAGGCCGCGGAGTCCAGCACGTCCCGGCTGATCGCGGAAAACCCCACCGAAGCCGCTTTGACGTAGTACGGGGCGGCGACGAACGTTTGGGCAATGATCACGGCGATCGGCGTGAACGGGATCTCCACGCCCGCCCCGGCCAGCCACGCCCCGATCAAGCCGCGGCGGCCCAGCGTCATCAGCAGCGCGATACCCGCCACGGCCGGCGGAAGCACGATCGGCCAATCAATCAGCGCCTCCAAAATTCCTTTGCCGACAAATGTTCCTCGACCCAGCATGTATGCCAGCGGCGTTCCGAAAACCACCACGATCAGCAGGGTGGCCGCGCTGGTCCAAAGGCTCAGCGCGATCGCCTGAACCACCGCGGGCGCTGTCAGATACCGCAAGAGCGTTGACGGCGACGTGCGGGCCAGCAGGGCGAACGGCGGAATCACCAGCAGCCCAAGCAGCGGAAACGCCAGCAGAATCAGCAGCCACCATGAATGGCGCGGGGGGATGGTTTTATTGGCGGCCATCAGCGAATGCCGGGCGATGCCGGGATGAAATTGAAATCGTGGAGAATTTCCTGCCCCTGGTCGGACAGGACGAAGTCCTCGAACTTCTCCGCCAGCATCGCCTGCGGCGACTTGGCGACGACCGCGATGGGGTAACTGGCGATGAGGTTGACCGAATCGGGCACGTTCAGGGTCTGCACGTCCTTGGCCGCTTCCGCGGTCACGTCGGTCAGGTAAACCACGCCCGCATCCGCCTCGCCGAGCCGGATTTTGCTCACCACCGATTTCACGTTTTCCTCCTGCGAAACGACGTTGGCCAGAAAATCCTTCTTGAATTCCGGGCCGTACGCCGGGTCCGTGCTCATCTGATCCAGCATTTGCAGGGTGTATTTTCCGACGGGCACGGATGCGTCCGCCACATCGATTTTAGCCCCGCGACGGCCCAGATCGTTTAGCGTTCCGATCTTCGCCGGATTGTCCTTGGGGAAAATCACCACCAGGCGGTTGCGGGCAAAATCGTGGATCGTTCCCGGCTTGACCAGAAATTCGCTCCAGGCCGTGTTCATCTCCTTGGCGTTGGCGGAGGCAAAAACGTCCGCCCGCGCCCCGCTTTCAAGCTGCGCCCGAAGCGCCTGCGACCCGGCGAAGTTGAATTCGATCTTCACCCCGGGGTTTTCGGCCTCGAAACGCTTGCCGATCTGGGTGAACGATTCCGTCAACGAGGCCGCGGCGAAGACGGTCACGGTCGCCGGCGGCGCGTTCACCGCCGCCGGCTGCTCCTTGCGGCATCCGGCCGAAATCAGCAGAACCAGGGCGATCGGAAAGGAGGCTCGCCATCTCATCGCATTTGCCGGCGCGTGCCGGCGATGACGGTTATATATATTGCGACATAACGATGTCAATTGAACGATCCGTAGACCGTCAACCCATTAGTTGGTAAACAAGCCCGTTGGAAAAGAATGTCATCCGACACCGACAAACCCGGCGTGATCGCGCCGCCGCCGATTCTTTTCGGCGTCTTCTTCGGCGTCGCGGTCATCCTGCACTGGATACACCCGCTTCCGGTCCCGCTTTCCCCGCGGGCGGCGATTTGGCCCTGCCGCATACTCCTGAATGCAAGTTGGCCGATCGCGCTGTGGGCGTGGTACGACATGCGAAGCGCGGGAACCCACATCAATCCGCTTCGTCCCGCGACGGCCCTGGTCACTTCCGGCCCGTACCGTTTCTCTCGCAATCCCCTCAGCGTGTCCCTCCTGCTGCTCTATCTCGGCCTGGCATTCCAGATCAACAGTTCCTGGCCGCTGATTTTGTTTTTGCCGCTTCTGATCGTGAATCACTACGGAGTCGTTTTGCGCGAGGAACGCTATCTGGAAGCAAAGTTTGGCGACACGTACCGGAACTACCGAGCCGCCGTGCGGCGATGGATTTGAAACCTAAAACCTCAAACAGAATGCACCACAGAGGGCACAGAGGACACAGAGAGCACAGAGAAATATTTCTTAGATGAAAAAATGCATCTTCTCTGTGTCCTCTGTGATCTCTGTGTTCTCTGTGGTGCATTTTGTGAGATGTTTATTAACGCGGATTCACTATGTAAGCCGCGCCGGCGATCGTCGGGAAGAGAAGCGAGTCGCCGTCCGGTTTGGCATCGACGGGCCGGCCGTCGCGGGTGATTTTCGCGCGGCCCGCGCCGCGCAGGCGGCAGGGCTGGCCGCTGGTCGAACGAATGACCGCGTTTTGCAGTCGGCCGCCGCTCCAGGCCATATCGACTTCAAATCCCCCGCGGGCGCGCAGGCCGGTGACGTGGCCGGCCGGCCATTCCCTCGGCAACGCCGGCAAAAGATGAACGTCGCCATCCTGGCTCTGCAACAGCATCTCCGCCACCGCGGCGGTGATGCCGAAGTTGCCGTCGATCTGCATGGGCGGGTGGAGGCCGAACAAGTTGGGGCAAGTGTTTCGGTCGGCGAAAAGTTCCAGGAACTGGCCATGCGCCCGCTCGGCGTCGCCGAGCCTTGCCCACAGCGCCGTTCGCCAGGCGAAGGACCATTCCCGGACATCGCCGGTATCCCCGCGGGCGATGAGCGACGTTCTGGCCGCCGCCGCGAGTTTCGGCGTCCGCTCCGGGCTGATCTGTCGGCCGGGATAGACGCCGAACAGATGAGACGTGTGGCGATGGTGGTCGTCGGGAGTGTCCAGTTCCTTTTCCTTCGGATCGTGTTTTTCGCTCATCCACTCCAATAGCTGGCCCCAGCTTCCGATGCCCGGGGTCGCCAGCCTGTCGCGCAGGGCCGCGATCTTGCCGCCCAAGTCGTGGTCGACGTTCAGCGCATCGCAAGCCTGAACGTAATTGTTGAACAGGTCCCAGATGATTTCCTGGGCATAACTCACTCCGTCCTCGGTGGGTCCGTGCTCGGGCGACCAGGCATGCGGCACCACCAATCGGCCATCGGGCAGACTTTTCAGATGGTCCTGCCAAAACTCGCAGGTCTCTTTCATCACCGGATAGGCCACGGCGCGGAGATAGTCCTTGTCCATGCCGAAGGCGTAATGTTCCCAGAGATGTTGGCAGTACCAGGCGTTGGCGGTCTTGTCCCATTTCCAACCCATGCCGCCCATGATGTTGTGCGAGGTGCGGATGGCGAATCCCCGGCTGGTCATTTGGCCCTGGGGGGTGACGAAATCCCGCGATTGCCCGGTCGCGCGCCGCCACGGTTCGAGCTGGCTGACCATCAGGTCGAACAGCGGCGTGTGGCATTCGGCGAGATTCGCCACCTCGGCCGGCCAATAGTTCATCTCGATGTTGATGTTGGAGTGATAATCACAATGCCACGGCGGCGAATTGCTGTCGTTCCAAAGCCCCTGGAGGTTCGCCGGCACGCCGCCCGGCCGGGAACAGCAAATCATCAGGTACCGCCCCAATTGAAACATCAGCGCTTCCAATTCGGGATCGGTGGATTGGCTCGCGCCGACCTTGCGGAGATTCGTCGGGGCGGCGCGCTGATCCGGCGTGGACGGTCCAAGATCGAGCGACACCCGGACCAGCAGCGAGCGGAAATCGGCCACGTGCTCGGACCGCAATTCCTCGAACGGCTTGGCCGCCGCCGCGTTCACCTGCCCGATCACGCGCTGGTGCGGGTCCGCGCCGCGGTAGTGCGATGAATAATTCATCGCATAATCGGTTCCGGCCCCGACAATCAACGTCAGGCTGTCGCACGCGGAAAACCGGAGTGTGCCGCCCTCCGGCCGCAGCGTTCCGCCCTGGTGAAGCGCGACCAGTTGCGTTTCATATTTCAGTCCGTTATCCAAGGCCCCGGCCGCACTGAGCCGGTTGTCCGCCGAAGCGGTCTTGGCGCGATGCGAATCCTGAAGTTCGATCTGGCCGGTGTAGCTTCCCGGCCGGCTGGCGGTCAGGCGGACCACGAGCACCTGTGCGGGATGGCTGGCGAAAACTTCGCGTTGATAGCGCACGCCGCCGGCGTCGTAGCTGACGTGAGCCAGGGCCTGGCCGATGTCCAGATCGCGCCGGTAATTCTGCGCCGCCTCGTGTCCGGGCAGAACGATTCGCAGCTCGCCGAGGAACTGATAAGCCCCCATGTGGTTGTAATCGCCGCCGGGATTTTCATCGCCCGTCCACAGGCTGTCCTCATCGAGCACGATGCGTTCCGTGCCCGTCGTGCCGAAAATCATGGCCCCGAGTCTGCCGTTGCCGACGGGCAGGGCCTCGTCCATGCAGACCTTCGCCGGCTCCCGGTACCACAGCGTCAGCCGGTTGTTGTCCTGCGTCGATGACGGTTGCGCGTTTGCCATGGAAATACAAGCAAGGGAAATATAAACCGCCAGCCCCGCCAACGCATTGCGCGATTTCATCATGGTTGCCTCAGGGCATGGCCCGCCATCGAAGTATCGCATTTTGCGGAGGATTGGCCAGAGCGTCCCGGATCGGCTGCGCAAATCGCTTGCAGCCGGCGGTTGTTCCCATCCCCTTTGCCCAGCCGATGCGCATTGGATATCGGGCTAGGCGGGGAAAAATCGCCGAAACCCCCTGGCCGGACGCGATTTTCGGGCATTCCCCGCCGGCTGGCATCGGGGTTGCAAAGGATTCTTATCACACGTTCGTCCCGCCGCACGACGTAGCAGTGGCCAGGGCAAGAAGCATGAACGACGCCTCGCCGCAACCCGCCCCCCTGATGGAGTTCGCCGAAGAAGCGCGCACGCCGGGAACCTGTTTTTCCGACGGCCCGACGTTGCCGGAGATGGTCGTGGTCCCGCCCGGCAAGTTCTGGATGGGCGCCGACGACCAAGACGGCAAGTTGGCCAATGCCGTGGGAAAGCCCCGGCATTGGGTGCAAATCGCTAAACCCCTGGCGGTCTCGCGATACCCCGTCACCTTCGAGCAATGGGATGCCTACGCCGATGGCGATCCGGACGTTCATCGTCCGGACGACTGCGGCTGGGGCCGCGGCCGGCGGCCGGTCGTCAACGTGAGCTGGGAAGATGCCGGGCTTTACGTGAGCCGGCTTTCCATCGCCGCTGGCCGGCCCTATCGACTCCTCAGCGAAGCGGAATGGGAATATTGCTGCCGCGCCGGAAACGGCGGAGTCCTTTCCATCGGCAACCGGACTCTACCGGTCGGATCGTTCCAGCCCAACGCCTTCGGATTGTTCGACATGGACGGCAACGTCCGCGAGCTGGTCGCCGACGCCTGGCACGACAGCTATCGCGGCGCGCCCATCGACGGCTCGCCGTGGGAACAAAACGAGGCGACCATGTGGCGCGTCGTCCGCGGCGGCGGGGGGGATGCCCCGTCCCGGATTCTCCGCTGTCCCGTCCGGGATCGCGTTCACCATATCCAACGCATGGACAACGTGGGCTTCCGCGTGGCCTGCGGCCTCGACTGACAACCCGTTCATCCCCGTCCCCGCTCGGCGCGTCTCTGGCAAAGCGCCCACGCCATCATCGCGCCATACGCCACCCCAAGCCCCGTCCAGATTCCCCACGGCAAGCGCGGCGCATCGCTGGTGTCCTGCGGATCGAGGTATCCCGTCTCAAGCCTCAGCGTATATTCTTTCGACCAATTCAATTGTGCCTCCCCGGCATACATCAGGCTTCCAACCGTGATCAGCCCCCAGAAGACCGCCGCCACCAGGATGAATTCCGCGTGCCGATGTCCCCGTGCCCGCGCCGTGAAGATCAACGCAAACGCCAGGATCGCCGTCGCCGCGACGATGCCTATCCCGCCGAGGATTATCACCAGGTTCATTGCGTTCGGATCGCCCGATTCCGCATACGCCAGCAGGCAACTCATCCCGTTAGTCTACTTTTTTCCCCCCAACTTTAGGAGCGCGTCATCTTCACTGCCCAAAGCCCGCGGATGGCTATCCGCGGGTCTCCTAGCACTAACGCTTTTGATTTGCCAGGCGAGACTTATAAAAAACTCGGCAGGCAGGACTCGAACCTGCAACCAGCCGGTTAACAGCCGGCTGCTCTACCATTGAGCTACTGCCGAATAGGCGGAACAACGACTTTATCGGCCAGCTTAGGGGTGTCAAGAAGAACCGGGGCAGTAAGAACCGGCCGGAGAACCGGCCCGCTCAGTTTCGAAAGTGAGCCGGCCGGTCCTCCGGCCGATCTTCGGCGCCCGGAAGTTTGCGCACGCCAATTCAATGTTGAGCGACAGTTTGTCAGCGAATCTTCAGCGTCATCAGCAAAATATTATCGAACCATTGTTCCGGCAGGATTCGTTTGAGTACCGCCGCGAGCAGGGCATCGCGCCCGACGGTTTTTCGCCTCGGCGGCCGCGGGCTGCTCAGACAGCGCCAGACAAGTCGGGCAACCCGATCCGCGCCAATCGCCCCCGCCGCCGCATCTTGCGCGCCGCGAACCGCCGCGTCGATCTGCCGGCCGTAAAACTCCCGCAGCGGCGCATCCGGCGGAATCGTCGCCGCAAATTCAAGCCCCTTCCTCCAGATTTCCGATTGGATGGCGCCCGGCTCGATCAGGCAAACGTGAATGCCCTGCTCGCGCAATTCCATCCGCAGCGCCGCGGCAATTGCGGCGATCGCGTGCTTCGAGGCCGAGTAAGGCCCCGTGATCGGCATGGCGATTCGCCCGGCGATCGAGCCGATGAACACGATTCGCCCCGCGCCATGCCCGCGCGCCGCCACGTGCCGCCGAACCAGCGGCAATAGCGCCTGCGTCACCGCCGCCTGCCCGAAGACGTTCACCTCGAACTGCCGCCGCCAATCGTCCCGCGAAACATATTCCACCGGTCCCGGCACGCTGATCCCGGCGTTATTGACGATTCCGGCCAGGCCCGACTCCCCCGTGATTTGGGCGATTTTGATCGCCGCGGCCGCGATGGACCCGGAATCCGCAATGTCCAGTTGAATGCCTTGGAGGTTTGACCCGGCGATCAGTTCCAGGTTCTTCGCGTCCTGCTCACGCCGAACGCCCGCGATCGCGCAAACCCCCATTCTCGCCAGATGCAGTGCGCACGCTTTGCCGATGCCCGTGCTGGCGCCCGTCACCAAAACAAACCGCCCGTCCATCGGCTCACCAATCCAATGTTCCCCGCCACGCGGCGGTCAATTCATCCAGAGCGATGTCCCGGCCGGCGATCTTGATCGCCTTGGCCGGTTGGACGATTCCAAAAACGCTCACGCCTCCCGTCCCGCCCAACTCGCGCTCAATCGCGTCCCCGTCGATGCTCCTGGATAATTCGACCAGGAATCGTCCATTGCTTTGGGCAAACGCGGCATCGGAGCCGAGGAACGATTCGTTCACCGCCAATCCGAGGCCCGACGCGATGCACATTTCCGCCGCCGCCACCGCAATCCCGCCGTCGCTGACGTCGTGACACGCCATCACCCTGCCCGCACGGATCAACTTGGCCATGGCCCGATGCAGCCGGCCGAGGGCCGCCGGATCGGCCGCGTCGCTCGCCTCGATCAGCGCGACGCGATTTCCCGCCGATTTGAAATCCATCGTGACGCACTTCCGCACGTCTTCGATGACTCCGATGGCGCTGATTAGCAGCGTGCGCGGGATGCGCAGGATCTGCCCCGTTTCATGATTGGTGAACTGATTGTGCAGCGAATCCTTGCCGCTGATGAACGGAATGCCGTAGGCGATCGCCGCATCGTGACACGCCTGGCAGGCGCGCACCAGCGTGCCCATCGTCAACTCGTCGTCCACGCTGGGCCAGCAGAAATTGTCGAGGATCGCCACGCGATCCGGGTCCGCGCCGACCGCCACCACGTTGCGGATCGCCTCGTCGATGGATGCGATGGCCATCTCGTAGGGATCTTCGATCTGCGGACAAAGCCCGCAGCCGAGGACCACGCCGCGCCGGCTGCCCAGTTTCGGCCGGAGCACCGCCGCGTCGGATGGGCCGACCTGCATCGGACCCACCAGCGGCTTGACCACCGATCCGCCTTGGACCTCGTGATCGTATTGCCGGATGATCCAGTGCTTGCTGGCGATGTTCGGATGCGCCAGCGCCGCCAGAAGTTTTTCCTTGAACACATCGCCAGAGATCGCCGCCGGCGGCGACGGCTTGCGACGCGGCGCTTGCACCACCACCGCCTTCCGCGCCGGCATCGGAAGCCCGTGATGCAAAAAATCCATCGACAGCCGCCCGACCTCCTGCCCGGCGTATATCAATATCAGTTGCTTCTCGACTTCGCCGAATTTTCCGATGACCGTCGCCTCCACATCCTCGCCCCTGGCCAGCTTTAATATTTCGTCGATGCTTTGTTTCGGCACGGCCAGCACCATCCGCTCCTGCGCTTCGCTGATCCAGATTTCGTCGTAGCGCAACCCCGCATATTTCAGCGGGACTTTTTCCAGTTCGACGGTGGCGCCGATTGTCTCGCCCATTTCCCCGACCGCCGATGAAAGCCCGCCCGCGCCGCAATCGGTGATCGCGGTGAACAACCCCCTATCGCGCGCCGCCAGGATCACGTCCGCCATCTTCTTCTCCGTGATGGCGTTGCCGATCTGCACCGCATGCGAAAATTCATCGGCATGCGTGTCCGTCAACTCCGCGCTGGAGAACGTCGCCCCGTGAATCCCGTCCCGGCCCGTCCGCCCGCCCAGCAGCACGATCGCGTCGCCGTCCCTCGCGGCCTTGCTGATTTTGTCGCGCCCAATCAACCCCACGCATCCGCAAAACACCAGCGGATTGCCCAAATACCCCTCGTCGAAATAGACTGCCCCGTTGACGGTGGGGATTCCCATCCGGTTGCCGTAATCGCGCACGCCGGCCACGACCTGCTGCAAAATCCGCTTGGGATGGATGATCCCCTTGGGCAGCGGGCCGCGCTTGGAATCGGGAAACGCCACGCAGAACACGTCGGTATTGGCCACCGGTTTTGCCGCCAGCCCCGTGCCCAGCACGTCGCGGATCACCCCGCCGACGCCGGTGGCGCTGCCGCCGTACGGCTCGATTGCGCTGGGATGGTTGTGCGTCTCCACCTTGAAACAAACGGCATCGGTCTCGTCGAACGCCACCACCCCCGCGTTGTCCACGAAAACCGACAGGCAAAACGGATCGCGCGCGTTTCCGCCCTGAATGATCCGTATCGTGCTGGCGAAAATGGTCTCCTTGATGAGATTCCCATACCGCCGCTCGGCGATCTTCTTCCCATGTTCATCCCGCACTTCCACGTCCACCGCGCTCTTCAGCGTCTTGTGAACGCAATGCTCGCTCCAGGTCTGGGCCAGCGTCTCCAATTCGACATCGGTCGGCTCCCGATCCTGCCCGCGAAAATACTCCTGTATCGCCTTCATCTCCGCCGGCGAAAGAAACAGATGCCCCTCCCGGCTGAGCTTGGCCAGCGCTGCTTCAGAAAGCTGGCGGAGATCAATCCGCCGCACCTGAAACGCCCCCTCCCGTCCGGTCTCAAAAGTCCGCGGCCAATACGGCTGGAAATAAACCGATTCGATCACCCCGTTGGCCAACACCCGCGCGGCGATTTCCTTTAGCTCCTCCGCCCCCAGCCTTGGCCTGATGAGACACGCCCGCCCCGTTCTCACCTGCCGCACGTTCACCCCGAAATCCCGCACCGCCATTTCCGTGCTGGCCGCCACCGGGTCCATGACCCCCGGCTTGAGATGCACCTCGATCCGGCTCGCCCGATCGTCATTGGAATTCCCCGAAAAAATTTCCGCCGTTTCCACGACCGGATCGGCCAGCAATTCCCCCGCGATCCTCCGCACCGCCACCGCATCGGCATCCGTATCCAGCAGAAAAATCCGCGTCGTCTGGACCGAATCTACATTCTTCCCCAAATCGCGAATCTGCTGGCGAATCGAATCCCCCAGCGGATCGGCCCCGCCCTGCGCCCGAACGTCGATGCGATAGATCATGCGGCGATTCTAAAACGAACTGGAGCGAATGGCGAGACTTCCGGCATTTCCCCCTCGCCCGGTACTCCGGGAGAGGGCTGGGGTGAGGGTCCTTTTAGCGGCCGCGTTTACGCGGCGTTTCCTGCCCGGTGACCCCGGTTCATGCGCCTCGGCCCAATCGTGGCAGTTTGACGACGCGCACCCTTTTATCTCCGACAACGGTGAAATGCCCTGGCAATTCGTCCCCATGTGTGGCCAATTCGCGGAGGATTCGATCCGCCGCCTCCTTTGGCGAGCGCGTCGTGATGCGAAAAAGCACCACACCCGCCGACGCATCCGCCCCAGCACGGTAGACGAGTTCGCCAAAATCCTTGTCGAAGGTGATGAGGATTCGCCCTTCGGCTTGCGCCCGCTTCAAAACCGCCGGGTCGTCCAGCCCGCGCGGACCCTCGAATACCCAAACCACATCGTGCCCGGCCGCCCGCATCGCTTCGATCGCCGGACCCGGCACATTCTCGTTGGCAAGTATTCGCAGCATTCATCCTCACGAAGCCACGGGAAACACCCGTTCATTGGCGAGCACGTCCCCCGCGTAGGCGAGGCACGCTTTCACGTCTTCCGTCTTCAAATGCGGGTAGCTCCGCAAAACGTCCGCTTCGCTCCATCCGTCCGCCAGGAGCTTGATGACATGCTCGACGCTGATGCGCGTCCCCTTCACCACCGGCTTTCCGCATAGCACCTGCGGCTTCAACTCTATCCGATCTTCCCAAGTCATGCGGCACCACCTTTAGTAGGCCATACATTCTACCCCAATCGATGCGTTTACGCGGCGTTTCCTCCCGGAAATCGAACCGCGCATTGCCCATATCGCCCCCGGGCCCATCGGTCTTCCACAGAATTCCCTCCGCGCCACCGCGCCTCCGCGCGAGACGCGTCTTGATGAATCAATTGTTTTCGCGCGGAGGCGCTGAGGCGCGGAGAGACAACTCAACCTCTACGAGCGGCCCTCCCGTTTTGGCGGCCGCGTTTACCTGGACTGAGCTTGCCGAAGTCCGAAGTGCTTGCGAGCCTCGGGAATGGAAAGCTACTTGGCGGGAATTCTTACTTAAGCGGGAAGCAGACCAACCTAGAATTTTTTCCTTGCGAGCCGCCTAAGGTTAGGGTATTGTTTGGTCGGTGCTATTCCAATGACAAATAAGCGCCTCTTTATCCCCTCTCTACTTTCTCCCTTTCTACTTACTCGCCCCGCGTGGGGGGAGGGGGGGTGGAGTGGGACATTCAGGGGACGAGTGGGACATTTTCAGACGCAAAAATAGAAAAATAGGCCAGGTTTTGCGACATGATTGGTCAAACCGATTGCGTTTGCCCCGGCTCGGCCGCGGCCAGCCGCGGGAGCAGGGCGAGCGCGGCTTCATACACCATGGCTGGCGTCAGGCGAGTCATGCAGCGATGATCCAGCGGGCAGGTCTTTTTTTGACATGGGCCGCAGAAAACTTTGACGGCCAGCTTTCGTTCCTTGGGAAAGTCGATCTCCGTCCATTCGGGATGGGTCGGGCCGAAGAGCGTGATCACCGGCACGTCGAAGGCCGCGGCGATGTGACGCGGGCCGGTGTCGTTGGTGATCATCAGATCGCAGCGGCGAACGATTTCTTTCAGCGTGCCGAGGGTCGAGCCTTTCGACAGCAGATCGACCGGGGCGTGGCGCATCGAGCGGTGGATGGCCTCGACGATCTTCCGCTCGCGCGGGGCGCCGCTGATGAGGATGGTGGCGGACAAATCTTCGATGAGCCGGTCGGCCAGGGCGGCGAAATATTCCGGCGGCCAGCATTTGGCCGAGCCGAATTGCGCACCGGGGTTGAGCAGGATCAGCGGCGGCTTGCCCGTAGCGGCGGGGCGTTCCACGTCCCCCGTCAATCCGGCTCGCTCCAGCACCTCGCAACCTTCCCGCCGCTCCGATTCGGTGACGAACAGCTTGAGCGAAAGATCCCGCGCTTGGCTTCCCAGGTAATGGGCCAGGCCCATGTAATACTTGACGATCGGCGTGGGGACGAATTTCCCCTTCTCCTTGCGCGGCAGCAGTTTGTCCGACAGCAAAAACCCGCGCCCGTCGCGCTCGTATCCGACCACGCGGGGGATGTTGGCCATCTTGCAGACCAGGGCGGCCTGAAACGAGTTGGGCAACAGGATGGCCAGATCGAATTTCGCTCCGCGGAGCCGGCGCGACAGGTCGAACAGGCCCTTGCCGGCCTTTTTCTCGGTCTTTCCGGACCGATAGGTGATGAGTTGATCCGCCCACGGCAAGCCGGTGTACAGCGGCTTGACGTATCGCTTCATCATGTAAGCGATATGGGCGTGGGGATAAAGCTCGCGGATGGCCCGCAGCGACGGCGTGGCCATGACCGCATCGCCCACCCAGTTCGGCTGCACCACCAGGATTTTGCCAGGCTGGGACATTTGGCGGAAGTATAGCGGGGGAAATTCGAAATCCGAAATCCGAATGACGAATCAAGCGGTAGGGCTTCGCCCTCCGCACCGAATGACGAATGACCGAATGAAGACCGTTTCGTCATTCGGATTTCGGATTTGATTCGTCATTCGGATTTCGGATTTCGGGTTTCTGATTGTCTCTCGTCTTTTCCAAAATCAGAACCCGCACCATTTTGCCGTCGTGGGAATAATTCAAACCCGTTTCGGCCGCGCGGAGGACAAGATGATCCCGCAAATGTGGCGAAAGTTGCTTCCAATCGAGATCGTCGTCGGCCATGACAATCCATCTGGGCCATTGGGCCGGCGGCATCACCTCCAGGAATCCCACGTCGTAAGTTCTGGCTCCGCCGCCCTGGTAGAAGGCCAGGCTCGGCTCGTCGTAGCCGATCATGGCGACGTGAACGTCGGCCCCGTACGCCCCCAGTTGGGTCAGGTCGGATGCCAGGCGCTCGGGAAGATGCAGGAAGTTCATTCCCGGCAGAATACGGGTGTAAAGGATGGCGATCATGACGGCCATTCCCACGCCCATGACGGCCGCGGCGCGGGCGATCCGGCCCTGATAGAACCGCAGGAAGACGAGTCCGGCGTAAATCGCGCCGGCGGCGCTGAACGCGATGAAGCCGTCGATGGGCAGTTGATCGGACCGGGCGAGGAGCAGCGACAGCCAGGGCGCGGCGGCGAGTCCGAGCGTGGCCAGGACCCACGCGGCCAGCATCGCGAAAAAAATGGGTTTTCGGAGATCGCGGCATTGTCCGCGAATGCAGCGCACCAGCGCGTCGGCGGTCAAAAACGCCAGGCCTGGAAACGCCGGCAGAACATAGAACGGGAGTTTGGTATAGACGAGCTCCATCATCAGCCAAGGCCCGGCCGTCGCCGCGATGGCGAATCGAATCACCGGCAGCCGGCGGTTTCTCCACGCCAGAACAAGGGTTGTGGGCAGCAGCAGGCTCCAGGGAAAAAACGTGCCGAAGATAAGAAGGGCATGGTATCCCGGCGGCTTCCCGTGGCCTTGCATGCTCTGGCCCAGGTGCATCCTGGCCGTCAGGAACATCTCCATCATGAACCCAGGCGCGCGCTGATGGAGAAGCACCAGCCATGGCGCCACCACGGCGGTCAGGATCGGCAGGCCGATGGAGGGTTTCAAATGCCGCCACCAGCGGATGCTTTTCTTCCATGCCGGTCCACTGCGAAATCCCTTTCTTTCTCTGACCACGTCCAGCGCCAGGAGAATAATCAATGTGAAAAGATGCATTCCCAGGGCTTGCGGGCCCTTGGTGATCCCGGCCAGTCCGAGGGAAATCCAGAACGCCGGGGCCGTCCACCACGGCGGATTGTTTCCGCGCCGGCCGGCCGAGTACATCAGCGCCAGCGAAATCTGGCCGATCACCATGAACAAAAGCAGCACGCCGTCGGTAATGCAGAATTTGGCGCAGGAGATGGTCAGGCCGCAGGTGCAGAAGATGAACGCCGTCCACAGCGCCCGGCGGTCGCCGGTGAAATGGCGGACGGCCGCGGCGATGAGCAATGCCGTCGCCAGGACCGCGATGGTCGAGGGGAACCGCGCCGCCTCGGGCGTGTCGCCGGCGACCTTCATCGCCGCGAGCTGACACCAGTAGATCACCGGCGGTTTTTCCTTCCTCCATTCGCCCAGGAATCTGGGAACCACCCAATCGCCGCTTTGCAGCATCTCCCGCGAGCACTGGGCGTACCACGGCTCGTCGCGGTCCCAAAGCGGCACGCGATGGGCGCCCAGAAAATACAGCAGGGCCGCGCCAAACAGCATTGCCGGCAGGATTTGCCAGAACCTCGTGGAACGCGGCATGGGGGGGAAGGTACGCGCGGATCGGCGCAAGTGCAAAAGGAAGTTACAAGGAAGAAGTTGCAAGTTGCAAGTTGCAAGTTTATAGCGCTGCTGCTTTCAGTCGCAACTTGCCACTTGCCACTTGCCACTTGCCACTTGCAACTTCCTCCTTGTAACTTGCAACTCCGCCCCTTACTTTGCACGGCGCGCATGCTGCCGATCTACATCGTCCTGGTTTTGGCCGCGCTTTCCGCGGTGATGATGCTGCTGGAACGCCGCGGGTTGGCGACGACGCTCGTCCTCTCCTTCAAGGGCGACGTCAAGCGCGAGACGCGCTTTCTCGCCCAGTACGGCCAGCTTGTTTGCACGGTCTTGACCTCGCTGCTCATCTGGCAACTTGATCCGGAGAGGGGATGGCAAATCTGCAAGGCGCTTTGGGCCGCCGTGATCGGCGCCACTGTGGTGGCGACGATTTCCAAGCGCCTGCTCGGCCGGGCCAGGCCGCGGAGCGAGCACGCGGGGAAGTTTCTCGGTCCGTCCTTCAAGCATGCCAACTATCGCGAGAGTTTTCCCTCCAGCCATAGTGCTTCGGCCGTGGCTTATGCGGCGGTTCTGGCGATGGCGTACCCGCACGCGGCCGTCACGTTCTGGGCGCTGGCGCTGGTCTGCGCGGTGTTGCGCTATGTCATGGATGCCCATTGGCCCAGCGACGTGCTGGGCGGAATCGCCGTCGGATACCTGGCCGGAATCATCGCCTGGCGAGTTTTCTTTTGAGCGATCCCCATGCCGTTGCGATGGGATTTTGTCGAACTGATCGACCGGTTGCATCAACTGCTACTCTCGGCGGAAAACGAATTGCGGCTCGAGCAGGCCGTCTATGGCCTGGACGTTCGCGACGAGCGCGAATTGCAATCGCTGATGGCCCAGCGGCTGGCTCGGCATTACCAGGTTGCCCGGGAGGTGCACTATCCATCGACGGTCGGGAGAAAGCTAACCCATCGCCAGCGGTGCGACATGGTGCTGACGCCGCTCGGCCGGCCGCTCCGGTTGGACTCGGCGCCGCCGACGCTTTTCGATCCGGCGAACCTCGCCGCCCCCGAAGAAGCGCTTTGGCTGGAAGTCAAAATCGCCTATCAATTCCGCGAGGGAGGCATACGTCACGGCGGCTACGGCGGACAATGGCGTAACGCCGTCGTGGACGATCTGCGTAAGATGGAAGCCGAGCCGCGAATCCTCGAAGCGGGGCTGCTCCTGGTTGTGTTCAACGAATCGGCTGCGGTTTTGGAGAAAGACCTGGAACTTTTCGAAAACGTCCTCGCCCGCAAAGAAGTGTTGGCGGGATTCCGGCAAGTCCGCAGCGTCGAAATCCTCGAGCGTATCGGCCATCGCCTCTGCACCGTGGCTCTTTGGCCCACCATTCAGCGTTGAGGATCAATTGAGTTCAGGCAGCATCAGCGGGAGATCGAACGATCAGGCGCGATTCTTGATCCAAAGGGATAACGCGTCGGCCACTCGCGTGATGACGCTGTCCCAATCTCCGCTGCTGGGCTGGCGGAATAATCGCATCGTCGGATACCACGGGCTGTCCTGGCGCTCCAGCAGCCAACGCCAGTCCGGAACATACGGCAGCAGCGTCCAGACCGGCTTGCCCATGGCGCCGGCCAGGTGCACCACCGCGGTGTCCACCGCGATGACCAGGTCGAGATTGGCAATTAACGCTGCCGTGTCGGCAAAATCCTTCAGTTCCTCCGTCCAATCGACCAACTCCATGCCGGGCGGCGGAGTCTGGGTTTCGGCTGCCGCCTCGCCTTTCTGTAGGCTGAAGAAACGCGCGCCGGGCGCCTGCCCCAGCGGCGCCATCCTCGCCAGAGGGATTGAGCGGTTGTGATTGTTCTTGTGGGCTGGATTTCCCGCCCACGCCAGGCCCACCTTCACGAGTTCAGAATGTTCGGCCAGCCGGTGTTGCCATCTTCTGGCATCCTCGGCATCGGCGTGCAGATAGGGCACGATTTTGGGAACGTTGGCTAGATCTGTCCGGAAAACATGCGGCAGACTTAGCAGAGGACAGTGAAGATCAAAGCCCGGCAGGGGCTGGCCTCGGGCCACGATTTGGCATCTCCCGGCCATTGCCTGGAAAAGCCGTTGGAGTTCGGCCTGGCATTCAACGATGATTTTCCCGCCGCGCTGCGACGCCAGGAGAACGTAACGGATGAATTGAAGGCCATCCCCCAAGCCCTGCTCGGCATAGAGCAGAAGGGTGCGACCTTCCAACGGGCAGCCGTCCCATGGCGGCTGAGCGAAGTTTCGCGGAGGGGACGGGAAATCCTTGCACTTCCATCGCCATTCATACTCTTCCCAGCCTGGTTGAAAATCTCCCCGCGCCAGAAGCGTCAAAGAAAGATTGTGGTGGGCTTCGGCGAAGTTGGGGCTAAGGGCGATGGCCTGGCGGCAGGCGGCGATTGCGTCGTCGAGTTGTCCGTTTTCCTTCAGGGCATAGCCGAGATTGCTGTAGGCTTCGGGTGAGTTGGGGTTAAGGGCGATGGCCTGGCGAAAGGCGGCGATGGCCTCATCGAGTTGTCCTTTGTCTTTCAGAGCATTGCCGAGATTGTTGTGGGCTTCGGCGTAGTTGCCCCTGAGGCCGATGGCTTGGCGACAGGCGGCGATGGCCTCATCGAGTTGTCCTTTGTCTCTCAGAGCATTCCCGAGATTGCTGTGGGCTTCGGGTAAGTTGGGGTTCAGGGCGATGGCTTGGCGATAGGCGGCGATGGCCTCGTCGAGTTGTCCTTTGTCTTTCAAGGCATTGCCGAGATTGTAGTGGGCTTCGGCGTAGTTGCCCCTGAGCGAAATGGCCCGGCGAAAAGCGGCGATGGACTCATCGAATTGTCCTTTGTCTCTCAGGGCATTGCCGAGATTGTTGTGGGCTTCGGCGTAGTTGCCCCTGAGGCCGATGGCTTGGCGACAGGCGGCGATGGCCTCATCGAGTTGGCCTTTGTCTCTCAGAACGCTGCCGAGATTGCTATGGGCTTCCGGTAAGTTGGGGTTAAGGGCGATGGCCTGGCGAAGGGCGGCGATGGCCTCATCGAGTTGTCCTTTGTCTGTCAGGACGTTACCGAGATTGTTGTGGGCTTTGGCGTTGTTGGGGTTGAGGGCGATGGCCCGACGGATCAAATCCACCGCAACGTCATTCCGTCCGACCTGATGGGCAATCACTCCCAGAGAGTGCATCGCACCGGCATGCTCCGGCTGCTGGGCCAATATCCGCCGGTAAAGCTGCTCGGCCTCGCGCAGCCGCCCGGCCTGGTGGTGCTGCACTGCCAGATCGAAGGCTTGTTGGATCGTGAGTTGGGCCATGCCGTAAACCGGCACTATCCGGTGCGGATTACTCTTTGGCAACTTGGGGATTACTTGGGAGAATCAAAAGCGGTCTGATTTGGCGGTCGGCTCATCTCTTCAGCAGAAAACGCGGCAAGCGCTTCGGCGATGCGCGAGATGACTGTGGGCCAGTCGCCGAAGGGCGCTTGGCGGAATAATCGCATCGTCGGATACCACGGGCTGTCCGTCCGGTCGCGCAGCCACTGGTACCCAGGATTGCGGGGAATCAGTGTCCAGACCATCCGTCCCAATCCACCGGCCAGATGTACGACGCTTGTGTCCACCGAAATCACCAGGTCCAGATTCGACACCAGCGCCGCGGTATCGGCGAAGTCGGCCAACTCATCGCCCATCTGAATCAGCCGCAAGCCCGGCGGAACGGGCTGATTCGCTTCCGGACCTTTTTGCAGGCCGTAGAACGTGACGCCCGGAACCGCCGCCAGCGGCGCGAACGTCGCCAGCGGGCACGACCGCTCATCCCGCCTGGCGCTTCCCGCCCATGCCAGGCCCACCTTGAACGATGAATCGCCCGCCAGCCGCTTGGCCCATTGCTCGATGCGCTGCGGCGGCGCCGACAGGTA
>JBEKIV010000037.1:0-22085 GCA_050011595.1 Tepidisphaeraceae bacterium
CGCCACGTACAACGGCTTTTGCCCCATCCGGTCCCGCGCCAGGAAGATCTCGCCGTTGAGCGGCTCCCAGATCGCCAGGGCGAACATGCCGTTGAATTTCTCCACACATTTTTCCCCCCAGGCGTCGAAGGCGCGGAGGATCACTTCGCTGTCGCCGGTGGTTTTCCACTGGTAATCCGAGGAAATGCCGTCCAACTCCGCCCGAAGTTCGCGAAAGTTGTAAATTTCCCCGTTGAAAACGAGCCAGCGTTTGCCATCGGTCATCGGCTGCATGGCCCGGCGATCGAGGTCGAGAATCGCCAGCCGCGCAAACGCCAGCCCGCATTGCGGCCCCTGGCCGGCGCTGATCCAGATCTCTTGACCATCCGGCCCCCGATGGGCGATGGCCCGGCCCATCTGTTCGAGCGTGTCTCGCTCGATTCGATGCCGCTCGTCCCACGCCACCACGCCCGCGATGCCGCACATGGCAATAATCCTACGGGGCATCCCATGGAGGTCCATACCATCTCAAAAAATGTCTGTGGAGATATCCGCTTTTGGAATATTCATCGTGATCGCTAAACTGTTTCGTCCAGGGTCGGATAACGCCGATTTAGCGTTAATCATATGAACAGAAGGTCTCGGGAAACGTCCCTCATTCCGCTCGGGCGAATTGAACGCTCCATCCTATCGATCCGAGGTCATCGTGTAATGCTCGACGTTGATCTGGCAGACCTTTACCTTGCGGAAACAAAGGCTCTCAACCGCGCCGTCACTCGAAACCGCGACCGTTTTCCGGCCGACTTCATGTTCCAATTGACCCCGCGAGAGTTTGACAACTTGAGGTTCCATTTTGGCGCCTCAAGATCCTGGGGAGGCCGCCGCTATCGCCCCTATGTATTCACTCAAGAGGGCGTCGCCATGCTTTCCGGCGTGCTGCGGAGCACCAGAGCGGTGGCTGTCAACATTGAGATTATGCGAGCGTTTGTCCGACTCCGGAAGCTCCTGGCGACTCACGCCGGTCTTGCTCGCAGGCTCAAAGAGCTTGAAAAGAAGTACGACAAGCAATTCAGTGTTGTTTTTGAAGTGATCCGCGAATTGATGACTCTACCCCCCGAACCACCCAAGCCGCCGATCGGTTTCAACAGCGAAGGCAAGCCTTAAAGCGGTTCTCCCTTTCCTTGGACTTATCGCTGGAACCGGATCTTTCGGTCGTTGGATGATTCCCCTTCGTACCACCGCCCGGGACGGAGAGTGATCTTGCGCAATCCCGCGCTCTTGCAGGCGAACAGCAATTGCTCTTCCAGGCCGGCCAGCAAAAGCTGCTTCAATTCGTAGAGATGCGATGAGCTGTCGACCATGACCGTCAGTGCTCCGCGGACGAAACACTCCAGGGCGCAATGTTCGCTCAGGATTTGCGGGACCAGGGTGCTCCAGCACTCGGCGACTTTCACCAGCTTGGTTTGCCGCTTGGCCACCGACCGCTTGAAAAAGTCGATCATCTCCGGTCCCAGCGCGATCCCAACGGATTCGGCCTGCGATTTGTGGCGATGCATTCGCCTGAGCTCGGCAACGGCGTTTGGCTTTTTCATGCGCGGATCATTGCAGGTTCACGGGCATGATGACGTAGAGAAAATTCGCGCCCGCCCTCAGCAGCCCCGGCCGGTTCGGGGCCGTCATTTCCAGGCTCACTTCATCCATGTTCACCACGCGGAGCGCGTCCACCAGGAAAACCGGGTTGAACCCGATCTCGATGTCCGACCCCTCGAATTTGCAGGGAAAATTGATCGTCGCCTCGCCGCTCTCCGGCGAGCGGCTGGTGAGCACCAGTCCCTTCTTGTTGAACGCCAGCCGCACGCCCCGGCTCTCCTCGGTCGTCAACAGCGCCGCCCGGCTAATCGCGCTGCGGAAATCCTGCGTCGATGCGAACATCTTTTTGTCTGTGTCCTTCGGGATCACATCGTCGTACGGCGGGAACTGGCCTTCAACGAGGTTGCTGGTCAGCGTCGCGTTGGAAGTGTGGAAAATAACCTGGTTCTCCCGGACCTGAACGCCGACCAGTTCTTCCGGATCGACGATCAACTTCTCGATGAGCTGAAGCGCCTTGGTCGGGATGATGGCTTTCTTGCCGTCCTTGTCGAGCTTGTCGCCCGGAGCCAGATCGCCCTTGGCCATCGCCAGTCTCCGGCCATCGGTCGAGACCAGTGAAATTTTCTTGGCTTTCACGACCACCAGCACGCCGTTGAACGCATAGCGCGTGCTTTCCTTGGCCGCCGCGAAAAGCGTTTGGCCGATGAGTTGCTTGAGCGCTCCGCCGGCAACTTGCACGTCCGGTTCGCCTTCAAAATCGGGGATCGGAGGAAAATCAGTCGTTTTCTGCGTGAAGATTTTGAAATGTGAATCCTGTCCGCGAATGTGGGCCGTATCGCCGGTGATTTCGATGGCCAGCGTATCATCGATGGACTCGCGCACGATATCGCGCAATTTGTCAGCCGGCACCAGCGTCTCGCCTTGCTGCTCGATCTGCACCTGTTCGTCGCGATAGCGAATCGCGACTTCCAGATCGGTCGCCGCCACGGTCAGGGCATTTTCCTCGGCCGTAAGTTTCAGGCATTGCAACACCGGTTTGGGCGTGCGTGCGGCCACCACATTGCCGGTCAGGTTTAGCGCGTCCAGAAGCGCTCCGCGATTACAGATCACTTTCATGGGCAGGGCCTTTCTTCGCTTACCGCCTCCGTGACGGCAGGCTTCGCCTCCGTAGCGGTATGTTCCCACTCCGAATTGGAGGGCTACGGAGTGTAACGCTATCCCTCATATAATGGAACTTCAATCAAAAGTAGTCGTAGTAATGGTGATTGTCACATTGTGGATAATTTCCGCCATTTGCATATAAGCCCCTTTGAAATATGGATATGAAATTTTTATTATGGGACTCAGCCGGTGGATAAGATGTTGGGCGTACGGTGCGTTGCCTCTTGTGAACGCAGCCCTTTGGCAACAGGTGTTTACCCGTGGTCCGGGTGGTTGTGAATCCGCCGGGCTTTTCGCATTGCCTCTGCGACGCCTTCGACCAACTTTTCCACCAGTTATCGGCACCACTTGGCGAAAGGCCGACAAGAAGGAAGAAAATTAGGCATAATTATCGCATGCGGCTTTGGCACTGGCTTATTTATCTCTGGGTTTTCCCCACCACGATATGGGGTCTTTTGCTGGCGCTCATAATTCTGCTCAGCGGGGGTCAGGTTCGCGTCGTCGATGGAGTGCTGGAAGTTTACGGCGGAGCCACGGACTTTTGTCTCCGCCGGGTGATCGGGTTGATCCTTCGGGGCGGGGCCTCGGCGATGACCCTCGGACACGTCGTGCTGGCTCGCGATTCCGATCTCCTCTTGATCACACGGGCGCACGAGCGCATTCACGTCCGCCAATGTGAACGTTGGGGCCCACTGTTCATACCCGCTTACGTCGTCGCATGCCTTTGGGCCTGGGTCACCGGCCGCCGGCCCTACAAGGATAATTTCTTCGAGCGGCAGGCATTTCAGCTCGCGGGGTGATACGCTCAAGGACCGATGCCACCCGCCGCCACCGTTACCAGTATCCTCGGCAAAGACGGCGCGGTCGCGCGTCGTCTGGGCGGCCTCTACGAATTCCGGCCCCAGCAGATCGAGATGGCCGCCGCGGTTGCCCAGGCCCTGCTGGACAAACGCCACCTCATCGTCGAAGCCGGGACCGGCGTGGGAAAATCCTTCGCCTATCTCCTGCCGGTCATCGATCACGCGGTCAAAAATAAAAAGCGCGTCGTCGTCTCCACGAACACCATTTCCCTTCAGGAGCAACTGATCGAAAAAGACATCCCGCTGCTCCGATCGGTTTATCCCGATGAATTCACCGCCGTGCTGGTGAAAGGGCGGGGGAACTATCTTTGCCGCCGCCGGCTTGAGCAGGCGCGCGGCCGGCAGGGAATGCTCTTCGATCAACCCCAGCAGCTTCAATCGCTTTGGGCCATGGAGCAATGGTCGCGCCGAACCACCGATGGATCGCTGGCCGATCTGCCGGCCATGCCCGATCCTTCCGTATGGGAACGCGTCTGTGCCGAGCACGGCAACTGCCTCGGTAAAAAATGCGAGTTCTACAAGGACTGTTTCTGGCAGGCGGCCAAGCGGCGGATGGGCAGCGGCAATATCCTCGTCGTCAACCATGCCCTGTTCTTCTCCGATCTGGCGCTGCGGATTTCCGGCGTGAATTATCTGCCCAAATATGACGTGGTCGTTCTCGACGAAGCCCACACCGTCGAGGACGTCGCCGCCAGCCATTTCGGGCTGAACGTCTCGGAACATCGGCTGAGATATCAGTTGCGAACGCTCTACGATCCCAAGCGCGGCAAGGGCCTCCTAAGCGCCCACGGCGCGTACGTCAACCGCGCCATCGACGCCATCGTCCAAATCCATCGGCAAACGGACGATTTCTTCGACCGCTGCGCCCAGTGGCAACGCCATCACGGTCGGGACAACGGCCGCATCCATGAGCCGGGGATCGTGCAGAACGATCTCTCCCCGTTGCTGCACGAACTGTCGCTGCGTCTGAAGGCCGTGCTGGCCGGACTGGAAAACCAGGAGGAGATTTCCGAATTGAACGCCATGGCCGAGAAGGTGAGCATGCTCGGCGAGGAATTGGACGCGGTCCTTTCCCAGAAGATGCCCGATGCGGTCTATTGGATGGAGCTGGGCAGCCGCTCGCGGCGGAACGTCAGCCTGCACGCCGCCCCGGTCAACGTCGGCCAGGGCCTGCGAACGCATCTTTTCGACGCCGTGCCGAGCGTCATCATGTGCTCGGCGACGATGTGCACCAACAAAAAGCAAGAGCCTGGCCAGGAGGCCCAGGCCACGCCCGATCCCGCCTTCAATTACATCGTCTCCCGGCTCGGCGCCGAGAGAGCCACGACCCTCGCCCTCGGCTCGCCGTTTGACTACGCCAAACAGGTGACGCTTTACATTGAATCCGACCTTCCCGAGCCGAACGACACGGCGCGATTCGCCCCGGCCGCCTGCGGGAAGATCATGGAATATCTCAAGCAGACCAGCGGCGGGGCGTTCGTGCTGTTCACCAGTTACAGCGCCCTGCTCGACGCCGCCGGCCGGTTGGCCGAGCCGCTGGATCAACTGGGTTATCCCATGCTGGTCCAGGGCCGGGAAGCGCCGCGAAAAATCCTGCTGGAGCGATTCCGCACAACGCCCAACGCCGTGCTGCTGGGGACCACCAGCTTCTGGCAGGGCATCGACGTGCGCGGCGACGCCCTGCGAAACGTCATCATCGTCAAGCTGCCGTTCTCCGTGCCGGACGAGCCGGTGATCGAGGCCCGCCTCGAAGCCATCACCCGCGCCGGCGGCAATCCGTTCATGGAATATTCCGTCCCGGAGGCCATCCTCCGCCTGAAGCAGGGCTTCGGCCGGCTCATCCGCTGCAAGACCGACACCGGCATCGTCGTCATCCTCGACAGCCGGATCAAAACCAAGCGCTATGGCAAGCGATTCCTCCAGGCCCTGCCGCCCTGCAACGTCGTCGTCCGCGACCAAAACCACCCCGGCGATTGAGGAGATTGAACCGCCAAGCCGCCAAGGTCACCAAGGGAAATCAAAAATTATCAAGGTTTGGACGTGAACGATAAACGTCGAACGCCGCGTTTTTTTCAAAACTCTCAACATTCAACTCTGATTTCTTGGCGACCTTGGCGGCTTGGCGGTTCAATCGCCTTTGTTCCCGGAAGAATTGGCACACCCGCGTTCCCAGTGCTGTTTGATCGGATTGCGTCCGTTTCCGCGCCAATGTATTCTCGCGGCTTGACCGGGAGGTCCGGCAACTTTTGGATGGAGACGTTATGAGTTTTGAATCCGCGGTGAATCGCAAGGCGGTCGACATTGCAAAGCTGAGCGTGGAGATGACCACCTCCGCGGGCAGCGGGCATCCGTCGACGGCGCTGTCCCTGGCCCATCTTGTCACCGTCCTGATGTATCACCAGATGCGGTGGGACCCGAAGGATCCGTGGAATCCGGCATCGGACCGGCTGGTCCTTTCCGAAGGTCATGCCGTGCCGATCATTTACGCGGCCCTGGCCGATCTGGGGGCGACGATCGTGCCGCTGGGCAAAGGGCGCGAATCCGCGCGCCCGATGACCACGGCCGATGCGTTGACCTTGCGGGCGATCGACAGCCCCATCGACGGCCATCCCAATCCCCAGCTCGGCGTTCCGTTCTTCGACGCGGCCACCGGAAGCCTCGGGCAGGGATTGTCCGTCGCGGCCGGGCTGGCGGCGGCGGCACGCATGGACAAGATCGACCGCAACGTCTACTGCCTCATCGGCGACGGCGAGAGCCGCGAAGGGCAAATCTGGGAGGCGGCGGATTTCATCGTCGATCACGCCCTCACCAACGTCATTCCCATTTTCAACTGCAACGAATTGGCCCAAAGCGACTGGGTTTCGCCGCAGCAGAGTTACATGGGACTGGCTGAAAAACTCAAGGCGTTCGGGTTCTTGGTGCGCGTGATCGACGGGCACGAGGCGCACGAGATCGACGATGCCCTGGGCGAACTGCACGTCGTTCAGAACGGCCAGCGCCCGCTGGCCATCGTGGCGCGCACCGTCAAGGGTTGGGGAGCGCCGCACGAACAGGGGATGGGCAAGCACGGCACGCCGGTCAAGAAGGACCAGTTGAACAATATTCTGGGCGAACTGGATCACACCGCCCGGGACCTGGGCGTGTTGGACTACAAGACCGCCGGCGAATTGAAACCCGGCGCCATAACCGCCAAGGCCCCGGCCCGGGAAAAGAAAGCGATCAAGATCAAATCGTTTGCCGAAGCTCTGGCGGCGGTGGGATTGGACAAGGATTTGTCGGCCGGCAAGCCGATCGCCCCGCGCAAGGCGTACGGAGCGGCGCTGGTGGCCCTCGGCGAAGCCGACGGGCGCGTCATCGGCCTGGACGCGGACGTGAAGAACTCCACGCACGCCGAATGGTTCGCCAAAAAATTCCCCGCCCAATACCTGGAATGCAAGATCGCCGAGCAGAACATGATCAGCGTTGCCGCCGGCCTCAGCGCGGCCGGGAAAATCCCCTTCTGCTCCACGTTCGCCAAGTTCGTGATCCGGGCCTACGACCAGGTGGAGATGGCCATCATCAGCGGGGCGAATTTGAAAATCACCGGCACCCACGCCGGCGTCACCCTGGCGGCCGACGGACCCAGCCAGATGTCCCTGCCCGACGTCGCGTTCTTCCGCAGCTTCTGTCACGTGAAGAACTACAACGGCCAGCCGGCCGTTCGATATTTCTTCCCCGCCGACGCGGTGAGCTGCTACAAGATCACCGAATTGATGGCGAATCTGGAGGGCGCCTGCTACCAGCGCGCCTTGCGCGCGGATACGAAGAATCTGTACAAGGCCCACGAGACGTTCGAGGCCGGCGGATACAAGGTCCTGCGGGAAGGGAAGGACTTTCTGTTCGTATCGGCCGGATACATGGTTCACGAATGCCTCAAGGCCGCCGACGAATTGGCCAAGGGCGGCAAAAAGGCGGGCGTGATCGACGCCTACGGCTTGCCGCTGAAGGACACCGGAATTGTGGAGATCGCCGCCAAATCCGGCGGCCGGATTGTGACCGTCGAGGACAATTACACCGGCAGCCTGGACAGCGAGTTGGCGGAGCAGGTCGCCGCCGGCGGCTCGGGCGTGAAGCTCAAGGCCCTGTTCGTGCATCAGATTCCCAAGAGCGGCCGCGAGCCGCAGGATGTGCTGGATTACCTGCATCTCGGATTCAAGGCGATTGTCGCGGCGGTGTGAAAAATACCCGTGATGCGAGACACGGATGTCGTTATCACTTTGCATCCTGGCCAGCGGATCATCGGGGAACTGTTCGGTGCTGCGCGGGCCGCGGGGGGCGATGTTGATCGACTGCGGAATCGGTCCCCGAACCGCCGCCGGACGCATGAAGGGGCTGGGAATCGGGGTCGCGGATGTCGCGGCGATTTGTCTGACGCATCTCGACGGCGATCATTTCAATCCGGCCTGGGCGCACAGGATCGTTCAGCAAGGCATCGTGCTGTTTTGTCACGAGGGCCGGACGGATGAACTGTCGCGTCTCGGCGGCGGGGCGGCGGAGTTTGCCCGGCTGATCCGGCCGTTCAACGCCCACCCCTTTTCCCCCGTCGAGGGCGTCCATTTCACTGCGATCCGGCTCGATCACGACGAGCACGGCTCGCACGGATTCCGCGTCGAGGGATTCGGCGCGCGGATCGGATACGCCACCGACTTGGGCCGCGCAAACCGCGAACTCCTCCGCCAATTCCGTGGCGTCGGCGTTCTGGCCATCGAAAGCAATTACGATCCGCAGATGCAAGCCGGCAGCGATCGGCCCTGGTTTTTAAAGCGGAGAATCATGGGCGGCCGCGGGCATCTTTCCAATCAGGAAGCGTTGGACGCGGTGCGGCGGATTCTGGATCAGACCCAGCGGCGGGGCGCCGCGTTGCCCAGGCATATTGTCTTGCTCCATCGCAGCCGCCAGTGCAATTGTCCCAGGCTTCTGCGCGATTTGTTCAGCGGCGACGGGCGGATTGCCAAGCGGCTGGTGCTTGCCGAGCAGGACCGCCCAACCGGATGGTTGTGGGCCGCGGGCGATGGGGAACGTCTCGCCGGCGAGCCGGCTGGTCGGCAATTAGAATTGCAATGGGCCTGACGGCCGGTTGCCAGCAACAGGCCGGTCGTGTAGGGTTCTGCGGTATTATCAAATAGCTATGGGGCTTTTTGGTTTCCGCAATCGCTCGCAGATTCGACCGGCCGAAGATCCGGTGCTGATTGAGCTGCGCATCCCCAAGGTCAATGAGCCGGGGGTCACGCCGGAAGGGCTTCGCAAGCAGTTGTTCGACGCGGTGGCGGAGGGGGATGAGGACAAACTCTGCGGCCTTTGCCAGGCGCATGAGAAGTCGATTTTCGAGCAGGGGATGATTTGGTCAAAGGTCCCCCCGGAAATCCGCGCCAGCCCGCTCCTGTTGCGATGGTACGGCAATGGCTTGAAGGCCATCGCCCGGTTCTGCGCCGAAAAGCTCGGCAAGCCCGAACTGATGGACCAGGTGCGGGAGTTTGAGGCCCTGCCCGGCCATGAGGCGGCCCAGAAGCCGGGCGAAGCGAAAGATTAGTTCGGCGGCGTGATTTATTGTCTAGGGCGCCACCAGCGGAGGAGGTTGGGTGCGCCGCCGCTTGAACCCGCTGCCACCAGTCTCTACGATTTCCACCATTGCATGAAACCTGGAGGTCATAACCATGCGCATTCTTGTTGCCGACAAGTTGGCTGAAGAGGGTTTGGATTTTCTCAAGCAGAACAAGGCGGCCTTCGACGTAAAAGTCGGGCTGAAAGAGGATGAACTGGCCGCCATTGTGGGCGAATATGATGCCCTGATCGTCCGATCCGGCGCCAAGGTGACCGCCAAGGTCCTGGAGAAGCCGGGGCAACTCAAGGCCATTGCCCGCGCCGGAGTCGGCGTGGACAACATCGACCTGGAGGCCGCGACGTCCAAGGGGATCCTCGTTCTCAATACCGCCGAGGCCAGCACGCTCTCGACCGCCGAGCACGCCCTGGCCTTGCTGTTGTCGCTGGCCAGAAAGGTTCCCCAAGCCCATGCCAGCCTCAAATCCGGACAACTGGAATGGAAGAAGCGCAGTCAATACCAGGGCACCCAGCTTGCCGGAAAGACCCTGGGCGTCGTGGGTCTTGGAAGGATCGGCCGCACCGTGGCGACGCGGGCGCTGGCGTTGGAGATGAACGTCGTCGGATTCGATCCGTATTTCACCGGACCGACCGCCCTGGACGGCAAGGTGAAGCTGGTCCGCGATTTCGACGAATTCCTTGGCCAGGTCGACGTGATCACCTTCCACGTTCCCGGCGGCGAGCAGACCAAACACCTGCTGAACCGGGATCGGCTGATGAACAAATGCCGGCCGAACCTGCTGGTGGTCAACGACGCCCGCGGCGAGGTCGTCGATGAACTCGCCTTGGCCGAGGCGCTGAAGGAAAAGAAGATCGCCGGGGCCGCGATCGACGTCTACGCCACCGAGCCGCCGGCGAAGGACCATCCGTTGTTCGGCCTGGAAAACGCCGTGCTGACGCCTCATCTGGGCGCCAGCACCGACGAGGCGCAGACGGCCGTATCGGTCGAGGCCTGCAAGGCCATCGTCGCCTACCTCAACACCGGCGAAATCCGCGGCGCGGTCAATGCCGGGGGACTGAAGCTCGATTTGCCCGAGGATGAAAAGCCGTTCGTCGAGCTTGCCCGGCGGATCGGCGCGCTTCTGGCGGCGCTGTGCGACGGCGGGTATCGAACCATCACGCTCCGCGCCAGCGGCGCCCGCGCTCCCAAGCACATGAATACTCTGCTGCGCGTCGCGACGGTGGAACTGTTGCGGCCGCACCTCGACACCAGCGTGAACGTGATCAACGTCGAACACCTGGCGCGGGGGCGGGGGATCGCGCTGGCGACGATCCACGAGCCCAACCCACCGGCCGGACTCGTCGGCGACATCGTCGGCATCCGCGCCGACGGGCCCAACGGCCAGAGCCACCGCGTCCTCGGCACCGTTTACGCCGACGGCTGGCCCCGCGTCCTGCGCATCGACGGATACAGCATGGACATGATCCCCGAGGGAAACATGGTGCTGATCGTGAACCAGGACCAGCCCGGCGTGATCGGACTGGTCGGGTCGAGCTTCGGCGATGCCAAGGTGAACATCGCGGACATGGTCATCAGCCGGGAATTTGACTCCGCCGGCAAAGCCACCGCGCTCATGGTCATCAAGACCGACAGCCCGCCGCCGGAAGGCCTGTTCAACCAGCTCAAGGCCCGGCCGAATATTTTGAAGGTCAAGAGCCTGGTCCTTCCGCCAAGGGCAAAATGAGGCCGCGCTGGTTTGCGCTATTCGCGCTGACGGGTTTCCTGGCCGGGATTGCCATCGCGGCGGCGGCCGATTCGGCGACGCGGCCGGCGCCGCACAGGGCCGAGTTGCCCCCGGGTTTTCACGTCCTGAGCGTCGGCGATCGCGCGGCCTTCTGCGCCGGCGGCGACGATGCCTGGGTGAAATCAGTTCTGGAATCCGTGCCGGCGGCAACGCGCCCCACGACCCTGCCGTCCGACGTCATTTCCGCCCTCCAGCAGCGCCGATCCGAATTGACCACCCAGATCTTGCGGGACATGGCCCTCGACGATCGCAAAGACGTGCATGATTTCATCGACGGCAAGCTTCTTCCGGCGCTCACTGGGATCGCAAGTCAGAAGCCTAAGGTCTATTACCTCCCGGCGACCCGGGAAAAGATCGCCGACCTTATGGACGCCGGTTGGACCGATCCCCGATTCCATTACCTGCGATTCGCCCATGATATTTCCTATTCTCCAATGGTCCGGGTCTCTATCGACGGGCCGGTGGATGATCTGGTCCTGTGGGTCGAGATTCACGACGGCGATACCCCGGCGACGCGAAGCGACGCCCTGGCCGCGGAAATCAAGCGATACGAGGAGGCGATCGCCAATCATTTTTCGATTTTCGCCATGAACCAGACCGAGCATCTCTTTGAGGCCTTCATTCACGAGAAGATTTTTGATCCGCTGAAACTGCCGGCGCGCCTGACTTGGGTTGATTTCGGCGCGTCGAACATCTTTGCGATCAAATACGCGGCCCTGCTGACCGGGATGCCGCGGCAAACGTGGACGGAGCAATTGATCGGCCGGCCGGACGAGCCCAGGCCCTTTGCGCGGCTGGACCTGATCAACGCCCTGGACCCCGCGCAGATTCGCCCCGAGTATTTGGCGGATTACGACCGGGCGCTATTGCCCAAGGGCGCGCTGGTGATTGATTCGCTGCTCTCCAAAGCCGGGGACGGGGCGCTGGCAAAAGTTCTGCCCGTTTGGCGTGCCCACGCCCCGCAAACGCCGCAGGAATTAATCCAAACCGTGCAAGCCGCAACCGGCGTCGATCTGACCCCCGACATGCAGCCGGACTACAGCCTGCCTACGACCCAGCCGGCGCGGCAGAATCGGTAGAGGCCATTCCCCACTTGATGTGGATCTCCTCGGCGATCCAGTTCAGCTCGGCGGGATCGATGCCGGACAAGATGCAAACCGGGGGCTTTCCATCATTGAAATGCAGGCTCAAGCCCGGGGGCTTTGAGTCGGATTCGGGATCGACGCGGATGTCTGTCACCGCCGACCGCGGCCATTGTTGGCGCTGAGGGGCCTTGTCGGGGCCGGTGATCTTGGCAAGCTGGTCGGGCGTGATTTGGAGCTTGGTTTGCCCGGATTTTCCGGTCGGCAGAGCGCCCAGGGCCGCCATTTGCCAGCCGGCAATGAGCAAGCAGAAGAATCCCGCCCCGGCCCACAGCAGATTTCCACTGAGGATTCCCTGCGCTATGAAGGTCACGGTGAGGAACGCGAACGCGGCGGCGGCGGCCCAGCTTCCGCCGGACGACGAGCCGGCAGCCTTCGGGATGGTGATGGTCACGCCATTGCGTTCGATCCGGAGGGAAATTCGACTATGTGTAGGCAGTTCCGCCATTGCCCGTTTTTTCGCCCTTCGTTAACACGCTATCTTACCTCCCGATGTCTTCGTTCCAAAGCTCCGGATGCTCCCGGATGAATTGGGCCATCATTTCGATGCACTCCCGATCGTGCAAGTCCACGACTTCGATGCCCTTGGATCGCATGAATTCCGGGGCGCCGAGGAAGTTGACGCTTTCGCCGACGACGACTTTGGGAATACCGAACTGAACGGCCGCCCCGCTGCATAGATGGCACGGCATGAGGGTGGAATAGAGAACGGTGTCGCCATAGCTCTTTTGCCGACCGGCGTTGCTGAGGCAGTCGATTTCCGCATGGGCCATGGGGTTGCCGCTTTGCACGCGCCGATTATGGCCGCGAGCGATGATCTGGTGATTTCGCACCAGGACTGACCCGATAGGCAAACCGCCCTCCCTCAGCCCGGCGCGGGCTTCGTCTATCGCGGCCAGAAGGAAAGGGTCTTTGTTCCCGTCTTTGTTTTTGTCCTCGTTCTCCTGCGCCAAACGGGGGAACGGGCCGTTGGGCTGCTCCAGAAGTTTCGGCTCGGGCGGCGCCGCGGGGATATTTGCCAGATCTTGGACCTTCATCTGGGCCGCCGCTCTGTTCTCCTCGCGGATGTGGTCATACACTTCTTTGCGGTGAACCGTCACGTTTCGCGGAGCATTGATCCCCAGCCGCACCTTGTCCCCGCGAATGTCGACGACCGTGATCTCAACGTCGTCGCCGATCATGATGGTCTGGTCTCGCTGGCGCGTCAGCACGAGCATGTGGCAACCTTCCTGGGCGACGCACTTTGAGCGCAAGCTCAATGGCGACCTGTCAATTATATCCATTCATTGTCCGCTTGGCCCGCGCCATGACGGCTATATCGGCAGGCCCTTGGCAACGGAAGGCCGGCGGGGGAATCGCCCCTGGGTTCGGGCGATTTTCGGGATTTTGATGATCAGATGTCCGGTTGTCGGCTGCAAATCCACGGGAAATGCCGCGGGCTGGCCTCCGCCAAGAGATTTAATCGCCCGTTGAGCCTGCTTCATTTCCTCGACCGCTTTCGGCCCCTTCATCGCCAGCGCCCAGCCGCCAACCTTCACCAGCGGCAACAGCCATTCCACCAAAATCGGCATCAGGGCCACCGCGCGGGCGACGACCACGTCGAAAGATTCGCGCTGCGGCGACCACGCCAGGTCCTCCGCTCGCTTTGGCTCCACCATGACGTTGGACAGCTTCAACTCGCTCACCGCCGCCAGCAGGAAATCCGCCTTTTTTCGCGTGGATTCGATGAGCACGACCTGAACGTCGGGCCTGGCGATGGCCAGAACAATGCCCGGAACCCCGCCGCCACTGCCCACGTCGGCAAGACGATGTCCCTTTGGCGGCAGATGCGGCAAAACGGTCAGCGCGTCGGCGACATGCAGGATTTGGGCCTGACCGCGATCGGTGATGCGCGTCAGGTTCATCCGCTGGTTGGCGGTCAGCAGAAGATCCAGATAAGCGTTGAACTGGCCGGTCTGTTGCGGATCGAGGCCAAGGCCCGCCTTGCCCGCCAGGGTGTTCCAGAGTTCCTGCGACATTTCATTCGCCGGGGATGTAGCTGATAACGCCGTCGAACGGGCTGCTGGCGGTGGCGTAGCGTTTCTTGACGATTCGCCCGGCCTCGTAGGCCAGGCGCCCGGCATCAATGGCCTGCCGCATGGCCGCGGCCATCTTGACCGGGTCCCGGGCATGAGCGACCCCCGTGTTCAGCAGCACTCCATCCGCGCCCAGTTCCATCGCCACGGTCACGTCGCTGGCCGTCCCGACGCCGGCATCCACGATCACGGGATAACTCCCATCGCCTTCTTTCAGAGTTTCCAGACAGAGCGAGATATTCAGCGGATTCAGCACGCCCTGGCCCGATCCGATCGGGCTGCCGGCCGGCATCACGCTGGCCGCGCCTGCTTCCTTGATTCGCCGTGCCGCGATTGGGTCGTCGCTGCTGTAGCACAGAACGGTGAATCCCTCCTTGACCAGTTGCCGCGTAGCTTCCAGAGAACCCACGGGATCGGGCAGCAGCGTTTTCTTGTCGCCCAGAACTTCCAGCTTCTCCCAGTTGGCCCCGGGGTTCTTCTGCTTTTCGAGCAAATCCCGCCCCAGCAGCGCCACGCGAATGGCATCCTCGGCGCTGAAGCATCCGGCCGTGTTCGGCAGAATGACGTATTTGCCCAGATCGAGGAAATCCAAAATGCTTCGTCCCTGCTGATCGATCAACCGCTCGCGCCGAACCGCCACGGTGACAACCTGGCACCCGCTGGCCTCCAGCGCCTGCTGCATGATTTCATAACTGGCATATTTCCCCGTCCCGACGAAGAGCCGGCTGCGGAGGTCGAATTTGCCGATGCGAAGGGGAGGCATTGGGGTAATAGTAGAACGCCAAAGGCGGAATGCCAAATGAAACTCGAAATCCGAAATCTGAATTTTCGCCTTCGAATTTGATTCGAATTTCGAGTTTCGAGTTTCGAATTTCCCCTCACCCTCCCCCGACAAACGTCACGATCTCCACCTCATCTCCCTCCTTCAGCAAGGTATCGTATTTCTCCCCTCGCAATAGCCGCCGGTTCAGTTCGACCGCCACCTTGTCCGGCGTGAGTTTATGCGCCGCCAAAAGGCCATGGATGTCCGAGCCTTCGGGCAGTTCGTAATCTTGTCCGTTCACTTTGATTCGCATGGTGATTTTGAGACGAACCGCGGCTCGGTTCCCGCGCGCAGGCGGGCGATGTTGCCGCGGTGTTTATAAATGATCAGCACCGGAATCGCGATCGCGAAGCACAAAAGCGGAAGCTGGGCGCCGGTGATCGGCCAAAGGCGAAGTAGTCCGATGGCGACGTACGCCGCGGGAAACGCCAGCGCCGCCAGGATCGAGGCGACGCTCACGTAGCGCAGGGCGCTGAATACGATCAAAAAGACCAGGAGTGCCGGGACGAATGCCAGCGTGTAATAGGGGAAGATGCCCAGCATCACCCCCGCGCTGGTGGCGACTCCCTTGCCCCCTTTGAATTTCAGAAAAACGCTGTACGCGTGTCCGAGCAGCGCCGCCGCCGCCGCCGCAATCCACAGCAGGCAGGTCTGGCGATCCTCGACGTGAAATCCAATGACCGCCCCGGCCGAGAGGCTCGGCAGCGCTCCTTTGAACAGGTCAAGTCCAAAGACCAGAGCAAAATATTTTCCGCCCAGGAGCCGGCCGAGATTGGTGGCTCCGATATTCCCGCTCCCCGCCGTGCGCGGGTCGATGCCTTTGGCCTTTCCCACAATCAGCCCGAAGGGAATGGACCCGACGAGATATGCCAGCGGGATGATGCAAAGGAGGGGAATTGTCATTGGTCATTGGTCATTAGTCATTTGTCATTGGCATTGCAAGTGACAAATGACCAATGACTAATGACAAATGACCAATGACCAATGACAATGCATCCATGAAGATTTACACCAAAGCGGGGGACGACGGCTCGACGGGGTTGATCGGGAGCGGGCGGGTATCCAAATCCGACCCGCGAATCGAATGCATCGGGGCTGTGGACGAACTGAACGCCGTCGTCGGCTGGGCGGCCGTCGGGGACGAGGATTTGCTCCAGAGCCTGCGGGCGGTCCAAAACGAACTGTTTGTGATCGGCTCTCAATTGGCCTATTCCGGCGAACAGCCGCCGGCAAAACTGCCCTCGCTGGAGGAATCGAGCATCGGCCGCCTGGAGATGGAAATCGACGCCGCCACGGCCGTTCTGGAGCCGTTGCGGAACTTCATTTTGCCCGGCGGAAGCGAAACCAGCGCCCGCCTCCACGTCGCCCGCGCGGTTTGCCGCCGCGCCGAACGCGTCGTGGTGGCGTTCTCCCACGACCGCGCCGTGCCGCCGATCGTCGTCACCTATTTGAATCGGCTGAGTGATTGGCTTTTCGTGCAGGCCCGCTGGGCGAATAAGTGCGACGGGATGGAGGACGTGTTGTGGGAGAAGAAGGGAAACGGAAATCAGAAGTCCGAAATCCGAAATCCGAATGACGAATCAAATCCGAAATCAGAATGACGAAACGGCCATCGCTTCGGATTTCGGATTTCGGGCTTGATTCGTCATTCGGATTTCGGATTTCGGATTTTTCGCCATGCACCATTTGCACGAACATTCCCCGTCCTGCCGCTCCGCCGGTTGGTGATGTACGTCAATCGGGCAATGTTCTTCCGCGCTCTTGGCCTTGTCATGGCACGGGCACCCGCAGCCGTCGATGGCCGGGTCGCGGTCGATCTGCCGAAGCAGGGGGGTTCCGCAGTACGATACTCCGCAGCGGATGACGCGAAGCGGACAACGTTCGCAGACCGCCGCGCGGGCTTCCCATCGCGGATAGACCCGCAAGGCTCCGACGCGCCGCAGGCGGGCCGTCGCGAATTTGCCCAGGGCCTCCAGAAAATACCGTGTGACGCCCGTCGCTGTTGCTGAGGTGGCCATGACAGTTTTTATCGGCCCATCGGTTCCAGTTGCATCACTCCCTCAAGACCGAAAATGGCCACGGAATTTGGTTTTCCCGGCATTTCCTTCCCAAGGTTTTGTAAAGATGGGGGGAGTTTTAGAGGATTGCCGATGATTTGTCCATGGCGGGGGTTGACGCCAACGCCGGGAACGATAGCGTACCGATTGTTCAACAAGCGGTTACAACAGTGTCCAATAAAACGGTGGTCGGCGCCACAGGTAAAACGGATTTGACCCCTGGTGCAACGGGAGCCTTGTCTTCCGGGCCGGGTCAATCCCCGTCCGGGGGAACAAATCCATCCAATCGGACGTTGCTTCGCTGGATGTTTCGTTTCATTCGCCCGGTCGTGCCGCTGGTGATCTTGGCCTGCTGGTGGGTGGCCGCCGCGACCGGAACCGAAACGCTCACCCTTGGCGTGGCAAGGAAGGCCGTCAACGCCATCCAAAGCATCCATCAGGCCGACAAGGGCCAGTCCCTTTCCTTCCGCCAATGGCTCCACCGGGCCGATCCGGGCACGGGGCAATTGCTCGGAACGCTGAAAATACTTGGCGGCCTGGTGCTGCTCATGCTCGTCATCCGCTATTTCAAGGAAACGGCCAATACGCGGATGAGCATGAACATGGTCTTCTACATCCGCGAGGCCGTGTACGACAAAGTGCAGCGGGTGGGATTCGCCTTCCACGATGTTCACAGCTCGGGGCAATTGATCAACCGCGCCCTTTCCGATTTGCAGAACGTCCGCGCGTTCATTCAGACCGCCGTGTTGGTGACGCTCGACATCATGCTGGCGGTGGCGTTCAACATCCTATTGATCTGGACGGTGAATAAATGGGTGGCGGCGCTGTCGTTGATTCCCCTGCCGATCTGGACGTATTACATCCTGCGATTCAGCCGCAAGGTCCAGCCCGTGGCCCGCAGCGTGATGGAAGCCGAGGACCGCAACGTCTCGATCATCACGGAAAACATCGCGGGCGTTCACGTGGTGAAGGCATTCGCGACCGAAGGGCAGGAGATCGGGAAATATCAGGCCAATTGCGACGCCTTCAAAGGCCGGGTCCTGACTCGCATCCGCCTGTTCGCCGATTTCCAGCCGGTGATCCGCTCGATCGCGATGGCGTCGCACCTGTCGCTGTTTCTGGCGGCGGGGATTCTAATGATCCACGGCAAAATGGCAGCGGGCGATCTGTTCATGCTCGGCGGGGCGATGGGGACGATCCTCGGCCGGCTCCAGCAGGTCGCCACGATCAACGAACAATATCAAAACGCCATGGTTTCCTCCCGGCGGCTTTTCGAGGTGCTGATGGCCAAGCCCACGGTGCCGGAAAAATCGGGGGCGCGGCCACTGCCCCAAGGCCCGGGCGCCGTCACGTTCGAAGACGTCACCTTCGGCTACGACCCCCGCAAGCCCGTGCTCCACGACGTGAGTTTTTCCATCAAGGGCGGAAGCGTCGTCGCCATTGTCGGACCCACCGGGTCGGGCAAGTCCACCGTCGTCAACCTCATCGCCCGATATTACGACGTGCAGCGGGGACGCGTGCTCATCGACGGCGTGGACGTGCGCGATCTGACGCTGGCCAGCCTGCGCACCCAGGTGGCCACGGTGTTTCAGGAAACCTATCTCTTCAGCGACACCGTTTCCGGGAACATCGCCTACGGCAGGCCGAACGTCAGCCAGAGCGACGTCGAGGCTGCGGCGCGGCTGGCGCAGGCGCACGATTTCGTCCAGGCCACGCCCCGCGGCTATCAGGCGATGCTCGGCGAGCGGGGCGCCTCCCTCTCCGGAGGCCAGCGCCAGCGCCTGGCGATCGCCCGCGCCATCGTCACCAATCCGCGCGTCCTGATCCTCGACGACGCCACCGCCGCCGTCGATCCCGAGACCGAAGACCTCATCCGCCGCAACATGCGGACCGTCATGAACGGCCGCACCACGTTCATCATCGCCCATCGCATCAGCACCGTGAAGGAGGCCGATCTGGTGATCGTGATCGAGCGCGGCGCTATTGCCCAGATCGGCACCCATGAGGAACTGATGTCCCGCGAGGGGCATTATCGCCAGATCGCCGAGGCCCAACTCTTCGGCGACGAATCGGCCACCGAGGATTTGACCAACGCCCCCTCGCACATGAAGCGCCTGCAATCGGAAAACGACGTCGCCGCCGCCATCGCCGCCGCGGAGAAAGAAGGATGAAAGTGAAAAACCCGAAATCCGAAATCCGAATGACGAATCAATTCCGAAGTCCGAATGACGAAGGCCCCTTCATTCGGGTTTCGTCATTCGGGCTTGATTCGTCATTCGGATTTCGGATTTCGGATTTTTAACCAATATGTCTCTTTTCGGATTCACCGTTCGATTGAAGAAGAAACCGACGTTGTCGGCGGCGGCGCTGCGCGCCTCGCAGATCGAATCGGAAGACGAAGACCGCTATCGACCCATCCAATGGCCGCTGGTCCGGCGGCTGCTGGCGTCGCTGGCGCCGTTCAAACGGCTGTATTTCGCGGCCACCGCGCTGGGGCTTTGCCACGTGCTGCTGGACATGCAGGGCCCGCAGTTCATGAAACATATCATCAACTACGGCGCCGATTATGCCGGCGGAAAACTCCCGGGCGTTTCGACGACGGCGGCCTCCTGGCACATCGTTCACATCATCGGGGCGTGGACCGCGGTTTTCATCGGGTCGGTTATTCTTCAGAGATTCACCATCCTGCTCATGACCCGCGCCGGCGAAAGCGTGCAATTCGACTTCCGACGCAAAATCTTCGCGCAACTTCAACGCCTGTCGATGAGTTTTTACGACCGGACCAAACTGGGCCGGATCATCAGCCGCTGCACCACCGACGTGGCCAGCCTCCGCGAAGTGAACGTCTGGGGCATCTTCCAGTTGGTGGCCAACGGCACGGTCATGATCGTCGCGGCGGTCTATATGCTCCACGAGGACTCGCGGCTGTTTCTGGGGATCTGCTGGCTGGGGCCGGTCCTGTATGCCTTGACCCGCGTTTACCACCGCAAATCCGCCAGTCTCTATCAGGTCGCGCGCGAGGGGTTCACCCGGGTCAGCACCAATCTGGCCGAGAACATCACGGGCATGCGCGTCGTCACCGCGTTCAACCGGCAGGACCCCAACCTCGACGTCTTCAACGGCCTGCAACAGATCAACACCACCAACAACATGGCCGTCGCCCGGGTCAACGGGATTTACCAGCCGCTCCTGGAAGTCGTGCGTTACTTCGGCCGGGTGACGATCCTGCTCTATGGCGGATACATGGTGGCGCTCGGCGCCAAGGGCGTCGGATCGGTCGTGGCATTCTGGCAGTATTGGGATTGGTTCATGGGCCCCGTGATTACCCTCGGGGCGTTTTACAACCAATTGATGATGGCCATGGCGGGCGCCGAGCGCGTCTTCGGACTCCTGGAGATGAAACCGGAGGTTTGCGATGAGCCGGACGCCCGCCCCCTGCCGCGATTGCAGGGCCAGGTCGTCTTTGAGGACGTGGTCTTCGGCTACGCCGCCGACCGGCCGGTCTTACACGAGATCAACTTCGAAGCGCGGCCGGGACAGATGGTGGCGCTGGTCGGCCCGACCGGCGGGGGCAAAAGCAGCATCGTCTCCCTGATTGCCCGCTTCTATCAGCCGCAAAAAGGCCGCGTTCTCGTGGATGGCCAGGACATCCGGCACGTCACTGGAGATTCGCTGCACAAACAGATGGGCCTCGTGCTGCAAATGAATTATCTCTTCACCGGAACCGTGATGGAGAACATCCGCTACGCCAGGCCCCAGGCCACCGAGCGGGACGTGATCGAAGCGGCCCGGGCGATCGGTTCCTATGATTCCATCTTGAGCCTCGCCCGGGGATTTGAAACGGAGGTCGGCGAACGCGGCGCCAACATGTCCGTGGGGCAGCGCCAGCTCATCTGCTTTACCCGCGCGTTCCTGGCCGATCCGCGAATCTTCATGCTCGACGAAGCCACCAGCGCCGTGGATACCGCCACCGAATCGCTCTTGCAGCAATCGCTGGAGAAGCTGCTGGAGGGCCGCACGACCTTCATCGTCGCCCATCGGCTCAGCACCATCCTGCGCGCCGACCAAATTCTCGTGGTCGACGGCGGCCGCATCGTCGAACGCGGAACCCATCGCGAACTGCTGGCGGCGGGCGGGAAATATGCCCACCTTTACCGGCAGTTTGTGACCCAGGGAGAGTAACGCAAACGCCAAAAATAATGATATACTTATCGAACATGAGCACGCGAGAATTGATTGAACGAGAATTGGCGGATTTGCCGGAGCCGTTGCAACGGGAAGTCTATGATTTCGTCCGTTTTCTCAGACATAAGTCGGACGATGAATCGTTCAACGGCCTCCTGCTCAGCGAATCCGCCTTGGCCAAGGACTGGAATACTCCCGAGGAGGACGCGGCGTGGGCAAGCCTGTAGTGGGAGAGATTGTCGTGGTGCCCTTTCCGCAGACAAATCTACAAGTCGGCAAACGCCGACCAGCGCTCGTTGTTGCCGACTGTCCTGGCAACGACCTTATCCTTTGCCAGATTACCAGTCAGACCCGTTCTGATGGTTATTCCATACCTCTGACAATGATCGATTTCCAAAGTGGTCGTCTGGCCGTCGAGAGCTATATTCGGGCCAACCGCCTCTTCACCGTTGAACAATCCGTGATCCTATACAGCGCCGCGAGAATCAGCGGCGCCAAGCTCGTCGAGGTTAAAGCCAAGCTTCGGGAGCTCTTCGCATAATCCTGGTTGGTTCGCTAATCCTTGATGTTGATGGTGAAGTTGAATTTTCCCTCGTTCTGCTGGCCATCTGGCGTGGTCACTTTCCAGAGAACGGTGTACTGGCCGTCATACAGCCTCGTGGGGATAGATATGATGAGCCCCTTCTTATCGTTGGGGTCTTGATGGGTGTCTTCGGCGTCGATCTTATTGCCCTGGCCGTCGTCCACTTCGAGCGAACTGAAATTAAAATCAACCTCTTCCGAGAACCAAACCTTGATCTGGGTCGGTGGAACTTCGACCTCCGATCCCAC
>JBEKIV010000038.1:0-22048 GCA_050011595.1 Tepidisphaeraceae bacterium
TCTCTGCCGTCCGAAATTGATAGGGGCGCCTGATGGAGGACCGAATTAGGTGCGAACGACCCCCTGTTGACGTACAATATAGCGATGAAACTCGCGGGCATCTGCTCGTTCGCAATCTGCACTTTTGCTTTGGCGATACGGCCTGTTATTGCCGCTGACAGCCCCACCACCAACGCCTCCGCGGCCGATCGCAAAACCGTCGTCATCACCATTGCCGGCGAAATCGACGATTACAATCGCGATCAGCTCTTTCGGCGATTCGACGATGCCAAGAAACTCGGGGCCAAGGTCGTCATTTTGAACGTCGATACCTACGGCGGCCTGTTGACCAGCGGTTTGGAAATCTCGCGCTTCATCAAGCGGCAGGACGATCTGCACGTCGTCGCCTACGTGCAGGACAAGGCGATTTCGGCCGGGGCGATGATCGCGATGGCCTGTGACGAGATCGTGGTGAGCGATTCGGCTTCGCTGGGTGATTGCGCCCCGATCATTTTCGGGCCGGAGGGTTTGGAAGCAATGCCGGCCGCGGAGCGGGCCAAGGCCCAAGCGCCGGTGCTGCTCGATTTCAGCGAGAGCGCCGTGCGCAATCACCACGACCCGTTGCTTGCCGCGGCCATGGTGGACGTGTCGCGCGTCGTCTATTGGGTGCAGAACGACAAGGGGGATCGGCGGTTCGTCGATGAGAAACAATACGCCGATCTGATCGCGACGAAGAAATGGGTTTCGGTGCCGGGCGAACCCGTGCCGATTGTCGGAGGACAGGCGCTTTTGACCGTGGACAGCGATCAGGCCATTCGATACGGCCTGGCCAGCGCCAAGTTCTCCACGCTGGAGTCTTTGGCCCAGGCTCGCCATTACGACGTCGTGGCCGACTTCACTCCCGGCTGGGGGGAGACGGCCGTGGAATTCCTGAGCGGCGCCGTGGTCCGCGGCATTCTGATCGTCGTATTTCTGCAATGTCTCTACATCGTGCTTCACGCCCCGGGGCACGGCGTTGCCGAGGTCTGCGGGCTGATCGCGCTCGTGCTGATGCTCGGCGTACCGCTCTTGACGGGTTACGCCCAGTGGTGGGAAATCCTGGTGATCTTCCTGGGCCTGGCTTTGGTTTCACTGGAAATCCTTTTGCCGGGCCATTTATTTCCCGGAATCACCGGTGGAATCCTGGTGATCTTCGGTTTGGTGATGACGTTCGTGCCCGCCGGACTGAACGGCCCGGCTTACCTCCCGAACCAGACCAACTGGCCGCTGATGGAAAAGGGGATCCTCGTGGTCGCCGCGGCCATGGGGTCATCGGTGTTCCTATGGTTCTGGCTCAACAAGTTTTTGCCGAAGATGCCCGTGCTCAACCGGCTGATCTTGACGGCGGCGACCGGCAACGTGGCATCCGCGCCGCCGCCGGTCTCCGATCACTGGCCTCCGCTGGGCGCCGTCGGCAAAGCCACTTCCGAACTTCTCCCCGGCGGCACCGCCGAATTCTTCGACCCCGCCATCGCCGGCGTGCGCGTCGCTTTCGTCGTCAGCGAAACCGGTTATGTTCCCGCCGGATCGGAAATCGTCGTCCGGCAAGTCTCCGGACCGAGCGTCGTGGTGCGGAAGAAGGAATAATAGCCCCGCCATGGGTCTCCTCTGATGCGGTTGGAAATCGGCTTGTACATCGTCTATCTGCTGGCCGGCCCGGTCCTGTGGCTTTTGTTTTCGATCGGAATGGCCGCGAGCCGGCGGCGAATGAATCTTCTGAAAAAACGGACCTCGCCCCTGGTTGAACCCTTTCCCCACGTCACCATCCTCATCCCGGCCAAGGACGAGGGGCAGCGCATCGCGCAATGCCTGGCCTCGGCGCTCGGGCAGGATTATCCCGAGTTCGACGTGCTGGCGATTGACGATCGCAGCGGCGATCAAACCGGCAAAATCATGGACGAAATGGCCAACGCGGATCCCCGGCTGAAGGCGATTCACGTCACCGAGTTACCGGCCGGCTGGACGGGGAAGAACCACGCCCTCCACCGCGGCGCCAAGGAGGCCCGCGGGCAATGGCTCCTGTTCATCGACTCCGACGTCATCCTGCAACCCCAGGCCCTTTCGGCAACCCTGAGCGTCGCCGTCTCCAGGCGATACGACATGCTCAGCCTGATCCTCAGGCACGAAACCCGTGGAATCTGGGAATCGGTCCTGGTTCCCATCGCCTCGGCGGCATTCGGGTCGGTGTATTTGATGGGCCTGAGCAATTCCCAATCCAACAGCCATTTCTTCGGCAACGGCCAATTCATGCTCATCCGCCGTGATGCCTACGACCAGATCGGCGGGCACGAAGCGGTCAAGAACCAATACAACGAGGACATGACCTTGGCGCGGATCATGAAGCAATCCGCACTTCGGCCCCGCATGGCGTGGGGAATCGAATTGGGATCGGTCCGGATGTACGACTCGCTGGCGACGATCATGCGCGGATGGAGCCGCATTTTCTTCGGTTCCAGTTGCGGATCGCCCTGGCGAAGCCTGTGTGTCATGGCGGTCATTCTGCTCGGATGCTATTCCGCATACCCCGCCGCCGCCTGGGGCGTCTGGCGCCTCGTCCACTCCAACGAACCGATCATGGGAATCGCCTGGCTTGCCGCGGCAACCCTTCATTGGACAATGACGACTGTCCAGCTCGGCATCATTTATCGTTGGATGGGAAATCGCGCCATCTACGCCGCGGCGTTCTTCATTTCCGGATGGTTTGTCATGGTGATGCTTTGCCGGGCCGTCTGGATGTGTCTCACCCGTCGAGTGGATTGGCGCGGAACCAGCTACTCCCATCCGATCGGACTGGCCAATCCAACCAAGCCCTGACACGATTATTCGAGTTTTTCCCCCGTGGCGCCCTAAAGCCTCTGACAAAACGCTTGACACAGAGATCACAGAGGACACAGAGAGCACAGAGAATGTTTTTGAATGAAAACATGCATTTTCTCTGTGTCCTCCGGGGTCTCTGTGCCCTCTGTGGTTTATTTTTTCCGGCGCTTTAAGATAGTGTCGCCCCCTACAAAGGATCGACATGCTATTCGGATCGGCTCTTGCGGATGACTCGGGACCCATTGGCCCGGGTCTGATTATTCTCGCCATCGTCGTCATCATTTTCTGCCTGGTGGTGGCGGTCTTCGTCGCCAACTTCATCGGCCTGTACATCCGGGCGTATTTCAGCGGCGCCAAGGTCAGCTTCTTCGAGCTGTTCGGAATGCGCATGCGGAAGGTGAACGCTCCGACCATCGTGATCGGCCGAATCCAGGCCACCCAGGCCGGACTTCAGGTCAGCCAACGGGAGATGGAAAGCCACCTGCTCGCCGGCGGCGACGTGCCCCGCGTCATCAACGCCATGATCGCCGCCAGCAAGGCCGGCATTGAGCTTCCCTGGCGAACCGCCACCGCCATCGACCTGGCCGGACGCGACATCCTCGAAGCCGTCCAGACCAGCGTCAATCCCAAAGTCATCGACGTTCCCAATCCCCAGTTCGGCCAGCCCACCATCGACGGGGTTTCCAAGGATGGAATTCAACTCAAGGTCAAGGCCCGCGTCACGGTGCGCACCAATATCAAGAGTCTGGTCGGCGGAGCGACGGAGGAGACGGTCGTCGCCCGCGTCGGCGAGGGGATCGTCAACGCCATCGGCTCGGCCGAGGATTACAAGCACGTCCTGGAAAACCCCGATAAGATTTCCAAGGCCGTGTTGCTCAAGGGCCTCGACGCCAACACCGCCTTCGAGATTCTCTCGATCGACATCGCCGAGATCACGGTAGGCGAGAACATCGGGGCGAAATTGGCGGCCGATCGGGCAGGATCGGATTTGCGCCGCTTTCAGGCCGAGGCCGAGCAGCGCCGCGCCATGGCCGTCGCCCACGAGCAGGAAATGGTCGCCAAGCAGGCCGAGAATCGCGCCATCGTCGTACTGGCCGAGGCCGAGATTCCCAAGGCCATGGCCGACGCACTTCGCTCCGGCAACATCGGCGTCATGGATTACTACAAGCTGAAAAACATCCAGTCCGACACCTCCATGCGCGAGGCCATCGCCAAGCCGGGAGAATCATCCAAGCCTTCGTAAGCCGGAGCCGCGATGGATTCGTTGATTGAGTTAATCGTTCGCGCGTTAATCGCGCTGTTTACCGGCGGCTCGGAAAGGAAGCCGACGCCGCTGCCCCCGCCGAGATCGGTCCCCAAAATCCCGCCGATTCAGCAGCCTTCCCAGCCAACGCCCAACATGTCTCCCCAGGCCTTGCGGCAATGGCAAATTCGACAGCAGCAAATCCGCCAACAGCAATTGCGTCAGCAGCAACAGCAGCGCCAGCAGGCCAAGCGGCAACAACCAATGCGCCGACAGACCAAGCAACAACTGACCAATCGTTTCCCCACGACCCAGCGTGCCCCAGCTCGCCGGGACAACGCCCCGCCGCCGATCCCGCAGGCAGTTGCCACCCCCCCGCCAATACCGAAACTCGCCGCCGCCAGACCGGCTCCGACCGCGACTCATTCCGCCCCGGCCGCAATTTCGGCCGCCGCCATCCGCCAATTGATGCTTTCGCGCAGGAGTGCCATGCGAACGATTTACGTCCTGTCAGAAGTGGTCGGCCCGCCCCTGGCAATGCGAGACTAGAGCACGTTGCAAGTCGGTGTATACCGGTCAAAATCCATCCTCGTGAATTCTGCCCGTAACGCCCACGGCGCTGCCGTGGGTCTTTCTTCGCGAAAGCGTACATCGACCTGCAACCCGCTCTAATTTCGCGTCAGGTGAATCGCCAGCACCGTCACATCCGCCGGTGTGATCCCGCTGATGCGCAGCGCCTGTCCCAAAGATCGTGGCGTGAACTTCGCTAGCTTCTGCCTGGCTTCGTTCCGCAGCCCGACAACCCTCGAATAATCCGTGGCGGCGGGAATCAATTTCGATTCCAGCTTGGCCAGCCGCTCGATGTCGCGGTCCTGCCGGGCAATATAACCCTCGTACTTGATCCGAATCTCCACCAGTTCCGCAATCTCCGGCGAGACGGCGGCCAATTCCGGCCAGCGCCCAGTCAACTCATCCCATCGGAACTGGGGCTTGCGAAGATCCTCATCGGCGTGAAGATCGCGCACCAGCCGCTCGGCAGCCGCGACGGCCTGACGCCGCGCGTTGAACAGTGACCATCGGGCATCATCCACCAATCCAATATCCCGGCCAATCCCGGTCAGCCGTTCGTCCGCGTTGTCGTTCCGCAGATGCAGGCGATGTTCCGCCCGGCTGGTGAACATGCGGTATGGCTCGGTCGGAGGTTTGGTCACCAGATCATCCACCAGCACGCCGATGTACGCCTGATCGCGGCGCAATACGAAATCCGCATCCCCCCCGCCGGCATATCGGGCCGCGTTGATTCCCGCGACGATCCCCTGCGCCGCAGCCTCTTCGTATCCGCTGGTGCCGTTGATCTGCCCCGCCAGAAACAGCCCCGCCACATGCTTGGTTTGCAGCGTGCTCTGAATCTGCGTGGGCCAGACCATGTCGTATTCCACGGCATATCCGTGCCGGAGGATTTGCGCGTTTTCCAAGCCCGGGATCAGCCGAACGATGGCTTCCTGCACGTCCGCCGGCAGCGACGTGCTGATTCCGTTGCAGTAGATTTCTTCCGTGTCCAAACCTTCCGGCTCGAGAAAAATCTGATGGCGGTCCTTGTCGGCGAAACGCACGACCTTGTCCTCGATGCTCGGGCAATACCGGGGCCCGGTGCTTTGAATCTGGCCGCTGTACATCGGAGCGCGGTGGAGGTTTTCGCGGATGATCTGATGGATCTGCGCGGTGGTCCCGGTAATCCAGCATTGCACCTGCGGCAACGGGGGCGAGAAGTTGCCGCGATATTCATTCAGATAGGAAAAAGCGGCCGGCTTCTCGTCGCCCGGCTGGGATTCCAGAGCGGAGAAATTGACGGATTGCCGCCGAAGCCGCGGGGGCGTGCCGGTCTTGAGCCGGCCCATTTCCAATCCGAGCTTCAGCAATGACGCCGAAAGCCCCGTTGCCGCCGCTTCGCCGACCCGCCCGCCGGCCGTTTGCTTCTCGCCCGTGTGCATCAATCCGCGGAGAAACGTTCCGGTGGTCACCACGACGGCGCGGCAACTCAGCGGCGTCCCATCTTTCAGCACGACCCCCCAAATCGCCGGTGAAGCGCAAATCTCAGCAACTTCACCGCACAGGATCTTCAAACCCGCACACGTGCGCAAAAGTTCCTGCACTCGCGCGGCATATTTATATTTGTCGGCCTGTGCCCGCGGCCCCCAGACGGCCGGGCCTTTCGACCGGTTCAGCATCCGAAACTGAATCCCCGTATCATCCGTCGCCAGCCCCATCAGCCCGCCCAGGGCATCGATCTCCCGCACCATCTGCCCCTTGGCCAATCCGCCGATGGCCGGATTGCACGACATCTGCCCGATCTTCCCCGGGTCCATGGTAATCAGCGCGACGTTGGCCCCGAGCCGGGATGCGGCCCAGGCGGCCTCCGCGCCGGCGTGACCGCCGCCGATGATGATGATGTCGTAATCGGCCATTCCAGGATCACCGCATCCCCGAACTCGTCATGCCAAAGGACGGGCTGGGCATTATAGGAATGCGCCGGACGCATCGCCACAATGATCATGTCCGGCGAATCCGGCGCGATTTGACCCGACAGAATCCGCCCAATTCGCTCTGCTTCCGGATGATAATCCAGCAGCGGTTCCGAGACCGGCAGCGCCACTAACGCCGTCTTTCGCCAGCACAGATACGTCGCCCAGGCGTCCTTGTTGTAGACAATCGTATCCGGAGGCGTGTTGCGGCGAATCCAATCGCAAGCCTGCGGAAACCACGCCGGCGGATCGGACAAAGTTACCATCGCCATCCATTGTGGCCCATCGGCCGCCATCGCCACCATGAGGAACATCAGGCAAACCCAACTTCTCGCCCGGTATTGACGCTGGACGTACGACACCGCCCCGGCCGCGAAAATGGGCAGAAAATAATTCAAATCGGCCAGGAAACGCGAAGGAGTGAAAAACGTAAACGCCGTGCGGTGCATCGCGCCAAGAACCATGGGAACAACGTCCTCGCCGATGACGAACATCACGGCCAGGCTGATCGACGCGATCGCCATGATCGGATGGCATCGCACCTTGCGCGCCAGGCAAAGTGCGATTCCGAAAATCGCGCCCGCGACCAGCGCATATCCAAACTCTCCCGGAAGTCGAACCAGCGGGAGTATGTCTTCGCCTCCCGCGACCATTCCCGTCGAACGGAACGTGCTGAAATGCAGCGCGTAAGGCACCAGAAAGAACGCATCCAGCACGGTCCCGCCGACGGCCGCGGCGGCAAGCAAACGCCAGGGTTTTTTGGCGCGCATCTGCCAAACAACGATGAACAATAGAATGACCGAGGCGACGACCATCACGTGATGATGGACCAGAACCATCGACGCGAAGCAGACGGCCATGGCGATCGTCGCGGGCCTGGATGCCGCGTCGATGGACAACATCGTCAGGAAAAGCAGCATCGCCAATTCGTTGGGCAAACCGCCCCATCGGAAGTAATCGATGCTGCCATACCAGGCCCAGAGCCCGTAAATGGCCGCGGAGTAGAGGGCCGTGAGCGGACTATCCGTCACCCGCCGGGCAAAGACGTAAATCTGCGCCGTCGTCAAAACTCCCAGCAGCGGGATGAGATCCTTGAACGTCGTATGCAACGGCAGGCCCGCCAGACCCGACAACACCACCACCAGCCCGTGACTGCCGGTCGGATAATTGAGCGGGATGCCGGCGAATGGCCAATGGTCGATCGCATGATGCGAGATTTGAATTTGCCTTGCCAAAATGAGATGAAACGTCGGATCAAGCGACCCCGGCGGCAGGACCAGCGGCAGGGCGATCGCGAATCGGCTCACCCCCACCGCCAGAAGCACCAGAACCATCCAGATTTGTGCCGCAACCTCCCCGTTGTTGGATTCCTTGCCCGGCAACTTGAGCCGCCAGGCGATGCAAACTACCGCCAAGACCCCCCAGATCGGATAGAACCAGCGCAGATCAACATGGCTGACGGCGGATGCGAGATAGACCGCCATGGCCAGGCCAAGGGAACTGCCGACGGCGCATCTTTCCAGGACATTTTGACCGAGTGACAAGGCCCGCGCCAGGCAGATTCCCGGCACGAGCAGGATCAGCGCCCCGCCCAGAAAGCGGACCAACTCCATCGCCATGCGATAACAGTCGGCGAAGAGGATTCAAATTGCAACGGTTCCGTCACTGGCTGGGCAGGGACGTGGGATTTCCATTCCCGAAATTCCACGCAAGAGGCAAATTGCCGTTCGCATCCGGGAGAATGATCATGGTATCCACGTGCATGTCGAGCATGAGGTAGTTTGCCCCGACATTTGTCCCATGGCGCAGCACATCGACTTTCGGGTAGTCGCCGGGCTCCATATAACAATCCCCAACCGCCGAGACCTTTTCACCCATCAAAATCACATTTGAGGGCGACTGGTGGTTGGGAAGAACCGTGCCATACTTCTCGTTGTATATAATCATGTACCCATTCAAGATATAGGTATGTCCGCCGTTGGCCGGCGGGTCGGTAATATCCGTGGGGCAGGTCATGATCGGCGGATTCCATAGATACTGATACGTCCACATTTTGGACGGCGGATTCGGAACGCCGAAGACCACCGTCGTCCAGGTATTGTAAGTATATTGACTCCAGTAAGGCTGGTGAGCCGGATTCAGCACCAGATTGGTCTGGCCGTTATAAAGCGTGGGGCTGTACAAGCCGTCGTCGCCCTTGTTCTGGTAGTAAACGTTCGATGTATCCCATCCCATGCTTGGAGGAAACAGGAAGCCGCCGCTCTGATCGGCGTACATCAGCAGCGCCAAGCCCACTTGCCGCAAGTTGCTTTCGCATTGAACCGTTTCCGACTGCCTGCGGGCTTTGCTCAGCGAAGGCATCAGAATGGAAATCAATACCGCAATGATCCCGATGACCACCAGCAGTTCCACCAGCGTGAACCCGCCCTGGCTGCGATTCTTTTGCAGATTGCCCACGACGGACGACCTCCCGCAAAGCCCCGGATGTACATCCGGGGCTGTGATTCTACCTTAAATGACGTACACCGCCAGAGTTTGTTTCACGCGAATACTCCGCAAATGCCCCCCACTTCCCTAATGTCCGCTCCGGCCGCCAAAAGGACAATTTTTTCGGCTTTTTTCGATGAACGGGCGCTCTTATGTTCCGCCCATTCGGCAATCCGCCATCGGCCTGTTACGATTTGGCCGTGAATCGCTCTGATGCCAGTGGAGGGCAAGCCCTCCACGCCGGTTGGCGGCGCTGGGGACCATGCACGTTCAGCGCGCTTCTGGCTTTGGCGCTATATGCCGTCACCCTCGGCGCAAAAAAATACGTCTATGACGACGCCATCCTCTTGGGGCTGGACGATCGCGTCAGGCATCCCAAATTGTGGGGGCAATTCTGGACCGGCCAATGGATCAACGGCGCGATGGACCATCTCTACCGGCCCCTGGTTTCCCAATCCTTCGCACTTCAATGGTGGCTCCATGGCGACCGGATTTGGGCCTACCATCTCCTCAACGTCCTGCTCCACGCCGGCGCATCGGCACTGCTCGCGGAACTGGGACGAAGATTGGCAAACTGGCGCGTGGGACTCTTCGCCGGTTTGCTTTTCGCCTGCCATCCCATCCATGCCGAAGCGGTCGCCGGCCTCGTCGGACGCGCGGAACTCGCCTGCGCCGTCGGCCTTTTCGCCGCGATGGTCCTCTTCCTCAAGCAACCCATGACGACGCCCCGCGCTTGGGCGATCTTTGCGCTGGGCCTCCTCGCCATGCTCAGCAAGGAGCAGGGATTGCTTCTTGCCGCCCTTCTGGCCGCACTTATTCCCGTCCGTCGAAACCAAAACCTGCTTCCCGATGCTCCGCAATCGACGCCCCTTCAGCTCCGCGCCCAGCGGCAGGCCGTCCTTCTGACGTTTGCCCTGGTGATCTGGTCGGCCGGCGGATTGATCCTGCTTCGCGAAGAAATCCTCAAATTGAGATTCGAATGGGATCGCGGAATTCTCGACGTCGCCATGCAGCCGCTGATCAAGTCGCCGCCGACCGACCGCTGGCTCATTCCCCTCGGCCTGCTCGGAAAGTATTTCCAACTCTTGATCGTCCCCGCCAGGCTCAGCATCGATTATGGACTGGCCGTGATCGGATCGACCATCAACCGGAACAATCCGTTCGTTTATTTAGGTGCCGCCGTCCTGACCGCCGCAATCTCCGCCGCCGCCGTCTGTCTTTACCGCCGAAAATGGGTGGCACTGTTTTGCCTTCTCGCCATGGCCTTGACCTATTCCCCAGCCTCCAATGTCGTGCTCTTCGCCACGGTCTTCGGCGAACGGCTGATGTATCTGCCCTCCGCATTCCTGCTGCTCCTTCTAGCGATGGGCCTGACCCGCCTGCCGCGGCCCCTGGCCAACGTTTTGCTCGCCCTGCTGCTGGTCTTGGGATCGCTGCGGACCTGGACTTACGTACAGAAATGGAACGACCGGGACGCCTTTTACCAATACTCCCTGAACCTCCAGCCCAAGTCCCTTAAAATCCATCTCCTGCTGGCCGATGCGGATTATGAGAAAGGCCAATTGTCCGATGCCCAGCGGATCATGGACGACGCCGAATCGATCTATCCCGATTATTGGGAGCTTTGGAAGATGTCCGCCCTGATCGAGCAGAGAGCCGGCAACTGGAGCCAGGCCGTCGCCGATTGGAGGCGAGCTTTTGATCTCCATCGAACCGTCTCCGTAGCCAACCAATTGGGAAACGCCATGGGCATGCTGCAAAAGCAGCAGGCCACGACGAGGGCTAAGGATTAGAGCACGTTGCAAGTCGGTGTACTCCAATCAAAATCCACCCGCGCCATTTCTGCCCGGAACGCCCACGGCGCTGCCGTGGGTCTTTCTTCGCCAAAGCGTCCATCGACCTGCAACTCGCTCTAACGGCTTCGAGCAAGAAAGGCTGACACAGAGGACACAGAGGACACAGAGATCACAGAGCACACAGAGAAAATGCACTTTTTCATCTAAAAATTATTTCTCTGTGCTCTCTGTGATCTCTGTGGTTCATTCTGTACGGCGGTATAAATCCGATGGCTTGCCTCAAGATTCCCGGCTGATCCACCCGGAGCGGCGGCGGACTGTCACGCCGGCGGGGAACCGTTGCCGTGGCGGCGTGGCGGCGTCGGCGGCGAACTCGCGGAGACGGTCCAGCATCGCGGGCGTCATCTCCGCCGGCGGCACGCCCTGCGACGTCAGCCAGCGCCGGGCCGATTCACGCGCCAGCATTCTCGGACATTCGGCCAACTCGATCGCGGGAAATTTGCCGCTCAGCACTGGCGCCGTTTTGCCAATCCAATCGGCGTATGCCGCGCAGGCGCGGCCGACCGCCAGCAACGGCTCGTGCAATTCGGGACGCGATTCGAGGATTTTCCGAACGCGATTGCGCGCGTATTTTTCGGATCGATTGCTGGCGTCCTCCCGCCAATCCTGGCCGCGGCTTATCAGAAAATCGCGAAGGGCCTGACGCCGGATGCCCAGCAGCGGGCGGAGGATCGTCAGCCCGCCGATTTGCCGCACGGGGCGCATCGCGGCCAGGCCGGCGGGGCCGGAGCCGCGGAGGAGGCGCAGAAGAATCGTCTCGGCCTGATCGTCGGCCTGATGGGCGAGGATCACGCCGAGTAATTTCTCGCGCTCGACGACCCGGCGGAAGAGTTCAAGCCGGATCGCCCGGTACCGGGCCGAGGGGTTTTTCGGTAATGGCGAAGACCCCATCCCCGGCTCGATCTGGTCCCGGCGGACAATCGTGGCGGGGAGCGCAAGTTTCCCAGCCAAATTTGTGACAAAATCCGCGTCCTCGGCGCTGGCTTGGCCGCGGATTTGATGATCGAGATGAACGACGTGCAGAGAAATTTCCGGCCGTCCTTGCAGCAGAAGCAGCAAGGCGACGCTGTCCGCCCCGCCGCTCACGCCGACGGCCCACCGGCCGTTGGCAACCTCAACCGCGGCAAATAACGCTTGCGGATTCACTCGGCCATTTTCCTCAGCATCTTCGCGGCCTCGAGCACAGGCGTGCGCCAATCTCCCGGTTTCACCTGCCGGAACAATCGCATTGTCGGATACCACGGTGAGTCGTCGCGTTTCTCCATCCACCGCCAGTCGGCCACCAAGGGCAACAGCAGCCAAACCGGCTTGCCGATCGCGCCGGCAAGGTGAGCCACGGCCGTGTCGCAGGAAATCACCAGATCGAGATTGGCGATGAGTGCCGCGGTGTCGGCGAAATCCGAAAGCTCCGCGGTCCAGTCGGTAATATGAAGCCCCGCGGGCTCGGCGCTCGCCTGGCGCGCGGCCTCCCCTTTCTGGAGGCTGCAAAACCACGTGCCCGGAACCTGCCCCAGCGGCGCCAGCGCCTCCAGGGAAAATGAGCGCCTCCGGTCTTCCCCATGCGTCGGATTGCCCCACCAGCACAGGCCGATCTTTCTTCGCCCATCCTGCCCAAACCGTCGACGCCAGCGCTCCACAAGCGCCGGATCGGCAAAAATGTACGGCACGTTCCTCGGAATAGTCTCCAGCGTCGTGCCCAGCACGTGGGGAAGGCTCATCAGCGGACATTGCACGTCGAACGGCGGCAATTCCTCCGGCGGACAGACTATTCCCGCCAGGCACGGCGCCGTTTGCAGCAGACGCCGAAGCGTCGGCTGCGCCGCCAGGATCGGCTTGCCCCCGCGCCCGGCAATCACCGGAATGTACCGCGCGAATTGAATCGCATCCCCATATCCCTGCTCGCAATCCAGCAGAATCCGCCGGCCCCCAAGATCGTCGCCCGCCCAGACGCCCAATTGCGCATATCGCGCCGGCCTCGGGATCGACCGGGCTTCCCAGCGCATTTCGTACCCGGCCCACCCTTCCCGAAATTCCCCGCTCAGCAATTGCAACATCGCCAGATTGAATCTGGCCAGGGGAAATTCCCCGCCCGCCGACAGTGCCCGCCGAAAAAAATCCATCGCCTTCTCGTTTTGCCCAAGCTGGCGATAGACGGCTCCGAGGTTGTTGTAGAGCTTTGGATCGCCCAAGCCCAGCGATTCGGCCTTGCGGTATTCCCCAATCGCTTCCTTGAGCCGGCCGCTCTCGAACAGCGCGGTGCCCAGGTTATAGCGCACCTCCGCCGAATCGAGGATTTGCAGCGATCGGCGAAAAGCGTCGATGGCCTCCTCGTGCGCCTTCATCTGGCCGAGCACCGTCCCCAGTTCGTTCAGCGCCTGGTGAAACCGCGGGTTGATCGCCAGCGACCGCCGCAGGGCGTCGGCCGATTCCGTCAAACGATTCTGCTTTTGCAGCCCCCGGCCGAGGTTGAACCAGGCCACGGACGAATCGGGCTGAAGCGCCAGCGCTCGCCGGGCCAGCTTGATCGCTTCGTCGGTCGCATCCCGCTCGCACAGGATGCCGGAAAGACTGGACAACACCTCGGGATAATCCGGGCGCAATTCCAGCGCCGTCCGGTACGCCACCATCGCCTCGTCGAACCGGTTGAGCCTCACCAGCGCATTTCCCATGTTGTGATGCGTGGGCGCATAATTGGCCCGCAACGCCATCGCCCGCCGCAGAACTTCGATCGCCTCTTCCTGCCGGCCCGCCTGGGAGAGTGCGCTGCCCAACGAATCGAGAACGTGAAAATCGTTCGGCTTCAATCGCAGCGCCGTTTGCAGCGATTCCACCGCCCGCTCGAATCGCCCCAGCCGGATCAGCGAACTCCCCATCTTCTCGTGTGCATCCGCCAAATCCGGCTGAAGCAGGATCGCGCGCTCATAGGCCTCGATGGCCTGCTCGTGCCGCCCGGCGATCGCCATCGCAGCCCCCAAATCGCAGTGATATTTCGCCGCCGTCGGATTCTGCGCGATCGCCCGCCGAATATAATCCACCGCCGTCTCCCCCTGCCCAACCTGACTGCTCAGAAGCCCGAGCAGGTGAAGCGCATGCACATTATTCGGATCGCCCGCCAGGATTTGCCGATAAACTCCCTCCGCCTCGCGCAGCCGCCCCGCCTGGTGATGCTGAACCCCCAGGTCCAGCGCCTGCTGAAGCGTCATGGTTTTAGGGCCGGGCTTGTTCATAGGCTGGCCATGAGGCTAACGGTTTTCCCCGCGGATGGAAATCGCTGCGCGCCGGCGGCGTGAACTTATCTCCCGAACACCGCAAGCACGATTGATAAAACTGGAACGCCCCCGGCGCCGCCGTGGGACCCGCAGCCTTGGAATGTTGGAAGAACGCGCCTCGCAAGCGACGCGGCTAAAAGGTGCTTCGCCGAAGCGCGTTTACGCGCTTTCCTTGCGCCGTTCCGGCTTCAGGTCGAACAGGCTTTGCCGGCCATCGACGATCTCTTCGGTGATGACGTATTTTCCGCCCTGCCCCTGGTCGGGCAGGCGATACATCAAATCCAACATGATCTCCTCGACCACGGCCCGCAGCGCCCTTGCCCCCGTGTCGCGCTTCAGCGCCCGCTCGGCGATCAGCTCGAGCGCGCCGGGCGTGAATTCCAATTCGCTGCCCTCGATGCGGAAGAACTTCTGGAACTGCTTCACCAGCGCATTCTTCGGCTCGGTCAGGATGTTGATGAGCGTTTTCATGTCCAGCGGATCGAGGGTGGCGACGACCGGCATCCGGCCGACGAATTCGGGAATCATTCCGAACTCGACGAGGTCTTCCGGCTGAACCTGGGCCAAAATGCGCGCCCGGTCGCGGGAGGTCTCGGCAACCGTCGTTTCGCTGGTGAATCCGATTTGCCGCTTGCCCAGCCGCTTGCGGAGGATGTCTTCCAATCCGACGAACGTTCCGCCGCAGATGAACAGGATCTGCGAGGTATCCATCTGGATGTATTGCTGTTCGGGATGTTTTCGGCCGCCCTGGGGGGGAATATTGGCAACGGTTCCTTCGAGCATTTTCAGCAGGGCTTGCTGGACGCCCTCGCCGGAAACGTCGCGGGTGATGCTGACGTTGTTCTGCGTCTTGCCGATCTTGTCGATTTCGTCGATGTAGACGATGCCGCGTTGGGCGGATTCCAGGTCGTAGTCGGCGTTTTGGAGGAGTTTGAGGAGAATGTTCTCGACGTCCTCGCCGACGTAGCCGGCCTCGGTAAGCGTGGTGGCATCGCCGATGGCGAACGGAACGTTGAGGATTCGCGCCAGGGTTTTAGCCAGGAGGGTTTTGCCGCTGCCGGTGGGTCCGATGAGCAGCACGTTGCTCTTGTCGATCTCGACATCGTTGACCGGGGGCGTGGGCGCGGCGCCCTCGGCGCCAGGGCTTGCCGATTCCGACGTGCTCAGCCGCTTGTAATGATTGTGCACGGCTACCGCCAACGCCTTTTTCGCATGGGCCTGTCCGACGACGTATTGATCGAGGAACTCCTTGATTTGGCGGGGGCTGGGGATGGTGCTGAACAGCGGCTGGCTGGCGGACAACTTGCGTTTTTCCTGGCGGATGATGTTGTGGGCCAGGTCCACGCAATTGGCACAGATGTAAACTTCGCTGGGTCCCTCGACCATGGGACCGACGTCGCGGGACGATTTCCCGCAGAAGCTGCACGTGGTGATGCGGCGACCGCGGAATCCACCTTGGGAATTCGGATTATTTCCGCCCGGAGGCAGATTCCCCGGACCTGAGCCATTGCCGGTGCGATTGGTAGTGGCCATCGACTTTCGATCCTCGGGGCCGCGGCCGGCCCGGTCAACGGATTATTGAACGCCAAACGCCAGTCTGATCAAAACTTAACGTCACGTTAAGTATCGAACTTTACGGGGTGGAGACTTGATTTCCAATCCTGTCCGATGCGTTCATCTTACAGGAGAGGCCGGGGAAATGGAAAAGGCAAAACGACCCGGATGGGAAATTCTTTTATCGCGTGGGATTTCGTACAGAGGCGGCGCTTATTATGGGCCTTGCGGCGGCGGTTTGTTCACCTTGGGTGTTGCTGCCGCCGCATCGCGCTGCACCGCCCGCTGGTGCGCGGCCAGGATCGTTTCCTTGGCGCGATTGAATTCTTCCTCGGAAATCTGTCCCGACCGATTGAGTTGGCGCAAATCGTCCAGCGTGAATCCCTGGTTTGGGACCCCAGCGTCATCCCCAGCCCAATACCGCCTTCGCAGCCACATCACGGCGTATGCGCCGGCAATCACGAAAATCGCTAAAAATAGGCAGGCGAACAGAACGGCAAACGGATCGTCATCGGCCAAGATGCCCGGCAGCACCGCCATTGCCTGACTTTAAGTCTGCTCCCGCCAACGGTCAAAGCGCCGGACCCTTTGCTTTTCTCGGCGGATTCCCAAAGGATATGGTCGCCGCATGGCAACGTTGAAGCTCATGAACCCCCCCGCTGCGACCCGCGCCGACGGCTGGCACGGCATCGCCGCGCCCGGCGGCTACGAAGCCTGGCATTTCCACGCCGAGGACCTCACCCAGCGCATTCGCATCGTTTTCAGCTTTCACCATGGTTTGGCTTTGCATCCCGATTACCTCAGACGCTTCGACGCCTACCGCCGCCGTCCCACCTGCAACCGGCCGCCCCTCCCTTCGCAATATCCCTGCCTCCATTGGGCGATCTATGAAAACAAAAACAAAGGCGAAAACAAAAACAAAGAACCCCTGGCAAGCTCGACCACGCAGTTTCCCCCCGGCGCTTTTCAGGCCGACGGCACGTCGCTGACGCTCGGACCCAATCGCCTGATATTCAGCCGGGACGATATCATCGCTCACCTCTCGCGGATCAAAGAATCGTTCTCAGCAGAATTGGTCTTCCAACCGATTCTCCAGGCCGGTTCGGTCCAGAGCATCTTGGCCGATCATTATTGGCTTCCGTCCCGCCCACTTTGCCAGGTTCTCGGCGAAATCCGCCTCGGCGCGCGCACGATTGCCTTCCAGGGCCTGGGACGGCAAAACCAGTATTACGGCACCGCGCCCCTCGCCTATGCCGCCGCCCGCTGGATGCGCGGTGGAGTTCTCTTCCCTCGCGCCGCCGTCGCGTTTCAAACCGCCGACGATCATGCGACGGTCATTTTGGCCGACGAGGCTGGAACGCGCAGGATCGAAAACTCTCCGTTCATCGTCAACTCGACCCGCCGCACGCTCCGGTTGCCGCCCCATCCATCGGCGATTGATTTCGGCAATTGGCTCATCCTCCGCAACGGGCGCGTTGCGGACTCATCGCCGGCCCAGCTTCAATTGCTCTTCGACGCCTACGTCGATGGCGAGCAATCCACCGCTTGGGTCGAGATCGCGTATCCGAAGCGATTGAGCGGATTCCTGGCGCGTCGGCGGGCCGAACGATTCATTGCCGAGGGTTCGACTTAAACTGCGGGGCGTTTACAGCACGTTGCAAGTCGGTGTACATCGGTCAAAATCCACCCGCGCGAATTCTGCCCGGAACGCCCACGGCGCTGCCGCGGGTCTTTCTTCGCGAAAGTGTACACTGACCCGCAACCCGCTCTACGGATGGCTCCTGGGTTTCCCCGCCGGCACCAGAACGAAAATCTTCCCCGTCCCGGACTCTATTTGCAGTTGTCCGTGCTTATAAACCGCCTGGCCAAAGTCCAAAATATACAGGTTGCCATCGGGGCCGAACTTCACGTCGATCGGGCGTTCCAGTCCCTCGCTCCGCCCCTCGCTCAGCATGCTGGCCGGCCCGCCCTGGGTGTTGTAGATGAAATCCATGACCCGCCCGGGACCGTTGGTATCCACACGAACGATGCGGTATCCGGGCAACGGTGAAGGCATCGGCCGGCCGCTGGTCGAAAACGGCGCCCGGTCTCCCCACATGGCGACCAAAAGCTCCCCTTCAAATCGCGAGGTGTGGAACGGCCCGGACTTGGGAATGAACGCCATCTTCCCCACCCCCGATTGCCAGGGAAACTCCGCCCGGAGCAAATCGGATACCGGCGCCGGCGCTTTCAGATGGCTCGTGTCGTGGTCGATCAGGAAACCAATTTTCGGATATCCCGTGGGAATGACCATCCATCGCGGCGGCTGATATTTGGGAAGGGAAATCGGCTCCAGGCTGGTCGAATAGTCCGGCCAACCGAGCCAGGTGCCGGGGAGAATCACCTGGTAGAGGGCATCGGGATCGTTGTCGATGGGCCGAGTCCCGCGTAATTCCATCCCACGGTCGGTCACGTAGATGGCCCCGAAATCGTTCAGCGCCAGGCCGACCGGGTCGCGAACGCCCCACGCCTCGACGCGCAAGTCCCCGCCGTCCAGCGCCACGCTCATAATCGCCGCCGACGGCTTTTGCAGCGGAAAATCCACACCCGGGATCTCCACCACGTCGCTGGTACCGAACGGCTCAAAAGGGACCGTGATCAGCGAACCGGGGGAAAAAATGCTCGCCTCGGGGTTGGCGGCATCGAACCGGAATCCCAACAGGCTCAGCGCCTGATACGCCAGATCGCATGCCTGCCGATGCCAGCGCAACCAGCCCTCTTCCCAGTTGTCCAGCCCCACCACCCCGCTGTTGGTCGCGGCGCCCACGCCGAAATAAAGCCTCGGCTCGGCCGGCAAGGGGGGAATCGCCAGATCGGTCACGCCGAAATCCCCCTGCGCCGGGAGATTGGCAACGACCGTCCGGTGGTCCCCGTTGTAATCGAAGGCGGTGATCACCCCCATGTCGTTGGCATCGCGATGGCTGACGTAGACCTTGCCCCGGCAGGCCACGATCCCGCCGATCGGACCGTCAATGCGAAACCCCGGTTCCACGATCGGGATTCGCGTCCCCACCGGGTAGATATTCCCGATCGAACGGTCCGGTTTGACGTAAATGATCCGCGGATCGCGCCCGTCGATGCCCCCCTCGGCGACGATCAGGTTTCCCGAATCATCCCAGCATATCCCCATCGGACAGTTCAAGCCCGTCATAAACGGCTTCAACTCAAATCCGTCGGGATATTCGGTAATCCGCCGGTCTATGGTCGCGCGCATCGACGGCAAAACCACCGTCGGCCGCATGGCGCAGCCGCCGGCCAGCAGACATCCGGCGAGCATCGTCAGCCGCCAACCAAACGCGGAAATAACCCGATTGCCTGCCACGACCCAATATGTATAACCCACCGCCAAGCCCCTGTCACTCCGACCAGTCCAGGTCCGATAAATCGCCTCAAATCTTGACGGTTTTGACCAGTTCCTTCACGTGTTGCACGCTGGAATCGAACATTTTGCGCTCGGAGCCGTCCAGGTCGATTTCGATGATCTTCTCCACGCCTTCGGTCCCCAGAATGCACGGCACCCCCACGAAATATCCCCCCACGCCGTATTCCCGGTCGCAATAAGCCGCACAGGCCAGAATTCGTTTTTTATCGCGGATGATCGACTCGGCCATGGCGACGGTCGCCGACGCCGGGGCGTAATACGCGCTGCCGGTTTTCAGCAGGCTGACGATCTCCGCCCCGCCGTTGCGAGTACGCTTGACGATCTCTTCCAGACACTGACTGGAAACGAGTTGGGAAACGGGAATGCCCCCGGCGAACGAATAGCGCGTCAACGGCACCATGTCGTCGCCATGGCCGCCCAGGAGCAGCGCGTGAACGTCCTCCACGCTGCAACCGATCTCCGCGGCCAGAAACGCCCTGAACCTGGCCGCATCCAAAACCCCCGCCTGGCCCACAATCCGCTTGGTCTCAAATCCGCTGGCCTTCCATGCGACGTACACCATCGCATCCAGCGGATTGCTCACGACGATCATCACCGCATTGGGCGAGAATTTCGCCACGTTCTGGGCAACTTGCTTCACAATCCCGGTATTGATGTTGATCAGATCGTCGCGGCTCATTCCCGGCTTGCGCGCCACGCCGGCGGTGACGATCACCACGTCGCTGCCGGCCGTCGGCTCATACGATGTCGCCCCGATGATCCGGGCATCAAACCCCTCGACGGGCGAGGCCTGATACAGATCCAGCGCCTTTCCCTGCGGCATCCCCTCCACTTGGGGAACATCCACCAGAACCACATCCCCCAATTCCTTGCTGGCCGCCCAATGTGCCGCCGTCGCCCCGACGTTTCCGGCGCCGATAATGCTGATTTTCGCGCGTCGCATGAAATGGTTCCTTTCTGAGTTTGGTAAGCCTCGGATGTACATCCGGGGCTGGATTGAGCAAATTTTGCACATACCGGCCGCTTCTCACCGGCTATCATTCAGCTTTCTGGCCATCGCGGCCGTGGCCCGTCGCGGCACAAACCGCATCGCCCATACGGAAATTTTATTGGAAAGACCCGTCACCACGCTCCGCCGACCCCGCATCATCGCGCCATAGCCGATTCGCGCCGCGGTCATCGAATCCATCATCCTCATCTTGAACAGCAGCGAATCTTCGATCCCCGCGCGCTTCTGGAACTCGGTTTTCGTCGGACCCGGACACATCGCCGTCACGGTCACCCCGCTGCCGGCCAGCTCATTGGCCAGCGCTTCGGAAAACGAAAGCACGTAGGCTTTGCTCGCGTAATACACGGCCATTGACGGACCCGGCAGGAAGGCCGCCACCGATGCCACGTTCATGATCCGCCCGCCGCCGCGCTTCAGCATCTCCGGCAAAAACAGCCGCGTCAGATGCGTCAGGGCCGCCACGTTCACCTGCAACATCCCCAACTGCGTTGCAAGATCGGATTGCGCGAACGGTCCATGCGTGCCGAACCCGGCGTTGTTCACCAGATAGTCGATCGACTTGGTTTGCAGGAAATCGAAAATTCGCCGCGGCCCGTCGGCCACCGAAAGGTCCTGCACGATCACCTCGGCGTTCACGCGATATTGATCGCGCAGTTTTGCCGCCAATTCCCCCAGCCCCGGCTCATTGCGCGCCACCAACACCAGAGAATGCCCATCGCGCGCGAACAGTTCCGCCAGATCGCGTCCGATGCCGACGGACGCGCCGGTGACCAGCGCGGTTTTCCCGGGAGAATCCGTCATAATTGCCAAGCCCAAAGCGGCCTGCCGACTTCAGTCGGCAGGTCCAGCGACCTTCTGATACCGCTTATAAGGCACATCGCGCAAAAACACTTTGCGCTCCCGCGCCAATTCCAGACCCTTCTTCAGCCCCAACCTCACGCGAGTATGCCGATATTCCCGATAATCCGCGCAAATTCCGTGTCTCTGCGATTGCAGCAAGGTATACCGATACGCACGGCAGAATTGAGTCTCATCCCGCAGGCACCCATCAAAATAATCATCCCAAAACGGCACGAGACGCGTTGTCAGCAAATCATTCACCAACTTGGCCGTCGACCCATGAATTTTGCGAATCATCGGCGCAAGATCCGAGCCGCGCGGAAGATATCCGATAGCATGATAATGGTTATCCAACAGCGTACAGATCCACACGTCGAAATGATGTTCCGTTGCATATTTCTCGAACTGCCGCCAGAAAACCATCTTCGCGGCCTCGGAGGCAAACGCCGGGAAGCGATCGGTACAGCGCACGGTCAGAAAATAAAGCGTGTTATCGCGATACCAATGCTCCGGCCGATGGCGGCCCTTGAAAAACTCCTTTTTAGAAGACGAGCCTTTGGTGAATGAAGCCATGAAGAAACCCCGCCGACTAAAGTCGGCGGGCCGCTGGCTCACGCCACCGTGATCCCCTGATCCAGATAAACGTCCTGAATCAGGTTCAGCAGTTTCACGCCGTCGGCCATCGGCCTTTGGAAGGCTTTCCTTCCGCTGATAAGTCCCATTCCGCCGGCGCGCTTGTTGATCACCGCGGTTCGGACGGCGTCGGCGAAATCGTGCTCGCCGCTGGCGCCGCCGCTGTTGATCAGCGGGCTTCGGCCCATGTAGCAGTTGGCCACCTGATACCGGCACAATTCGATCGGATGATCGCCCGGCGTCAGTTGGGAATAGACCCGTTTGTCGGTCTTGCCGAACTTCAGCGCGTTATATCCGCCGTTGGTTTCCGGCAATTTCTGCTTGATGATGTCCGCCTGAATCGTCACGCCGAGATGATTCGCCTGCCCGGTGAGGTCGG
>JBEKIV010000039.1:0-25544 GCA_050011595.1 Tepidisphaeraceae bacterium
TATCTCAAACTTGATACCGGCAAAGCTATGCAGCGCCTTCTCTGGCGGCCGCACGCCGATCTGCCCACCGCCCTGAAATGGACCGCCCAATGGTATAAAGCCTGGCATCGCGGCGAGAACGTCCGGCGGATTTCCCAGGACCAGATCGACCAGTTTCTCCAACTCCCCGATCGTTGACCGACCACTATGCCCTCCGGTTGCTGCCGATTCTGCGGATCGAAATTGTCGGTGACCTTCGCCGATCTGGGAATGTCCCCGCCCAGCAATTCCTATCTCGGGGCCGATCAACTCCACGCCATGGAGCCGTTCTATCCCCTCCATGCCTGGGTTTGCGAAAAATGCCTGCTCGTCCAACTCGAGGAATTTGAAACTCCACGGCAGATATTCAGCGATTACGCGTATTTCTCAAGCTATTCCGAAAGCTGGCTTCGCCATGCCGAGGAGTATGTCGAGATGATGTGCCGGCGGTTCGGCTTTGGCCCCAAATCACGGGTCGTCGAGATCGCCAGCAACGACGGATATCTCCTGCAATATTTCAAGAAGCGCGGCGTCGACGTGTTGGGCATTGAGCCGGCCGAGAACGTCGCCAAGGTTGCCATCGAGCAGCGGGGAATTCCCACCCGCGTGGAATTCTTCGGAAAATCCTCCGCGGACAAACTGGTCAAAGAAACGATTCGTCCCGACCTGCTCCTGGGCAACAACGTCCTGGCGCACGTTCCGGACATCAACGATTTCGTCGCCGGCATGAAAATCCTGCTCGCGCCCGCCGGGATCATCACCCTGGAATTTCCCCATCTGCTTCGCCTGATCGCCCAAAATCAATTCGACACGATCTACCACGAGCATTTTTCCTACCTGAGTTTCGATTTTGTCCGGCGGCTCTTCGCCGCCCATGGGCTTAAGATCTTCGACGTCGAGGAACTGCCGACCCACGGCGGATCGATCCGCATATTCGCTTGCCATGTCGAATTCTCCCGGGAAATCGAAAGCCGCGTCCAGACGATGCTCGATGCCGAACGGAAGGCCGGCCTGGCCGATCTGTCCACCTACCGCGCCTTCGACGAGCGGATCAAAAAAACCAAGCGGGCGTTTTTGCGATTTCTGGTCGAGGCGAAATCGGCCGGTAAAACCATCGCCGCCTACGGCGCGGCCGCCAAGGGCAACACGCTGCTCAACTATTGCGGCGTGCGCGCGGATTTCATCGATTACGTGGTCGATCGCTCGCCCCACAAGCAGGGCCGGTTTCTGCCCGGCACCCACCTCCCCATCCACCCGCCCGAAATGGTGGCCCAGACCCGGCCGGACTATCTCCTCATTTTGCCTTGGAACCTCAAGGAGGAGATCATGGAGCAGATGCGCCACATCCGGCAATGGGGCGGAAAATTCGTCGTCGCCATTCCCGCCACCGAGGTGATCTGAGGCCAATATGAACTTTCAGCCGACGCCATTATCCGGAGCGTTTGTCATCGACTCGGAACAGTTCCGCGATGAGCGGGGCTTCTTCTGCTATTCGTTCGACCGCTCGAAGTTCCAGAACCTCGCCCTTCCCACGCAGATCGTGCAGTCCAACGTCTCGTTCAACCATAAGTCGGGCACGCTGCGCGGCATGCACTTCCAGGTCGAGCCGATGGCCCAGCCCAAACTCGTTCGCTGCACCGCCGGCGCGATTTACGACGTCATCATCGATCTTCGCCGCGATTCGCCCACCCATGGGCAATGGTTTGCCGCGGAATTGTCGGCGGAAAATCACCGCGCCCTGTTTATTCCCGCCGGTTTCGCCCACGGATTCCAGACGCTGGCCGATGGCTCGGAAGTGCTCTACGACATGTTTCAGTGGTACGCCGCCGAGGCTGCCAGGGGCGTTCGATACGACGATCCGGCGTTCGCGATCCGTTGGCCGCTCGAGGTTCGCGTCATTTCCGAGCGCGACGCCACCTATCCGGATTACGGGCGCTGAGCGAAAAAGCGAAAATGAACCGCGTATTGGTCACAGGCGCCGGCGGCTTCATCGGCCGGCAGGTTGTTTCCGAACTGCTCCGGCGGGGCGAGGAAGTTCACGCCGCCGACCTGGCAAGTTCCCCCTCCTCCGACGCCGTTTGCCATCGGGTCGATCTGCTCGACGAATCCGTGGCCGACGAACTGATCGCGCGCCTCAGGCCGACGCACCTGGTGCATCTTGCCTGGTACGCCGAGCACGGGAAATTCTGGAATTCGCCGTTGAATCTGGATTGGGTAGCGGCGTCGGAAAAGCTGTTCCGATCCTTCGCCGCCCACAGCGGCCAGCGGGCGGTCTTCGCCGGCACGTGCGCGGAATACGACTGGACGCATTCCCACTTGAGCGAGGACGCCACGCCCAGCAATCCCGCGACGCTCTACGGGATTTGCAAGAACAACCTCCGGCAAAACGTCCAAGCGATTGCCCGCCAATCGCAGTTGAGCGTCGCATGGGCCCGGATATTTTTCCCGTACGGTCCCGGCGAGGACGCCCGGCGATTCATTCCTTCGGTCCTGAATGCGCTGCTGGGCAAGCGGCCGGCGATCGTCCGCAATGGCTCGCACGTGCGCGATTTCTTGCACGTCCAGGATGTCGCCAGGGCATTTGCCGCCATCCTCCACTGCCCCGTTCAGGGCATCATCAACGTCGCCTCCGGCGAACCGGCCAAGCTGGGCGACATCGCCAAAATTCTCGCCGAATTGGCCGGGGCCGAATCCCTCCTGGAGATTCAGCAATCTCCGGCCACGCCAGACAACCCCGCGGTTTTGACCGCCGATGTCGCCAAGCTCCGCTCGATTGGTTTCGTGCCGGGCTATACGCTCCGCCAGGGTTTGGCCACGCTCATCAACGCAATCGCATGCTAACTTTTTTCCCCTTCACGCTTGAATTCAAACGAATATTTGAAATAATGAATTGAAACACATGTCTGATACACAGATCGACCATTCCATGGAAACTCGCCGGCGTTTATTGGACGCGGCCGGGGAAGTCTTTGCGCTCAAAGGGTTCGCAGATACCACCATTCGCGAGATTTGTGGAACGGCCCGGGCCAACATCGCGGCGGTCAATTACCACTTCGGCGATAAACAAAAGCTCTACGCGGCCGTGTTCGCGTCATTGCAATTGCTAGCCGATGAGGGTTCCGGGCCTCCGGACGCCGCCGCCGGCGAATCGGCCGAAGATCGGCTCCGCGGATTTATCCGGCAATTTCTCAAGCGTCTGCTTGATCCCGGCCGGCCATCATGGTCCGGTCGGCTGATGGCCCGCGAGATGAGCCAACCGACCGGCGTGTTTCAATCGCTCGTCGAGGATCACATTCGACCGCGGGAGGCGACGCTTCAGGCAATCATCCGCCAAATCGTCGGCGAGCTTCCGCCGCGCGTCATCGCCAAATGTTCCGTCAGCGTCGTGGGACAGATGATGCACTACCACTTTGCCCGGCCGGTTTTGAAGAATCTCAGCCCGATTTACGCCGACCTGGACCAGCACGTTGAAGAACTGGCCGACCATGTGACGCGGTTTTCCCTGGGCGGGCTGCGAGCGATCGCGGAACGTTACCGGAAAGGGCAGCTTGAACGTTGAAGCGTTTGGGATTACACCCCCTTTAGCGAAGGTTAAACATGATTGATTTTCGAGAGCATTTTTTGGCCGAACGGCCCAAGCTCCTGATCGCGATTCCGGTGGCCTTGCTGGCATTGTGGGGATGCGCGGTCGGGCCGGATTACAAGCAGCCGGACATCAAGACGCCCCAGCAGTACAGCGAAATCGGCTCGGCGACGCAGCCGACGACGCAATCCGCCGCCCAGCCCAGCACTCGGCCGGACTATCAGCGCTGGTGGCAGACCCTGAACGACCCGACGTTGAACGGCTTGATCGATCGCGCCGTTCGCGGCAATCCCGACCTGCTCGCCGCCGAGGCGCGGATTCGCGAGGCGCGCGCCAATCGCGGCATTCTCGTATCCGGGCTTTTCCCCGACGTGGGGGCGCAGGGGGGATACACTCATACTCGCACTAGCCTGAATTCCGCCGAACTTTCGGGGTTTTCCACTGTTTCGAACGGCCAGCCGCTCCCCAACGCTTTGGTGGAAAACGATATGTGGCAGGCGGGCTTCGACATGACGTGGGAAATCGATGTGTTTGGCGGAAATCGGCGGGCGATCGAGGCCGCCAGCTACAGCGTTCAGGCGGCCGAGTGGGACCAACGGGACGTTCTGGTGTCGATGCTGGCGGAGGTGGCCGTGAACTACATCGAGCTGCGCGGGTCGCAGCGCGAATTGCAGCTTGCCGAGGACAATCTTCAAAGCCAGCAGCAGACGTTGGAATTGACGCGGCGCAAGGCGGAGGGCGGCCTGGTGCCGTATCTGGACGTGGCGCAGCAGGAAGCGCAAGTGGCGACGACGGCGTCGATCGTGCCGACGCTGGAAGCGCAAATTCGCCAGACCATCCACCATCTGGGGATCTTGCTGGGCCAGGACCCCGGTTCGTTGTCGGATGAATTGAGCGGCGTGGAGCCGATCCCGGTGGGTCCGCCCAGCGTGCCGCCGGGTTTGCCGGGGGAATTGCTGCGGCGGCGCCCGGACGTGCGCCGCGCCGAGCGGCAGCTCGCGGCGGCGACGGCCCAGATCGGCGTCGCCACCGCCGATCTGTTCCCGCAGTTCTCCATCACCGGAGCGCTCGGGGTCGGATCGCAAAGGCTGAAACAACTGTTCGATTATTCCAGCCGGATGTACGACATCGCCCCCGGCGTCACCTGGGACATCTTCAACGCCGGGAAGGTCGCGTCGAACATTCACGTCCAAAACGAACGCCAGGCGGAAGCGCTCCAGGCGTATCGCAAGGCGGTCCTGCAAAGCCTGGGCGACGTGGACGACGCCCTGGTGGCCTACAACCGCGAGCAGGTGCGTTTGCAATCGCTGCGCCAGGCCGTCGCCGCCAACCAGAAGGCCGTCGATCTGTCCATGGAGCTCTTCGAGAAGGGCAGCGCCGATTTCCTCAGCGTACTGGACGCCCAGCGCAGCCTGTTTGGAGCGCAGGACTCGATGGCCCAGAGCGAGCAGCAGGTCTCGGCCGATCTGGTGGCGCTGTACAAAGCCCTGGGCGGCGGCTGGGAATGAGCGTAACTTGCGTGAGCGGTGGCTGAAGTGCACTCTGCATATCACTCACGAAATTTAATGGCTTGCGTCAATTCAGCATTTCTCCGCGCAGCGCGCTGAAGTGGCGCAACCAACTTCCAGTCAGGGCGGCTTTGATACCCGGCTCCTTGTCATATTCCTCGGGAGTCTTGCCCCAATAAAAGCTGATCCAGCCATCGGCATCCATCCGTGACCGGCGGATGAATTCCTCCGTTGTTCCAACGTCAGCCTGAAGCGGAAAGACTTCTTCAATGACCAGCGGTTTGCTTATGTCATAGAGTTTGAGTATGGCCAGGTCGTCGTCCAATTTCCCTTCCCTCGGATAATAATGCACGCACAAAAAATCGAACGGGGCGGATACCTCCGGATCGCGAAACGCGGACTTGGCGCCTGGGCCAAAAGTCTCTTCCCACGGAACCACACCGACGGTAATCATGTGCCGGTTATCAACTGCCCGGATGGCGGCGGACAACTCCGCAACCCATTCGTTGGCAATCTCCCGGTCCGTGCGGCCACGCATGTCAGTCGTTAGCCGTTGCAGATAACATTTCCCATCCAGCGGTGTGCCGGGGAGCCAATCGCCCTTGCGGTCGCCGGAGGCGATAGGCTCGTTCATCAAGTCGTAACAAAAAATGGCTGGACTGTCTTTGCAGACTTCCGCCACCGCGCGCCAAAAGCGCGCCTGGACCTTCCAGCGGGCGGATTCGTCCATTGCGTCATACCATGCCGGGACCTCATCCTTGTGGTAACAGCCAAGCCCGGTCACATCCAGGTAAACTCCGGTCTCTTCCGCCAACCGCACCAGCTTGCCCAAACGGGCGAGGTTTTTCCCATCGGGTTGCCCGGGTGATTTCATGAAGCGGCACAACTGTAGATGGATGCGCACCACATTTGCGCCCAGACTCTTCATCTCGTGGAAATCATCCGCGACCTTTGCCCAATCGTCGGCCCAATAATCTTCCAGGAGCCGGCCCGCCTCATCGCGATCATAGTTGAATCCCCACGGCACAAAACGATGGTCCGTCCCGTCGCAGACGAAGTCCGTCTTATCCGCACTTGTCCGAATCCATGCCAGCGGCTGACCCGGCGGCAAAACCACGGCATCGTTGGTTCCAGTCGCGAGGGCGGCCGTGGCCATGAGAACGAGAACACAAATGAGGAATTGAACCCCATTTGCCATTTTCGGCCGACTTCTCACTCCATGCTCCCAAACCTGGACCAATCCTCGGACGGCTCATAAATGAAGCTGGCCTTGCCAATGATCCCCACAATCGGGATGGACCCAAAAACACGGCTATCCATGCTATCCTCGCGATTATCTCCGAGAACAAAGCACTGATGTTTGGGGACGATTGTCTTGGGGAAATCCTTCACCCCAAGGCCGCCGTCGGCACACAGGCAGATCTGGTATTTCGCGTTGCCGTTCCATTCGTAAAAGTAGGCCGGCGTGCCTTTCACTTGCGGGGCGACATTGGCCGGGGCCGATGCTTCTTCCCGCCGCAGTTTTACGCCGTTGATGTAGAGGTCATCATCGCGGATTTCAACGGTATCTCCTTCTACGGCGACCACGCGTTTGATATAGGCCTGTGCTCTGTTTTCCGGATTGCGGAAAATCACCACGTCGCCGATGGCGGGGTCATGGTCCAGATAGACATTCTTGGCCGCCAGCAGACGGTCGCCCGGCCAGATCGCCGGGTACATCGACGCGCCGGGAACCTTAAAAGCCTCCAATTGGGTTTCCCGGACGTAAAGCGCGGCGAAAAGATACCCCCCGGACACGGCGATCCAGAACAGAAGGTAGGCATACCACCGGTTGTAATCCTTCAGCCGGTAATCCTCGCGTGTCTTGCGGGCGGTCAATAGAGCATCGATCACGCTGAATCCGTAGACGACCAGCGACAGCACGAGGCATAAAAGGAGCAAGCTCCCGCTCGTCTGGATCAAGGGCCGGTGGGATGCGGAGAGCGGAGTCGCTATCGACAGAATGCTCAATATCCCGATCGCGCTCATCAAGCCGGAGACCCAAAGGCATTTGATCGTGGCCCCGCAATAAAGCTGGCCCAAGCCGGGCAATACCATCGACAAAAGGACCGCTAGCCAAGGGCGCCTTTGGGTGCTGGCGATTGTCTGAGTGCTCATAGGTGCTCCCCGTTCAGAAAGAAAAAACTATTTGGAGAATCAAAATCAATCGCAGCGCCCCTGCCAAAAATGCGATGGCGATTATCGCTGTTTGCATGCCGGGACGCAGAGAAATCCATTCAATCCACCGGCCTAATGCCCATTTCGGCTTCGGCTGCCGCGTTGCTTGTTCGTTTCGAAGAATTTGCCCGACAATCTTTTTTGAAAAGCCATCGGGGAATACCACGCCCCGCCTCTTTTCGACCCAAGATTGATACGGATCGTTCTCATTCATTGGAGATGGCCTTTCGATGCTTAAGTGCGTCCCGAAGGAATTGCCTCGCCCGGCTGATGCGCGATTTGATCGTTCCCAGGCTTACCCCTTCGATCTCCGCGATGTCCTTGTAGGACAATTCTTCGATTTCCGACCAGACAAACGCCGCCTTTTGTCGAGCCGGCAGCCGATCCAGAATGCGGTCAAACTCCATATGCAACTCATCCGCGGAAACCTTCTCAAACCCACCGGCCTCAATCGCCCTCTCCGGCGCCTTGGCAAAAAGCAGCGGCTTGCGTTTGCGAAGCGCGTTGATCGCCTTGTTTTGCGTGATTCGGTATAGCCAGGTCGAAAAACGACTTCGGGCGGAATCAAAGTGCGCTAGGCCCCGGTAGGCGTCCATGAACACGTCCTGACCCAGGTCTTCGCTCAAGTGATGATCCCGCGTCATGTTGTAAATCATGCCCAACACTTTGTTTTGGTATTTGTCGATGAGCAGGCCGAAGCAATTGATATCGCCCGCCAACACTCGTTCGATGGCCTCTTCGTCGTCCATTCAAATCGAATCCCGTTCGAACGGTGCTTTCACCGCGAATTGATACAGTTCAGAGGTAATAAAGTTCCATTTTATTTTGGAACCGGTGGTTTTCCGCGCCTTTCCGGCGGAAACTGGCCGAGCGGATACGAAAAAAGGCGCGGTTGGCGTAGCGCTCACCAACTTGCGGCTCGCGCCCTAGCTGCTAAAACATCATCATGGCAACCAAGGAACAAAACCTCAAGACGGTCGGCGATGCCGGCGTCGTGGCGGTCATTCGCGCCAATTCCAAAGACCAACTCGTCGGCATTACCGAAGCCCTGCTGGCCGGCGGCGTGCCGGCGATCGAGGTCACCATGAGCACGCCCAAGGCGATCTCGGGGATCGAGATGCTGGCCGACCGTTTCGGCGACCGGGCGGTCATCGGCGTGGGAACGGTGATCGACGCCGCGACGGCGCGCGACGCGATCGCCGCCGGGGCGCAGTTCGTCGTCTCTCCGGTGTTCGACGAGCAGATCGTTTCGACGACCCGCCGCTATGGCAAGATCATGATTCCCGGCGCGTTCACGCCGACGGAGATTCTCCGGGCCTTTTCGGCCGGGGCGGACGTGGTGAAGGTTTTCCCGTCGACGGTGCTGGGTCCGCAATATTTCAAGGACATTCTGGCCCCGCTGCCGCAGCTTCGGTTGACGCCGACGGGCGGGGTGGACCTGAAGAACGCCGGCGAGTGGATCAAGGCCGGCGCGGTGTTCGTCGGCGCGGGATCGTCGCTGGTGACCAAGGACGCGCTGGCGAAAAGCGACTGGGCCGGCGTGACCGCCAACGCCAAGGCGTTCGTCGAGGCCGTCCGCACGGCCCGAGCAAAATGAACGATGCCACAAATTCGCGTCGATTGCGCTTTGCAGATGGCCCAGGAGCAGCATCGCGCCGGCCGCTTCGCCGAGGCCGAAGGTCTCTATCGGCAGATTCTCTCCCAGCTTCCCGATAATCTGGGCGCCATGCATCCGTTGGCCGTGCTTCTCGCCCAGCAGGGTCGCGGGAATGAAGCCCTGCCGCTGATGCGCCGGGTGGTTCAGCTCCAGCCCCAGGCTGCCGCGGCGCACAGCGACCTGGGCAACCTGCTGAGAGATCAGGGCCGGCTGGACGACGCCGTCGCCGCGCTGAGATGCGCCATCGCGCTCCAACCGGACTGGGCGCCGGCCCATGGCAATCTCGCCAACGTCCTTCGCGACCAGGGCCGAACCGACGATGCCGTTGCCGCCTACCGCCGAGCCATACAACTCAAGCCCGATTACTTTGAAGCCTACAGCAATCTCGGCAATGCGCTGGTCGATAAGGGAAATCTCAATGAAGCCATCACCTGCTACCAGCGGGCGATTCAATTGATGCCCGGCTTTGCAATGGCACACAACAACCTGGGCGTGGCGCTGAAGAAGATGGGCCGGCTGGACGAGGCCCTGGCGGCCTTCCGCCGCGCCATCGAGTTGGTCCCCGAGTATCCCGACGCGCACAACAATCTCGGCCAGGCCCTGGAGGCGATCGGCCGGCTTGACGAAGCGATCGCGGCGTACCATCGCGCCATTCAACTCAAGCCGGACCTCGCCGGGGCATTCTCCAATCTGGGCAATGCGCTGCTCGACCAACGGCGGGTGAACGATTCGATCTCCGCTTGCCGCAGGGCAATCGAAATCCAGCCCGACATGGCCGAAGCTCATAATAATCTGGGCAACGCCCTCAGCGACTCCGGTTGCCTCGATGAGGCGATCGCCGCCTACCGCCAGGCCCTTCGCCTCAAGCCCGACTACGCCCAAGCCCTCAACAACCTGGGCGGCGCATTGATCGACAGTGGAAGATTCGATGAGCCCCAGAGCCTGTTCCGTCGGGCGATGCAGATCGATCCGGAGTTTCCCGACGCCCATTGGAACCTGGCGTTATTCCTGCTGCTTCACGGCAATTTCGCGGAGGGTTTGCCGGAATATGAATGGCGATGGAAAGTCAAAAAGGTACTCCGGCCGCCGCCGTTTTCCCAGCCGCGGTGGGACGGTCACGACCTGAACGGCCAGACTATTCTTCTTCAAGCCGAGCAGGGATTTGGCGACGCCATCCAATTCATCCGCTACGCCCCGTTGGTTGCCGCCCGTGGCGCGAGGGTGATCGTGCAATGCCCCGTGGACTTGAAACGGCTCTTCTCCCGGATGCCTATTTTCTTCGGGATGCCCGGGAGTCAGGTTCTCGCCGCCGGTGAGCCACTGCCCAAATTCGATTTTCATTGTCCGCTCCTCAGCCTTCCCCTGGCATTTAAGACGGACTTGCATTCAATTCCCTCCTCGGTGCCGTATTTGCAGGCCGATCCGGAACTGGTGGAAACCTGGCGCGGCAAGCTGCCGACAGGGGACAACCGTCGAAGAATCGGCCTCGCCTGGGCCGGCTCAGCGACCCACGTGAACGATCGCAACCGTTCGATTCTCCCCGCCAATTTCGCTCCGCTGGCCCAGGTGAAAGATGACGCCTTTTACAGTCTGCAAAAGGGCGACTCGGCCAAAAGCCTTCCGCCCGCCGGGATGTCCTTGATAGACTTCACTTATTACCTGAAAGACTTTGCCGATACCGCCGCGATGATTGAGAATCTCGATATGGTGATCTCCGTGGATACCTCCGTGGCTCACCTCGCCGGGGCGATGGGCAAGCCTGTATGGCTCCTCCTTCCGTGCAATCCCGATTGGAGATGGATGTTGCAACGTCTGGATTCTCCGTGGTATCCGACCATGCGTCTGTTTCGGCAGAAGCGGGCCGGCGAATGGCGCGCGGCCATCGAAGAGACGGCGGCCGCACTGCGGACCGGTGAGAGATGAACCCGATATCCCTTGAAAAATCGCTGGCGACCGCGGCGGAGCATCAACGCGCCGGCCGATTCGCCGAGGCCGAAACCCTCTGCGCCCAAATCCTGAGCCGGCAGCCCAACCACAGGGATGCCTTGCATCTGTTGAGCATCGTGGCAAGGCAAACGGGCCGGATCGGGATGGCGGTCGATCTCGCCGCCCGCGCCGCCGCGGCCCATCCGCTCGTCGCCGAACTTCATGCCAATCTCGGTGAATTCTCGCGTCTGGCGGGAAAGCTGGATCAATCCGTCGCCTCGTTCCAGCGTGCCATCGCGCTCAAACCGCTCGAGCCGACGTTTCATAACAGTCTTGGCACGGTGCTGAGCGAAAAACGGCAACCTGAAATCGCCGCCAGGGAATTCGAGCGCGCCATTCAACTGAACCCGGATTACGCCGATGCCTACGGTAATCTCGGCGGCGCGCTGCGCGAGTTGGGCCGATTCGATGAAGCCCACGCCGCCCTGACCGCCGCCGTTCGCATGCAGCCGAACGCGGCGCGGGCGCACCACAATCTGGCGCTGGTGCTGGCCGATCAGAGAAAATTTTCCGAGGCGATCGACAGTTACCGCCGCGCCATCGCCCTCCAGGGCGACTATCGGCCGGCCCATTCGGACCTGGGCATGCTCCATCTGCTCCTGGGCGATCTGGAGCAAGGCTGGCGGGAATACCAGTGGCGGCCAGGCGTAGCCCTTCGGTTCGCTCAACCGCAATGGGCCGGCGAGGATTTGCGGGGCAAGACGATTCTGCTCTATGCCGAGCAGGGTTTTGGCGATGCCATCCAGTTCGTCCGCTACGTCCCGATGGTGGCGGCGCGAGGCGCGCGAATCGTGCTGGCCTGCCATGCGGAACTGACTCGCCTGCTCCGCGACATGGCGCCGGTGGCGGTGCTCGGACAACCCATGCCTCCGTTTGACGTCCACTGTTCGCTTCTGAGCCTCCCACTGGTGATGGGCACCACGCTGGACAATATTCCCGCCCACGTCCCGTATCTCAATCCGGGGGAGGAATTGTCGGCGAAATGGCGGATGCGCCTGGGCGAAAAGACCGGAAACCTGCGCGTCGGCCTGGCCTGGGCGGGAAGGCCGGAACATCCCAACGATGCCCGCCGATCCGTGCGCTTCGAGCAGTTCGCTCCGCTGCTGGCCGTCGAGGGCATCCAGTTTATCAGCCTGCAAAAAGGTTCCGCGGTCCAACAGACCGGCGCATCGCCGATGATCGACTTCACTTCCGAACTGCACGATTTTTCCGACACCGCCGCTTTGATCCAAAGCCTGGATTTGGTCGTCACGGTCGATACGGCCGTCGCCCATCTGGCCGGCGCCATGGGCCAGGCGGTCTGGGTCCTATTGCCGTCGATGCCGGATTGGCGATGGATGTTGGATCGCCAGGATTCACCGTGGTATCCGACGATGCGGCTGTTCCGCCAAACGGATCGCGGCGATTGGAGCGATCCGGTCGAGCGGATGGCGCGCGAATTGGCGGCGAAGGTCACTGGCTAGCGGCGCGGACCAGCCGTATGATTCTCCCAATATGCCCGGAAAGCTGATCGAGACCGTCGGCCGAAGGACCAACAATCTGTTGGCCGAATTCGGCCAGTTCTGCGACTTCGCCGGGCGAACGTTCATCTGGCTCTTCGCCACCGGCCTGCGATGGAAAAGCCTCCGCCAGCTTTTGCCGCAATTGTTTGAAATCGGCGTGCAATCGATCCCTGTCATCGCCGTGACCGGGGGGTTCATCGGAATGATCATGGCCATCGAGACCTACAGCCAGTTCAAGGCCCTTGGACAGGAGGACCGCATGGGAAGCGTGATCTTCCTGTCGGTGGTGAAGCAGATCGGGCCGGTGCTGGCGGCGGTGATGCTGGCGGGCCGGGTCGGCGGGGCATTGACAGCCGAACTGGGAACCATGAACGTCACCGAGCAACTCGATGCCCTGCGCGTCATGGGAACCGACCCCATCCAATTTCTGGTCGTGCCGCGCTTCATCGCCTGCCTGCTGCTCACCCCCATGCTCGCCATCTACAGCGACATCACCGGAATCGTCGGCGGTTGGCTCATCAGCGTCCAGGTGCTGGGCGTTCCCTCCGGGCCGTTCTGGCATTACGCGGCGCACGGCGGCGTGGAAATGTGGCAGGTCAACGAGGGGATCATCAAGTCCTTCTTCTTCGGCGGCGCCATCGGCCTGATCAGTTGCTACAAGGGATTCTTTTGCGGCGCCGGCGCCAACGGCGTCGGCCGCGCCTGCACCGAGTCCTTCGTTACCAGCTTCCTGTGCATCATTATCATGAATTTCTTCTTCGCCCAGATCGCCCAGGACTGGTACATCGGCCTCTACGGAATCCGCAGCGTTTTTGGAAACTAACCGGCGTCCCCCATGGCATTGATCGAACTGCGGCACGTGTATAAGCGATTCGGCTGGCTCGAAGTCCTCAACGACATCAGCCTCCAGATCGAATGCGGAAAATGCCTGGTCATCATCGGCGTCAGCGGCAGCGGGAAAAGCGTCTTGCTCAAGCATATCGTCGGCCTGCTCAAACCCGACCGGGGCGAGGTCTGGTTCTCCGGCCGTCGCATCGACAACCTGCCCGAACGCGAACTGATGAAGGTTCGCCAGCGATTCGGGTTCCTCTTTCAGCAGGGCGCGCTTTTCGATTCCGACACCGTCGCCCAGAACATCGCCTTCCCGCTGGTGGAACACACCGACAAGAAGCCCGATGAAATCGCCAAGATCGTCGATCAGAAACTCCGCATGGTCGGATTGTCCGGCGTTGGCGGGAAGATGCCGGCCGAACTCTCCGGCGGTCAGCGAAAACGGGTCGCCCTCGCCCGCGCCATCGCCCTCGATCCCGAGGTCATCCTGTACGACGAGCCGACGACCGGCCTGGACCCGATCCGGTCCGACGTGATCAACGAACTCATTCTCAAGCTCCAGCGAGAACTCGAAGTCACCAGCATCGTCGTCACCCACGATATGAACAGCACCATGAAGGTCGCCGACCGCATCGTCATGCTCTGCGACGGCAAGCTCATCTTTGACGGCAACGCCGAGGACATCCGCAACTCAACCAACGAAACCGTCAAGCGCTTTGTCCTGGGCGAGGCGAACGAGCAGGAATTACAGACGCTTGACCAGGCGGAAAACAAGTGATTCATTGGTCAACAAGGGATTTCAGGCCATGCCAAGTTATCAGCGAAACGTTTTGGTTGGAGTGACGGTCCTGGGCGCGCTCATCGCTTTCGGATGGATGGCCCTGAAATTCAGCAGCCGGACCGCGGAGTTGTTCGCCCCCCCGCAGATGCCGGTGCATTTCACGACCCCGCGGGCCGATGGCCTGTCACCGGGATCGGCCGTTGAATACCTCGGCGTCGAGATCGGACGGGTCACCACGATGAACCGGAATCCCGACGGCATCGGCGTCACCGTGGACGCGGTCGTCGACCGCGATCCCCCCCTCCCGGAAAACGTCCGCGCCGTCGTCATCTCCACCAACGCCCTCGGCGGCACCGCCATCATCAGTCTCGACGTCGGCGACGAATCGCCTCGCGGCGCGCTCGTCGCCAACGAAATCATCCCCACGAAATACGTCGGGCTTCAGTTGAACCTCTTCCCCTCCACGCTCTCGCAGACCGCCGCCCAGATCGGCGCCATGAGCGAGGAAATCCGTCTCACCGCCAAGAAACTTCGCGAGTCCGGCGCCATCGACGATCTCGACAAGACCATCAAATCCTTCTCCATCCAGGCGGGAAAGATCGGCCAGTTGGCCGATTCCCTCCAGTCCGTCTTCGGCGATTCCACCACCCAGAGCAACCTGAAGGTGGCGATCAACAACCTCCGCACCACCACCGACAAGCTCGACGCCCTGGCCGACAGCTTGCAAAGCGCCAGCGCCAACGCCTCCGTGGCCATCAAAGGCGCGGGGAAGGACATCGACGACCTGAGCAAGCAAATCGGCGATCGGCTCACGCAGGTCTCCAGCGTCCTGACCAGCATGCAGAGCATCCTGGACAAGGTCGACAAGGGCCAGGGCGCCGCCGGCCAGTTGGTCAACGATCCCAGGCTCTATCAATCCCTGGTCGACACCTCCCGTCAACTCAATGCGACCGTCGCCGACCTCAAACGCCTCGTCGAACAGTGGGAAGAGGAAGGCGTGGATTTGCATTTGAAGTAAGGGCTTATTCAGAGCTGTGCGCCTGAGGACCCGTCGGATTGCGCGTGGAATTCGATCCGGCTCCGCCGGGGAACACCAATTCATCCCCATTGCGAAGCGCCCAGTTCTGCTTTTCGTCCATCAGCCGCCCGTTGGCGTCCAGTTGGATCAACTGCCGCACTTTGCCCTCCGGCGCCTGGCGAATCAGAACGATGGTGACCGGCTTGCCCGGCTTGGCCGGCAGATCGCGCGCCAGAATCGTGGAGACCGTATCGCCCGGCCGAAGCTCGTGTGGACCCGGATGCAGCGCTCCGCCGCTGACAACGTATTGGCAGCATGGCGTCGTCGCCGCCGCGCCCTGGCTTACCGCCGGCGCGGACGAGGCGCTCGGCTGACATGCCAGTACCGACAGACTCACCAAGGAAACAAAAAATAGTTGGCAACGCATCCCGAAAGCGCGATTCATTTCGGCGACGGAGTATACCACGACGCCCCCCATTCGCCTAAAACCCTTCGCGCTGCACGGCGGCGCGGAAATCCGCCAGGGCTGCCCGCCATGGCCGCATCGGCCGGCCGATCCGGCGCTCCAGCGCCGCAAGGTCCAGAACGCTGTAGCCCGGACGAATCGCCGACGCCGGCCGTTTTTGCGCCCATTCGGCACTGGAAATCGGCGAGATTTCCGCGGCAAGTCCGAATTCCTCCAGCGTGGCCCGGGCAAAATCGAACCACGTTGTTTGCCCGGAATTGGTCACGTGCCACAGCCCCGACGCCCCGTTGTCCAGAAGATCCAGAATCGCCCCGCCCAGATCAACCGTGTACGTCGGCGAGCCGACCTGGTCGTTCACCACCGTCAGCGCCTTGCCCGCCTGGGTGGCCTGAACCATGGTTCGCGGAAAATTCACCCCGTGCCGGCCGTAAAGCCAGGCCGTGCGGACAATCAGCCATCGCGCGGGGGCATCTTTTTCAAGTTCCCGCTCGCCCAGAAGTTTTGATCGGCCGTAGGCGCTCAACGGATTCACCGGATCGCTCGGCAGATACGGCCGGCGCCCGGTTCCGTCGAAAACAAAATCCGTGCTGATGTGAACCAGCACCGCATGGGAGGATTTGCATGAGCGGGCGAGCAGGCCGACGGCGTGCCCGTTGACGGCGTCGGCTTTCTCATTCTCCTGCTCGCAAAGATCAACCTTGGTGTGAGCGGCACAGTTCAGCACCAGAGTGGGACGCTGATCGGCGAAGAGTTTTTTCACGGCCGACGGATCGGTGATGTCGATCTGCGGAAGATCGACGACAACCGGCCGGCGTCCGCGCGAGACGAGAAGATCGGTCAAGGCGTGCCCGAGCATTCCCTGGCCGCCGACGATAAGGATGGAATCGTAAAGGTCGTTCATTTCCCCGCCAATCGTAACAGCGCATCGCCGCAAAGGCGCTGGGCCGTCCAATCGCTCATCGCCGCCGCCCCGAGCTTCTGATACAGCTTGATGGCCGGCTCGTTCCAATCGAGCACGGACCATTCCAGCCGCCCGCATTTTCGCTCCACCGCGATCCCCGCCACCGCCTTTAGCAGCGCCCGGCCGATTCCCTTTCGCCGATGCTTCGGCAACACGAACAAATCCTCCAGCCAAATCCCGGGCCGCCCCGCGAACGTCGAAAACGTCGTGAAAAACAGCGCGAATCCCACCGCCTTGCCGCCGATTTTCGCCACGATCGCCTCCGCCGCCGGTCGCCGACCGAACAAATGCTCCCGAAGTTGAGCCTCGCTCGCCTCCACCTCGTGCGACAGCTTTTCATATTCGGCCAATCCGCGGATGAATTCCAGAATCGCCGGAACATCGGCCTCCGTCGCCGGTTCAATCGTCACGTCGAGTGAACTCGAACGCCCTTTGATGTGAGTTTTCACGCGCCTCAATAAATACAGAATTTTCACCTTGTTGGGTAGAGGAACCGCGCCAAATCCGCTAGTGGTCGAACATCCGCAAGACATGCCCTAGAACACGAACGAACTGTAGAACGGGTTGGCCCGATCACACCAAGACCGGTATGCTATGCAACATGGCCAACGACGTTCGTTTGCCGAGGTTCACGCGGGAAATTCCGGATCAAGCTACAGAGATCATGGCCGGCCGAACACACGCTGGGAAATATCGGTGATTCAAAGTCTGCTGAACCCGGCCCGGCCCATGAGAGGCTCATCGTGAAGTTCTTCTCCCAAGTCGGACAGGACCAATTCCTTTTCGAGTACTTTTTCCGCGGGAAGCGCGGCGGAGTCTTTGTCGATATCGGCGCCTACGACGGGGAGAAATTCAGCAACTCACTCTTCTTTGAACGGTCCATGGGATGGACGGGCTTGTGCGTCGAGCCCCTCCCCTCGGCCTTTGCCCGCCTTTCCGCCACCCGGAAGGCCGTCTGCAAGCAGTGCTGCGTCGCCGATTTTGAAGGTGAAGCGGATTTCGTCGAGGCCGACGCCGGCATCGACGAAAAAATGCTGAGCGGGCTGGCCGAAAAGTTTGACCCCCGTAACCGCGGCCGCTTGGAAGCCCGCGCCACCAGCCGCCAGACCCGCAGAGTTCAGGTCCGTAAGCTCTCTTCCTTGCTCGAAGAGCAAAACCTTTACGACATCGACTTCTGCTCAATCGACGTTGAAGGGGCGGAGATCAGCATTCTTACCGCTCTTGATCTTCAGAAATTCCGCATCTCCGTGTTCGCCATCGAGAACAATTACCCCGACGAAACGCTCATCACGCTGATGAACTCAAAGGGTTACGACTTGGTGGCCCGGCTGGAACAGGACTGCATTTTCAAACGCCGGGATATTCAGCGCCTGCCGCTCACCACCGTTTTCTGTTCAGTATGGCATGGCGATCCCAACCGCTGGGAGTTGCTGCGCGGCCATGCCGCCAACCTCGCCGCCCAAACCTTGCCGCTCGAATCAATCTACGTGTTCGACGGCGGCGACGTCCCGCCCGATTGGCTCAAGGCCCGTTCGGTCACGGTGCACGAACCGCTCACCATCTACCAGGCATGGAACGTTGCGCTATCCATGGTCGCCACGCCGATGGTGATGAATCTGAATCTCGACGACCGCCTCGCCCCCGATGCGCTGGAGGTCATGCAGAGCGTCATGGCCAGGGAAAGAGCAATGCTCGTCGCCGGCGACTGGAACGTCTGCTACACCCAGGCCGACACGGACCATGTTGAGAAATGCTATCCCGCGCAGCGGCTTCCGCCTGTCCCGGTCTGGCCGCCTGCCGCGGGGACCGTGACTCGTCTGGGCAGCGGCACCGGCGAGCGCGCGACTTTGGGCCCGGCCACCCTGTGGCGCATGGAAGCGCATCTCACGGCGCCGCGCTATCCCTGGCGCGCCTCCGATGGAACGCTTATCCGCTTGGCGGCCGACTCAATATGGTGGAGAATCCTCAATCATCAAAAACGCAAAATGGTTCGCCTCCCGCTGGTCATCGGCAACTACTTCAGCCACCCGGCCGACCAGGCTGAATTTCGCCCTCAGCCGTACGATGAACTTGCCCTGATCGCCGACCCCGGCATCTCAATGATATAACCAGATGAAGAAGGGGACACGACCCTTTATATAAAGGGTCGTGTCCCCTTCATTTCTATCTTCCGCCGTATTGCTGCTCGTAATACTTCAGATATTCCCCGCTCTTGATTGCCCGCCACCAATCCGGATGGTCCTTGTACCAGTCAATGGTCGTCTTGATCGATTGCTCGAACCGATGCTTCGGCTCCCAGCCCAGCTCGCGTTTGATCTTGCCCGCGTCGATGGCATATCGGCGGTCGTGGCCGGGACGGTCCTTCACGTATTGCACGCTTTCGTCCCAAGTCTTGCCCATTTCGCGGAGGATGGTTTCGGTGATCTTGCGATTGGTGATTTCGTTGTTGCCGCCGATGTTGTACACCTCGCCGGGCGTGCCCTTTTCCAGCACGGCCCAGATGGCATCGCAATGGTCCTCGACGTGCAGCCAGTCGCGGACGTTCATGCCGTCGCCGTACAGCGGCACCTTTTTCCCTTCGATCAGGTTGGTAACGAACAGCGGAATGACCTTTTCCGGGAATTGATACGGCCCGTAATTGTTGCTGCATCGCGTGATGAGCACCGGCATCTTGAACGTGTGAAAATAGGCCCGAACCAGGCAATCGGCCGCGGCCTTGCTCGCGCTGTACGGGCTGTTCGGCTGTAGCGGCGTCTGTTCCGTGAACTTGATCTCCGGCCGATCCTCCGGCAGCGTTCCATATACCTCATCCGTGCCCACCTGAAGAAATCTTTGGATGTTCCGGGCACGGGCGATGTCGAGCAAAACCTGCGTCCCGACCACGTTGGCCTGCACGAACGGCCCCGAGCCGAGGATGGACCGGTCCACGTGAGTCTCGGCCGCGAAATTGACGATGTGCGTGACTTGATGCTCGTCGCACACGGCCCCCACCAGGTCCGGATCACAAATATCCCCGCGAACAAAGACCGCCCGATCCGACAACACCCCCTGAAGATTGGCCAGATTGCCGCAATACGTCAGCTTATCCAGCGCGACGATCTTCGCCGAAACGCGCCGCGAAACGAGAAGCCGCACGAAATTGGACCCGATAAACCCGGCCGCGCCGGTGACGAGGATGATTTGCATAGGTTCGCCTAACAAAATAAACCACAGAGAACACAGAGTTCACAGAGCACACAGAGACAAACCCATAAAATCAGTATTCCTCTGTGATCTCTGTGGCCTCTGTGATCTCTGTGTCAGTCTTTTTGTTAGGGGCTGTAAGTTCGTATGTCTACTTCCCTTCCTTATTCGCCCCGCATTTGGAGACCGTGTTGCACGCCTTGAGGTAGAAGTCGATGTTTTCTCCCGCGTCGGCCCAGAAGCCGTCAACTTTGTCGTACGTCATTTCGCCACGCTCGATGTACGCGTTGTTGACGTCGGTGATTTCCAGCTCGTTCCGGGCCGAGGGCTTGAGCTTGCGAACGACGTCGAAGACGTTTTTGTCGTAGAAATAAATTCCGATGACCGCCCAGTTGCTTTTGGGCTCCTTGGGTTTTTCGACGATGCGGACGACGCGCTGGCCGTCCATCTCCGCCACGCCGTAGGCGCGGGGATTTTCCACCTGTGCCAGGAGGATTTTCGCCCCGTCGCGCTGCTGGATAAACTTCCGGCACGCCTCGCGGATGGTGTATTCCAGGATGTTGTCGCCGAGGATCAGGCAGATGCTGTCCCCGCCGGCGAAATGTTCCGCCAGGCCCAGCGCCTGCGCGATTCCCCCGGCTCCTTCCTGATACGTGTAATTCAGGTCTTTCAGTCCGAAATCGCGCCCATTGCCCAATAGCCGGATGAAATCCCCGCTGTTATTTCCCCCCGTGACCAGCAGCACGTCTTCGATGCCCGCCTTGGCCATGCACTCCAGCGGATAATAGATCATCGGCTTGTCATATACCGGCAGCAGATGCTTGTTGGTGACTTTGGTGAGCGGGAACAGCCTCGAGCCCGTGCCCCCGGCTAGAATAACGCCTTTCATGGATGCCTCTAGGAAGTTGCAAGTTACAAGTTGCAAGTGCAAGTTGCCAGCCAAATCAACTTGCACTTGCAACTTGCCACTTGCACTTCTTCTTCAATTCACCACCGCCAAACTCCTGACGGACTTCGGCAACTCAAAGGAAATCCCCTCCTCCAGCAGCGTTCGCGTTTCAATTTCTCCGCCGAAATCGCGGCACAGACGATGGACCAATTCGCTCACCAGATGCTCCGGCGCCGAGGCCCCGGCCGTCACCAGCACCGCGTTTTTGTTGTCGAACCAGTTCGGGTCCAACTCCGATTCATCGTCGAACAGATGCGCCGGCTTTCCCGCTTCCACCGCCCGTTCCACCAGCCGCTGGCTGTTGGAACTGTTCTTGCTCCCGATCACCAGCACCAGGTCCACCTCCGGACTGAGGATCGTCACCGCGTTTTGCCGGTTGGTGGTCGCATAACAGATGTCATCCTTGCCCGGATATCGAATGTTCGGAAACCGGGCCTTGAGCGCGTCGATCACCCGCTGGGCATCGGAAACGCTCAGCGTCGTCTGCGTCACGTACGCCAGCCGGGCCTGCTCCTTCACCTTCAGATTCGTGGCCTCCTCCGGCGTCTCCACCACGATGATCGAATCCGGCGCCTCCCCCACCGTCCCGATCGCCTCATCGTGCTTGCGATGCCCGATGAAGATCACCGTATACCCATCCCGCACATAGCGCAGCACCTCCATGTGCACCTTGGTCACCAGCGGACACGTCGCGTCCACCTCGATCAGCCGCCGTTCCTTGGCCCGTTGCCGCACCTCCGGCGAAATCCCATGCGCGCTATAAACCACCAGCCCGCCCCGCGGAACCTCGTCGATGTCATCCACAAACGTCACCCCCCTTTTCCTGAATCCATCCACCACGTGCCGGTTATGCACGATCTCATGGTAGACGTAGACCGGCGGGCCTTTCATGGCCAGGACCTTGTCCACGGTCTCGATGGCCATATTGACCCCCGCACAAAAGCCGCGCGGATTGGCTAAGATGATCTTCATGCTGCCGGAAATGGTATCGGAAGGTTTGTCATTTGTCATTTGTCATTGGTCATTTGTCATTGGTCATTGGTCGCAAGCCGGATACCGGACGCGAGTGACAAGTGACAAATGACCAATGACTAATGACAAATGACATTCTTCCCCTTATCTTTGCACACTTTCACCGGGAGCAATCCGTGGCGGACAATGGATCGGATTTATCCAATCTCATCGCCCCGCCATACGATGTGCTCGATGAAGAGGCAAAACGCAAACTCCAATCCGCCCATCCGCAAAACATCGTCACCGTCGATCTGCCCCACCTGCCGGCCAAGACCGTCGGCCCCGATGCCACCTACGCCATGGCCAACGACACCCTCCAATCCTGGCTCTCCGCCGGCGTTCTCCACAAAGACCCCAAGCCCGCGATCTATCCCTATTCCCAGACCTACACCCATGGCGAGCGAACCTTCCATCGCCGAGGAATGATCGTCCTGGTCAAGCTCAGCCCCTTCGGCGAAGGCCACGTCGTTCCCCATGAAAAAACCTATCCCGATGCCATCCAGGACCGGCTGAAACTCACCCGCGCCACGCAGATGCAGCTTTCGCCAGTCTTCGGACTCTTTTCCGATCCCAAATCGCAGATCACTTCGGCGCTTTACCAAAATCTCAGCAAGCCCGAATCGACCGGGACCCTCAACGGCGTACGCAACGACCTCTGGACCGTCATCGACAGCAAAACCGAAAACACGATCATCGACTTGATGAGCGCGCGGCCCATCTACATCGCCGATGGACATCACCGCTACACCATGGCGCTCCAGTACCAAAAAGAGATCACCGAGGCCCACGGCGGCCGCCTGCCGCCGGGGCATCCCGCCAATTTCTGCCTCTTTGCCCTCGTCGGCATGCAGGATGACGGATTGCTCATCCTGCCAACCCATCGCCTGATCTCCGGATTGAAAGACTTCGACGTCGAAGCCCTGCGAAAAGCGCTCTACCCAGCCGCCGCCGTCACGGATCTGAACATCCCCGAAACCGAATTGCCCCATTACATCGACACCGTTCTGCCGAGACAGCCGCCGTCAACCTTCGGCCTATTCGACGGCCGGACGCGCCGCACCTACCAGATCACTTTTGCCGATCGCGACGTCCTCAAACCGATCGAATCCACGCGTTCGGCGGCTTGGCGGCAACTGGACGTCGCCGTCGTCCAACACTATTTGCTCGACCATGTCTTCAAGCCCAAATTCGCCGGCGGAACCGACCCCGGCCGCGGCTACACCGCCGACAGCAAGGCCGTCGCCAAATTGACCGATGGCAAGAAATATCAGATCGCCCTGCTGCTCAAGCCCACCCCCCTGCACGCCCTGGAAGAATTAGGCAAGACCAACGAAGTCATGCCCCCGAAGAGCACGTTCTTCTACCCCAAGCTGGCCACCGGCATGGTGATGAATCCGTTGGATTGACGCCTTCTCCCCCGTGTAGCAACCTCTTTCCGTTAGCCCCCGGCTTCGCCGGGGTTTCCCCAGATGATTTCAGCGGAATCCACGTTGACCGAAAAGACCGATGCATTCTCGCGCAAACCCCGGCAGAGCCGGGGGCTAACGGAAAGCGGCAACTACCGCCATTGAACGGTATTGGATTTAAGACGCTTTCCTCCGCATCACCAGGCGCAGGCCCTCGGCCACCATTTGCGATCGCTTGAGACGATTGGCCCGCGCGACGCGCGGCTTCCCGCACGGGCCCAGGCAACCGTGTATAGGCCCGCCAGAAACTCGGCCGGGTGCGTGAATTCACAGGCGGCTTTGGTCAAGCGGTTCATCGCCTTCCGCGGCGGATTCGCGGAGGAAACTTTCTAATCGCGGCCGCCGCTGCGAACCGGCGAGCGTACGCTCCCAGGCCTCGTCGTCCTGACGTGAAAGGAGAAAACGCGCGAAATCCGCCAGTTCGGCTTGCTTATCGTCCGGGAGAGCCTTGCAAACCTCGATGATTTCTTCCGTGACGCTCATGGGGGTTTAGTAACCCCAAATGAGAGGGAATTCAACAAGTTTTCGCTTATAGCTCGCCGCCCCTATAATCCCCCCCTCCTATTCGGATCGGAGTTTGGTTTGGCGCAACAGTTTTTCCAGCACACGTTTGACAACGGATTGACCCTGCTCGGCGAAAAGATGCCGGCGGTGCAATCGGCGGCGATGACGCTGATGTTGCCGGCCGGGTCGGCCGGCGATCCGAAGGATCGCTCCGGGTTGGCGACCGTTCTGTCCGATCTGGTCCTGCGCGGAGCGGGCGAGCGCGACAGCCGGCAATTGACCGACTATCTCGACAGCCTCGGCCTCCAGCGGTCCGCCAGCGTCAGCGTCGATCATACGCGATTCTCCTGCGCCGCCGTGGCCGATCGGGTCGTCGAATCTCTCGCGGCCTACGCCGACATCGTCCGCCGGCCCCATCTGCCGCAAGCGGGGTTCAAGGCGGCGCGCGATCTGGCGCTTCAGTCGCTCAAGGGATTGGAGGATGATCCGCGGCAGATGCTGCTGGTAAAGCTGCGCGAGTGGTTCTTGCCATACCCGCTGGGAAGGAACCCGATGGGCCAACCCGGCGATCTGAAAAAACTCACGCTCAAATCGTGCCGCGACGATTGGCAACGCCGCTATCACGCCAACGGCGCGATTCTGGCGCTGGCCGGCAACATCGACTTCGAGCGGATCAGGGATCAGGCCGCGAAATATTTCGGCGATTTCCCGGCCGCGCCCGACGCCGCAGTCGAGCTTCTGCCCCCCAAGGGGCCGGTTCACCACGTCAAGCAAAAGAGCGAGCAAACGCACATTGGAATCGCCTATTCCGCCGCGCCGGAAGACGATCCGGATTACTACGCCATTCGCGCCGTCATGGAGGCCTTCGGCGGCGGAATGAGCAGCCGGCTCTTCTCCGAAGTCCGCGAAAAGCGCGGATTGTGCTACAGCGTCTGGGCGGGATATACCAGCCTCAAATCCATGGGCGCGATTCTCGGCTACGCCGGATCGAGCAACGACCGCGCCCAGGCCACTCTCGATTGCATTTTATCTGAAATCCACCGGCTCCGCGATGGAATCACCCAGCCCGAGTTGGACCGCGCCAAGATCGGCCTCAAAGCCAGCACGATCATGCAGGGCGAATCCACGTCCGCCCGCTGTGGCGCCATCGCCCACGATTTTTTCATGCGCGGCCGAATCCGCGCCCTCGACGAGATCGAGCGGGAAATCGACCGCCTGACCCTCGACCGCGTGAACGGATATCTGCGCGATCACAAACCCGGTCCGTTTACGATCGTGACGGTCGGACCCAAGCCGTTGAAAGTGTCCGAATCATGACGCAAACAACGCATAACCGGAAGAGACAAAGAATTGAACCGCGGATTGCGCGGATAAGATTTGAATTTATCCGAGTAATCCGCGCAATCCGCGGTTCAATTCTTTTCGTCGAATGCCCAAGTCCCGCTGGCACCCATGAATTGAAGGAAGAGCTACTCGAATGACGTTCCATCGCACGCGACTCGCCAATGGGCTTCAGATCATCGCCGAGGCCAGCCCCGACGCCCATTCCTTCGCCGCCGGGTTTTACGTCAACACCGGCAGCCGCGACGAATCCGCCGACATCAACGGCGTTTCCCATTTTCTCGAACACGTGATGTTCAAAGGTTCCGGCAAATACACCTGGGAAGACGTCAACCGGATCTTCGACGAGATGGGCGCGAACTACAACGCCTACACCAGCCAGGAAAACACCGCCTACTTCGCCAACGTCCTGCCGGAATTCACGCAAGCGGCAATCGAGCATCTGTCCTACCTGCTTCGGCCCGCCATTCGCCAGGAGGATTTTGACGCCGAGAAAAAGGTGATTCTGGAAGAGATCGCGATGTATCTGGACGATCCGGGCCATCGAATTTACGAATCG
>JBEKIV010000040.1:0-21618 GCA_050011595.1 Tepidisphaeraceae bacterium
CCCACGGGCGTCCCCTTGGGGCCGCGAAGCCGGCCCCCCAGCCGAACGTACAGCGGACAACTGACAATCCCCCGCATCGCCAGATTCGAGATCGTCACGTTGTCGATCACGCCCCCGTCCCCGCTCTCAATCGCCAATCCCTGGCAATCGTCGAACAGGCAATTGCTTATCGCGATGTTCTTGAATCCCCCATTGGATTCCGTGCCGAATTTGATCCGGCCGGTCCGTGACACGTGACGGACCTTCTTTTCCTCGTCCAGGTCATATCCCGGCCCGATCTTCCGGAACGTGCCATCCAGCAACGTTCCTTCCACGTAGCCCCCGCTCACCATGCAATTCGTGATGGTCACGTTCTCCGTATCCCGCACGTAACCCAGCCCAAACGAACTTTTCAGCACGATCGCGTCATCCTTCGGCGAATTGACGCTGCAATTGGATACGCGGACGTTGCGGCAACAGTCGATGTCCATCCCGTCCCGGTCGGTGTCGATCTTCACGTTGTCGATGGTCAATCCATCCACGGCCGTGGCCAGAATCCCGAAGTGCCCTCCCTCATAAATCGAAAAATCCCGCAGAATGCAGCCGCGAACGTTCTTCAGCGAAATCGCCTTGTTCCCGATCCCCGGCCCCAGGATCTCCTTCTCGTCGGGATATTCCGGCTTGGTAGTCGGCTTGGTCGCCGGCTCCACCGACGGCTGCGTCGCCGCCATCATCGCCGAGTAATCCTGAGTCTCTATATCGGGTGAAATTCTCGACGTCGCCCAGCGCCAGCGGCGATGCACGGTCTGGTCCGACGGCTGGGTCACCGGACCGGGCCGAATGTCGTTCGGAGTCACCTCAACGTCCCACGGCTCCACCGTATCCGCCGACGGCTGGGTCGTATCCTGCCACGGCTGGGTCGTCGATGGCTTGGTCGTCGGCTTCGGCGAACCGCGGTTCAGCGCATCCTTTCCATCAATCAGCCCCGGACCGAGGATCGCCACGTTCTGGATGTTCTCGCCCCAGATCAGACTGTTGTGCCAATGCGTGTGTCCGAAATCCTGGTATTGATCGTTAAACGGAAAGGGTTCGGGCGGATCGTACTGGCCCTTGTCCTTCGTCCCCGCCGCCCGAATCGTCGCGTTTTCATCCAGATACAGGGCGACGTTGCTCTTCAGATGGATCGAATAGCACAGGTAGGTCCCCGGCGAAAAGTGAACCGTCCCGCCGCCCGCCTTGGCCGCGGCGTCGATCGCCTCGTTCACCGCCGGCGTATCAAGATGCCGCCCATCCCCGCGCGCCCCGAAGTCCCTCACCTCAAAAACTCCGTTCGCCGCCTGGCATCCCCCAAGCATTCCCAGCATCAGCAGCAACGCAATCCGCGGAAGATTAAGGTATTTCATAGTTGGTTCCGCTGAGTATAAATACAATCCCGACCTATGGCCAACCCATCCCATCGCCCGTTGATCCTGGCAATCCTCCTTATCCTGCAATCCTCGGCCTTCGCCCAAATCGGCGACATCCGCGGCGTTCACGATCCACGCATCATCCAATCCGGCGAATTTTTCTATCTCTTCTCCACCGGCATCGGCATCCCCATCCGGCAATCCAAAGACCTCGTCACCTGGCAACGCGTCGGAACCGTCTTTTCCGATCCGCCCCCCTGGATCGCCAAGGAATTCCCCGGCTCGCGATATTTCTGGGCGCCCGACATTTCCTATTTCGCCAACACCTATCATCTCTATTTCGCCGTTTCGCGGTTCGGAAAAAATGACTCTCGCATAGGTCTGGCAACCAACACGACCCTGGACCCCAAGGACATTAAGCATCCCTGGATCGACCATGGACCGGTGATCGAAACGCACCCAGCCGACAATTGGAACGCCATCGACCCCGCCGTCGCCTTCGATACCGACAACAGTCCATGGCTGGTCATGGGCTCATTCTGGGACGGGATCAAGATGCGGCGTCTCGATCCGGGCACAGGGCTGCTTTCGCCCGACGATCCCAAGCTCTATTCCCTGGCGCGCCGCCCCAAGCCCAATGCCATCGAAGCCCCCTATATTTTCCATCACGGCGATTACTTCTATCTCTTCGTCTCATTCGATTACTGTTGCCGCGGCGTCAACAGCACCTACAAAATCATGGTCGGCCGATCCAGACAAATCACCGGCCCATACGCCGATTCAACCGGAAAGGCCATGCTCGACGGCGGCGGATCGCTCGTCCTGGCCAGCCAGAAAAACGTCATCGGCCCCGGCCACTGCGGGGTCTTCCATGCCCGCGGGAAGGACTGGCTCGTCCATCATTTCTACGACGGTAATAATTCCGGCCGCGCAACTCTCCAAATCCAGCCCCTGACGTGGGACGCAAATCAATGGCCCGTCCCCGGCGACGCCATCGCTTCTCCAACTCCGCCCCCCACAACGCGGCCGTGACCTTGCGGAAAATTCAGCCTCAGCCCAACCCCAGTTCCCTTAACGCCGCCCCCGCGCCGGCCAAATGCTCCGGGTTCATCTCCGAATAATTCCGCGACAAAATCAATCCGCTTGCTCCGCCTCGGAACGCCGCGAGCACGGCTTGCTTCACGCCCTCGGCCGTGCATTGGCTCGCGCCGGCCGGCACCGGAACGTCGATATCAATCCCCGGCCAAACCTCCACGCCGTTCGCCTTCACGTCGTCCACCGCTCTTTGGGTCTCCCGCATCACGTAATCCGCCGACAGGCCCGTTTCCATCACTTTGTCGTATCCGGCCTCGTTGTAATCCAGTTCACGATAAAGCACGTCCATCGCCTGCTCCGGCGGCAAGTCGCCAAAAACATTCCCGCGGAAGCTATCCACGAACGAGCGAATCCTTTCCCCGGCCGCGTTGTTGTAAAGCACGGGCTTAATGTAATCCGAGAATTTCGCCAAGCGCGAATAATCCATTTCCGCCCGATGCAGCGGACTGAATGAAACGTTGTGCCAGATGTGCCATCCCACTGGAATCGCCGGCTTGATCGACTTCACCAGCTTATAAATTTGCAACTGCAATTCTTCCCGGCTCCTGATCCACAGGTTCTCCCACGCCAAGAGCTCGGGATAATTCAGCAGCAGGCGGAAGAACGTGACAAAGAATCCGTCGCGTGGCCGCTGCGGAGGCAAAGCCTTCCGCTGGCCCGCCCGGCCATCCCGCACGAATCGCTCCAACTCCGTAAACCCGCGCTTCGCTCGCTGGACGTCTATCCCCAAATCCTTCGCCTTTTTCGTGCAGAAGTCGCAAAAGCAGGTCGCCCTTCCCGGATCGGCCGACGCCCCGTGGGCGTAGGCTCCAAGCGCGTTGAAGAATCCGCCCTGTCTTTCCGACGACCACATCACCCCGTCGATGTCGTACGACCGCGTGTAATCCTCGATCAACCCCAGCACAAAACCCAGATACAGTGGATTGTTATAGCACGGCCCCGCCGGATGCGCCAGCGCCGGCCTGCCGTGAAAATCGACCTCGTACAGCTTCTCCCAACTCGCCGACGGCGCACGATCGTGATCCTCCAACACCCACGCAAAAGTCTTCATGCCATGCTTCTTGGCAACGGGAATAATCCGCGCCATGACGTCCAGGTCCCCGAAATCGGGCGCTCGCATGTCCTGATAGTTCAGCGAAGTCCGCCCATAATATTGCATGCGTGGAATGGCGAAATTCCCCCCATGAAACCCCTTGGCCGGCATCCCCGCCGTCACGTGCGCATAGGTGTAGATAAACGGAAACAGCGCATTCACCCCCGCGCGCCGCCGAAGATCGTCGAACAACCGATCCAGGTCCTGCGTGGCCAGCGGCGGCAGACCCATCTGAATCCCAATCGTTCCCGATCCCCTCGGCGCCTTATCAGGAACAGTCGCCGGCTGCGGCTCCCCCGCCGCCTTGGCGGCCAACGCCGCCATTCCCACCCCGACCGCCGCCTTCAGAACCTCTCTGCGCGTCCAGGATTCGTCCGCCATTACTGTCCCCTTCTTGCCGGGTGCTCCCGCACGTTTTCCCGATGATGCTCAAGAGGCGATTGGGCAGAGCCGGAATTGAACCGGCGACACATGGATTTTCAGTCCATTGCTCTACCAGCTGAGCTATCTGCCCTGATCGTGCTGAATCACTGGGAAATTCAGCATTTGGCCGCATATTACTGATTGATTCTGAATCTTCAACCTTGCCGGCCAATTGCTCGCAATTGGACGCATCTGGGCAAGTGCTTGGGCGTTTTGCGGCTTGACGCCCAATGTCCCGGCGCGCTTGGCATCAGCTTGGTTTCGATGCCGTCTTGTTCGTGCCCGGATATGAGATCTTAAAGAGGCTATAGACATTGCTGTTTCCTCTTGGAACCGATCCACTCCAATAGACGCCGGCGCCGCCAAAACGATTGGGAATAATCGTATCCTCAAGAGACAAGACTTCCTCATCCACGTCATTGTGCGCACTGGCGGAGATCGTGGATCCGACAACCTTAAGCGTCAAATAGGTATTCGGCTTGAAAACGCCGGTAAACGCCTGTTTATCGCTCATCGGAGAGCCTGCGCCGTTCACGATTTTATAAAACTGGAACCTGCACTTTTCGGTGGATTGAGTCGTCCTCCAATATCTCAACGAGTAGCCGTTCTTGGTGCGCGGATCGTACTTAATAAATATATCCGACTTTTGTATGCGGTCCCCATCATCCGCGGAGCCGGGGCTTCCAAATCCCGAGCCGGCGGTCTTTTCCGGCGTCATAACCAAATCGACCTGCATGTCGCCACAGTCAGCATCCTGCTGATAAAGAAGCGACGCGCCCTGGGAACCAACCCGAACGCCGTAGCCATTGATCAGACCATCCCCGGCGACAGTCGTCCAGGTCCCCAGAATTGTCCACATGCCGCTTACATAGGAGTTATTTGGAGCAACAATGAAGTTTCTAAAATTAGGAGATACATTTGACGACGGGACGTCCGACGCCGCGATGGGTCTCTCATCGACGGCAAATACCGCCTTGCCCGGGTCGCTCAACTGGTGCTTGGGCGCGATACTGACCTTGATAAATTTGCCGACATCGCCGCTGGTTAAAGTATATTCTTTTAACGGCAGGTTTCCCCGGCTCGCCGCGACTTGCCTGGGGTTTGCGCCGGAAGCATCGTCGCAGATATACCACGAAATGACCGACTGATCCTCTTTGCCCCGCAAATCCAGCGTGTAATCGACGCGAATCGTCCCGTTTGCCGGCGAGTTTAGTTTTGGGCCCGCGGTAATGGCCGGCGGATCGGTATATTGCGGCTCGACAAAAACGTAGGCGGTAACGTAAAACCCGTTGGCCGCGGTGGCGGTCACCGGCACGTACTGGGGCTTGTCCGTCGTGTTTTTACCGGTTACGACAACCTTCGGCCCCGTGGTTCGATTCAATGAGATCAAGGCCGAGGTGGTTGACCAATGGATGCTGGGATCGGCCACTCGTATCGGCAGCACGGTGGCGCCGATCGTAGCGCCGGCCCCGCCCGTTCGAATGGAGGAAGCACCGTTGGTCAACGCCATTCTATAGACCAGGCTCCCCTGACCCGCCGCTTCATATTTGTCTTTTGTTCGCGAAGGGTCCCAATCATCGGCGGGTCCCGATGGCGCCGCTCTTAGAATATTCCATGGATTGAACGCCAGAGCTTCCTGGTCGGATAATTCTCTTGAATAACTGAAGGCGGGGGCCCCTTCAGAGCCATCCGTGATGACCGCAGGTTTGTCGTTGGCGTCCATCGTATGATAAGTCAGTGAATATAAGCTAGGCCGCGGCGGCGCCTTATCTCGAACCCAGGCGACCGTATTTTGCGGCGTATTCACCGGCATGGTGCACTGGATGAGAGCCACGGGCCTACCGGCGCCTTTATAGAACTGCATCCCTCCGGTCGATTCGAATTTGGTATGGGTGAAAACAATCCCCGATGCCGACATCACGCCGTGTCCGGTCGGGAAAACCACCTCACAGTCTTCCCAATAGCTGACTTGCCCGCCCCCAATGAAATCGTCGGTGCCTTCGATATAGACATTTTTAAAGTAGGAACGCGTGGTCCGCAGAAACATGGTGTCGAGCCGACTAAGCAGGGCAACGTTTTCATAGACATGCTTGTCACCTTGGGCTTGAAGCGCGACGGCCTGGGTGATGGTGGGGTTCCTCATTTTGAGATTCTTGCCGGGGTCGCCGGGATATTCATAATCGCAGTTGCAGTAATTGAGCATCGTCAGGTTTCTGACGGTAAACCCGGTGCAGTTCACCATAAACATATACCCGTCGTCGCTGGAGCCTTCACTGAGTCCGCGATTATCCGCCAGCACCACCGAGCGGCGATTGTTGGTAAGCCCTAGCAATGTGATCCAGTTCTTTGTTATTTCCATGCTGGGCACGCGATCGCCGCCGGGAAGTTGGTAAACATTTGGCTTAATTCCGATGACCGTCGGCTTTTTTTCCGTTCCCTCCGGGGCCGCTGCGTATGCGGCCTGCAACGTCTTGAATTTCTTGTTAGCCAGGTCGTCCTGAGGCAGGTTGCCATCGACCAGATAGTCATAAGTGAGCGTCGCGGGATTTATGGTCGGCACGATGGGTTCTTTGCCGTTCACCTTGTCCTGCGCTTTTACGAAACTTCCGAAGATCAATAAAGCCGCTATGGAAAGCAGGAATGAGTGCTTGTTCATCTTCACGACTCGCTCCCTACATGATGGTTCAGCTTGAATGGGAGAATTTTTTCAACACGAAGAATTTCACCAGGAAGGCAACGCGAAGTCGAGAGTGTGATCGATGGGCATCTAAAACCCGGTCGCTTGGACATCGGAGATCCAGGTTTTTCGTTGCTTGTGGGCGGAACTGATTGAACCGGGCGAAACGCCGCAAGTCTTGATGCGACAGAGAGATGGAGACGCAAAATCAGCGCTGTGGATTTTCGCCCCATCCAGTTGAAGTGACCGGATTTGAACTGATGCCATCACATCGCCGCCGCCCTTGACCAGCCGCGCCAAAGAGGTCACGATTTGCCTTCGCAGTGGAGGCTCTTGCTTCATGCCCAATTTTTCGCGGCGCTTCGGCCCTGATATCGCGGCATTGGCGGCAATCTTGTTGACGGGCATTTCCCGCGCCCACGACGTGCCGGCGACGGCGCCGGCCGGAATGCTTCCCGTCACCACGGGAAAATTCTCGCCCGATTGGGAATCGCTGCGGCAATATCAGACACCCGACTGGTTTCGAGATGCCAAGTTCGGAATCTGGGCCCACTGGACCGCCCAATGCGTCCCCGAACAGGGCGACTGGTATGCCCGAAACATGTATATCCAGGGCAGCCGCGATTATGAGTACCAGGTTGCGCATTATGGCCATCCCTCGGTGTTCGGATTCAAGGACATCGACAACCTCTGGCACGCGGAAAACTGGGACCCCGAAAAATTGATCCGGCTCTACAAACGCGCCGGCGCGAAATATTTCGTCGCCCTGGCCAATCATCATGACAACTTCGACACCTTCGATAGCGCCTATCAGCCGTGGAACTCGGTGAATATCGGACCCCATAAAGACATCGTCGGAACCTGGGCCAAAGCCGCCCGTGAAAACGGATTGAGATTCGGCGTGTCCGTTCACGCCGCCCGCGCCTGGGTCTGGTATGAGGTCGCGCAAGGCGCGGACAAAACCGGCCCGCTCGCTGGCGTCCCCTACGACGGCAAGCTCACCAAGGCCGACGGCGTCGGCAAATGGTGGCAGGGCTACGATCCCCAGGACCTCTACGCACAAAACCACGTCCCCGGCAAAGGCCCCATAGTCTGGGATTGGGACCCCGCCAAAGGATCGAGCGTTCCCGATGCCGCCTACTGCGCCAAATTCTTCAATCGCACCGTGGACCTGATCGACAAATACCACCCCGACCTGGTCTACTTCGACGATGACATCCTGCCCCTCTACCAGGTCGACAGCCGAGTCGGCCTAAAAATCGCCGCTCATTATTACAACTCCAATATGCAGCTTCACGACGGACAGCTCCAGGCCGTTCTCAATACCAAAAATGTCGATCCCCAGCAGCGAAAGTGCCTCGTCTGGGACATCGAACGCGGCCGATCCGACACGATCGAACCCCTCCCCTGGCAAACCGACACCTGCATCGGACACTGGCATTACGACGTCGGCGTTTTTCAGCGCCATCGCTACAAAACCGCTCAAACCGTCGTCCAAACCCTGGTCGATATCGTCAGCAAAAACGGCAATCTTCTTCTCAGCATTCCAGTCAAGGGCGACGGAACCCTCGACGGCGATGAGATCAATTTCCTTCAGCAGATGGCCGCCTGGATGGACGTGAACAGCGAATGTATTTTCGGCACCCGTCCCTTCACGGTTTTCGGCGAAGGCCCGGCCGCCGCCATCGCCCCAACGACCGCAAAATCTCCCGGCTTCAACGAAAGCAAACAGCGCCCCCTCGGGGAACATGACATTCGCTTCACCACCCGCGGCACAACCCTCTACGCCATCGTCATGGGCTGGCCCGCCGATCAAAAACTCTCCATCAAAACCCTCGCCGCCCAATCCAATGTGTACCCGGGCGACATTCAAAATATCCGGCTTCTCGGCTCCGACGCGAAATTAACCTGGACGCGCACGGACGCGGGTCTGACAATTTCTCTCCCCGACGCCAAACCATGCGATTATGCGTATGCGTTTAAGATCACGCCGGCGCCATGACCGGCCTGCCGGCTTCAGCCGGCAGGTTCCACTCGCCGATACCGCGCAGGGTCCGCCACCCCCGCTTCGGCAAATCCCTTTTTTCGCAGCAGGCAACTATCGCATCTTCCACAGGCGCGCCCGTCATCGTCCGGATCGTAACAACTGAACGTCAACCCATAATCCACGCCCAACTCCACCCCGCGTCGAATGATCTGGGCCTTGCTGAGATGAATCAGCGGCACGTGGATTTCAAACGCCCGCCCGCCCGTCGTCGTCATTCGCGTGGCAAGGTTGGCCATCTTTTCAAATGCCGCGATATATTCCGGCCGGCAATCCGGATATCCGCTGTAATCAATCGCATTCACGCCAATGAACACATCCCGCACCTCCAGCACTTCCGCCCAGGCCAGCGCGAAGCTGAGAAAGATCGTGTTCCTCGCCGGCACGTAGGTACACGGAATCCCCTCGGCCATTTGCGACTGCCGGCGGTCCTTCGGCACGTCGATGGCATCCGTGAGCGCGCTTTTCCCAAACTGCCGCAGGTCGATCCGAATGATCCGGTGTTCCGCCGCCGCCATCGCCTTGGCCACCGCCGCCGCCGCTTTCAGTTCAAACCGATGCCGCTGGCCATAGTCGAACGACAGCGAATAAATCGGCCCAAACCCGTCGGCGCGGGCGATCGCCAGGCACGTCGTGCTGTCGAGCCCCCCGCTGCTGAGAACGATGGCTGGCCTTTCGCCGCGGATCATTTCCGGGATTGTATCCTTGCTGACGCGGTCTTAACATCGGGGTTGATGAACGCAACCGGCTCCCATGAACGAAATGCAGTGGGGTGGCAAATCCTGCGAAACATCGGCTTCGAGGGTCGCGTGCGCATGACTTTCGAACTAAATAAATCCTTACGATCCATATCCGAAGCCGGCGTCCGCCACCGCCATCCGGAATATGATGAGCGCCGCGTCCGGCTCGCGGCCATTAAACTGTCGATCGGCGCCGAACTATTCAAGCTCGTCTATCCTGGCGAGGATGTGGAGCCGTGAGCGATCAAGAGCCGTTCTTCCGCCAACTCACAGCGTTGCTGGAACGCGCTGGAATCCCATTTATGGTTAGCGGATCACTCGCCAGCAGTTTTCACGGAGACCCCCGGGCAACCAACGATTTCGACCTTGTGATCGATCCAAGTTTCGATTCGCTCGACCGATTTCTCACGTCTTTACCCGCTGATTGGTATACCAGCAAAGATGCAGCTCAAGCCGCCCTCAGACAACGATCCATGTTCAACGTGGTCGATGCTGGTGCGGGCTGGAAGGCCGACCTGATCATTCGCAAAGACCGGCCCTTCAGCCTTCGAGAATTTTCCCGCAAAGTGCCTGCCACGATCTTCGGAATCGAAGTCGCGGTGGTTTCCCCAGAAGATTCCATCCTCTCCAAACTGGAATGGTCACGGGAATCCGGCTCAGAGCGGCAATACCTCGACGCGCTCGGCGTTGCACTGCTAAATTCGAAGTCGCTGGACCGAGGTTATCTCCAACAATGGGCGAAAGAGCTGAACGTCGAGGAATTGTTACTCCGGCTCTTGCGCGAACTCGATCTGCACAATTCGTGTTGACCCTCCGCAAAGCGCGCATTTCGAAATGCGATTGACAAATGACCCATGACCAATGACAAATGACGCCCCATGAAAATTCACGAATACCAGGCCCGCCAGATCCTCGCCGACCACGGCATTCCCGTCCCGGCCGGGGAGGTCGTGCGCTCGCCCGAGGCCGCCGCCGACGCCTTCAAAAAAATTCACGCCGGCGCCTGCGTCGTCAAGGCCCAGGTTTACGCCGGCGGACGCGGAAAGGCCGGGTTCGTCAAGCTGGTGAACTCCGCCGACGAGGCCTGGGACGCCGCCAAGTTCATGCTCTCCCATCGCATGATTAACAACCAGACCGGCCCGGAGGGAGTGCCCGTTTCGGTCCTGCTGGTCGCCCCGGCCGTGCAAATCGCCAGGGAATATTATCTGGGCATCACCATCGACCGCGCCCGCGGCGCCGCCGCCCTGATCGCCTCCGCCGAAGGCGGAATGGAGATCGAACAGGTCGCGCAAAAATCGCCCGAGAAGGTTTTCAAGGCGCCGATCCACCCGCTTCTGGGCGTTCAACCTTTCCAGGCCCGCGAGCTGGCCTACCAACTCGGCTTCAAGGACAAGCTCGCCTCCGAAGCCGCCAGGCTCATGCTGAATCTCGGCAAAGCGTTCGTCAAGATGGACGCTTCGCTGGCCGAAGTGAATCCGCTGGTTCTCACCAAGGACGGCAAACTCCTGGCCATCGACGCCAAGTTCAACATTGACGACAACGCCGCCTTTCGGCATCCCGACCTGGCCGCGCTCGTCGATGATTCCCAGGAACGCCCGCTCGACGTCCGCGCCAAGAAAGCCAGCCTCAATTACATCGCCCTGGACGGCAACATCGGCTGCCTGGTGAACGGCGCCGGGCTGGCCATGGCCACCATGGACCTCATCAAACTCCACGGCGCCGAGCCGGCCAATTTCCTCGACGTTGGCGGCTCCGTCACCGCCGAGGGGGCCATCGAAGCCTTCCGCATCATTCTCTCGGAACCGAGCGTGAAGGGGATTCTGGTGAACATCTTCGGCGGCATCGCCAAGTGCGACGTGATCGCCGAGGCCCTGGTGAAAGCCGCCCGCGAAGTCGGCTTCAAAATCCCCGTGGTGGTGCGTCTGGAAGGGACGAACGTCGAAAAGGCCCGCAAAATCCTGGCCGACGCCCAGTCCCAAATCCCCACGCTGCAAACGGCGACGGATTTGACGGATGCGGCGAAGAAGGTGGTGGCGGCGGTGGCATGACGCCTTTTAGCGGCCGCGTTTACGCGGCGCGTCGGCTGGGCTGCGCAAGGACGGGCCGGTATGATAAAAAAAAAACGCCGCGTAAACGCGGCCGCTAAAAGGTGTGCTCGTGATTCTTGCTTCGCACGGAATTTTTGCCGCGTACGGGTTCTGGCTGCCGAATGATCCGCGAGGATCATGGTCGGATTTCGTGCGATCATGGGACCTCTTTCGGTTCGGCGCCGCAACCAAAACCGATGAGCGGCGATCCGTCGCGCACTCTTCCCACGATCGAGAACTCCGGTTGGCCGCGAAGTCGGCTCTGAAGTTTGAACCCGTTCGCTTCACCGGATTGCAGGCTCGGGCGATCGCTCGGGGATTTGCGACCGCCGTCAATGAATCCACATACCAAGTCCTCGCCTGCTCGATCCTGCCCGATCATGTTCATGTTGTCGTGCGGCGACATGACCGCGACATCGGAAAAATCCTCGGCCTCGTGCCACCCAGCAACTGGTCGCCGAGGCGTTGCATCCGTTTGCCCATCTCGCTCGTGCCGATGAACGTTTCCCGTCCGTTTGGGCGGACCGCTCGTGGAAAGTATTTCTGGACTCCAACGACGACGTGGCGCGGGCCATCGAATACGTGCGGAGAAACCCGTTGAGGGAGGGCTTGAAAGAGCAGCATTGGCGCTTCGTCCACGACCCCTGAACGCCCGCGCCCCCTTTTAGCGGCCGCGTTTACGCGGCGTTTCCCTCGTTGGGCCTCGAATTCAAGGAACATCGCCATGACGGCAATTCGCGTTCATTCGTTTGGTGAGCCGGAGGTGTTGAAGGTCCAGGACGTGCCGGAGCCGGCCGTTGGGGCGGGGCAGGTTCGGGTGAGGGTGAAGGCGGCCGGCGTGAATCCGGTGGAAGCGTATATCCGAACCGGCAAGTATGGGCCGCAGAAGTTTCCTTACACGCCGGGGAACGATTCGGCCGGCCTGGTTGAATCGGTCGGGGCGGGCGTGAAGCATTTTAAGGTTGGGGATCGGGTGTACACCGACAGGACGGTGAGCGGGTCTTATGCCCAGTTGACGGTTTGCGACGCGGATTACCTGCACGCGCTTCCGGATCGCGCGACGTTTCAGCAGGGCGCGGGGGTGGGGATCGCGGGGGGAACGGCATTTCGCGGATTGTTTCAGCGCGGCCGGGGATCGCCGGGTGAGACCGTGCTGATCCACGGCGCCACCGGCGGCGTGGGAACGTCGGCGGTGCAACTGGCCCGCGCGGCGGGAATGATCGTCGTGGCAACCTCCTCAAGCGAAGCGGGGCGGAAATTCGCCATGGAGCAGGGCGCTCACCATTCCGCCGATCACGACGTCACCCAGCGTCCGGAGGAGGTGAAATCGCTCACCGACGGCAAAGGTTTCGATTTGATCCTGGAAACGCTGGCCAACCGCAACCTGGCATCCGATCTGTCCGCCCTGGCCAGGAACGGGCGGGTGGTGGTCATCGGAAGCCGGGGGAAGATCGAGATCGATCCGCGGGAGACGATGGGCCGGGAGGCCGACATTTTGGGGTTGATGCTTTTCGGCGCCACGCCGATCGAGCATCGCGCGATGTACAGCGCGTTGTCGGCCGCGATGGAATCGGGGACATTTCGGCCCATCGTCGGCCTGGAGCTTCCGCTGGCCGAGGCCAGCCGGGCGCATCATCTGGTCCTGGAAGGCGAGCAGTTTGGGAAGATCGTGCTGATCCCGTGACACCTCACGGGATCCCGTGACGCGTCACGGCGCCGTGGTCGGCTGGGTGGCGGGCGCGCCCAGCGCGGCGATGACCGCCGATTTGATCGCTCCGCCGCTCAAATCCTCCGCCACCACTTTGCCGTCGGGGCCGATGAGCCACGCGCCCGGTGAATTCTGAACGCCGAAATTGTTGTTGATGACGGCCCAGTTGCCTTGGCCGGCGATTGCCGCTTGTGGCCAGGGGTTATTGTTCAACCTGATCGGGGTTTGACCTGGCATCAGAAATTCAGCGCTGATCGTGAGAAGCGCGAATCGGCCGTCCCTACCGTAGTCGGCGTAGACGTCCTTGAATGACGCGATGTTGGTATCGAACGGATGGAAGAAATCGAGCAAGAGATATTTTCCGCGGAAGTCGGAGAGCTTGAGAGCTTTGCCTTCCGGCGTCCTCATCGCCAGGTCGAAGACCGAATCTCCGACGTTGTATTTCGTCAATACGACGACCCAGACGGGGTCGAGTTGAAGCGGCTCGTCGCTTCGCCCGCCGGGCATCTCGGGGACGGTGAATTCCGCATTTCCCATGGCAATTGGCTGTCCGAAACCATTTGAGTTGTTGGTTTGCTGGATGTTGATGGAAAGCTGGTAATCCCCGGCGGGCACGTCATCCACGCGGAACGAGCCGTCGGGACTGACGGAAAAGGGAAAGTTCCGCATATTTGCCATGGCTTTTTGCCGATCGGCCACGTAGGCCTTGCCCGCGTCGGTTTTCATCCAATCTTGCATCCATTTCTGCCGAGTTTCGGCGGAGGACATTCGGACCAGCAACGGCATGGGCGGCCCGGTGAACGCGACACGCTGTGAAGACATAATCCGGCAGAAGTTGTAGGCCCAGTCGGAGCGTCCTGACAATTCCGGGGAGAGCATGACTTTCCCCACGACGGCGCGCCCGGTGCCGCCTACTTGGACGCTGACCGTCTTGCCCGGGTCAACCTCGACGGATTGAATCGCCGCGTCAGTCCAGGAATTATTCGACAGGGTGACCCGCCGCCCAATCGTCCAACTTCCGGGCGGAACGCGATCCAAAACGAATTTCCCGTCGTCATCGGTCTTGGCGGAGAGTTGATTGAAAATGCGCGGTTCCTGGGGATCGTAGCCCATGCTTCGCGATGAGAAAACGTCCACGTTCACCCCCGTGGCCGGCTTGGAGCCGACCAACATGCGCCCTTCGATCCGCCCCCATGGCGATAACGTGACGACCGGAGATTTCGCCAACGCATCCTGATCCGTCTCGGCGTAACCGGCATCGGCGATGACGGCGATCTTGAAATTGCCCGTCTGCGGCGGAAAGTCGATCCGCCCATCGGCGCCGCTGGTCTGGGACGAGTTCATGTTATTCTGAATCTCGCGGCTGCTATTGATGAAAACCTGCGAGCCCGGCAGCGCCATCGCCGCAGTCGCCCCGGCGACGGGTTTGCCGTCGGCCGTTTGCACGGTCAGGATCAGGTCCTTGCCCGGCTTCATTTTCAGATCGAGAGTCACATCCCCCTCGTCGGACTTCACGATGCGCGATTCAGCGGGCAAATATCCGGGGGCCTCGATTTTCACGGCAATGCCGGGATAGGGCCATTGATCCGTGAATTGGAATTTCCCGCCGGGCCTGACTGCATTCATGTCGAAGTTCCAGCCCGGTTGCCAGGTTACCGGCTGTTCCAAGCTCCACTTAATTCCGATAATCAGTTGAATGTTCTCGACCGGCTTGCCGGTTTCGGCATCCGTGACCGTTCCGCGAATGCGGGAGACCGCGCCGAGTTTGATCACGTTGTCCTGATCGGGGGTGAGGACCTGATCGTTCGCACTGCGCAGTCCCTGGGCGTTGACACTGACGGTGACCGGCTCGGCCGGCGCGTCGTTCCAATGGAAACGACCGGCGGCATCGGTTTGAAAATTGGCGGTGATGGCGCCGTTCGTGCCCTGCCAGCTTTGCACGTCGATTCTGGCGTTGGGCACGGGATTCCCGCTCGCGTTCACCACCATGCCGGTGATACGGTGCGGGCCGGACAACTGAATGTTCAGGCTCTGCTTTTGCTGACCCATCGCAAACCGTTTCAATTGCGGGGCAAATCCTTTGGCCTGGATTGTCAGCATGACTTGTTGTCCGGGATCGAACTGATAACTGAAATGCCCGGAAGCATCCGTATTCTCGGCGGGAATGGCATTTGAAGAGAAGCGCTGCTGCCCGAGGGCAACCGAAGCCCCTGAAACCGGCACGCCCTGCGGATTGACGACCACCCCGTCCACCGTGACGCCGCGGCGCAGGGTAAAGACCGCCGTGCCGTCGTAAAGCTTGGAAACCGGAGTGAACGGCTCAGGCTGCCAGTAATCGCCGGTGACGTGCTGATAATCCCACGCGGTCAGTCCGATCTCATCGCAATCAACGGGAGCGCCGTTGAAAGTCCAGCTTCCATCGTCGCCGCTCTTGATCTGCCTGGCGCGGTTATAGGGGCTGAGGTCGAACTGTTCGTGCGGATTGCCGCTTCTTTTCTGGAAGTCGAGGATGACGGTGGCGCCCGCGACCGGCTGGCCGCTGTCATCGACGATTTTCCCCTGAACTTTGGTGCCGCGCTGCATCTCCAGGGTGTAATCCGCCGGAACTTCGCCGCGGAGATTGGTGTTATAAGGCGCCCAAGTCAGGCGCATGGGCACGTAACCTTTTCCGCTGACTCTGATGTTCACGTTGGGGTTGTTGCCGGCAGGGACCAGAACGCGCACTCGGCCGTCGGCGTCGGTGTCGGTGTCGCCCGAGCGGGTGCGCGAGTTGCTGACGACCCTCAGCCCGGCGATCGGCTGTTTGGTCTGCTGATCGATGACCCGCAGATTCATCGTGTTCGTGGGGCCCGAGTTATTGGGAGCGTTCGTGGCCGGGCGGGTTCGGTTCGCGGCGGGCGCGGCAGGCGCCGCGCTGACCGTGACCCCGGTGTCCGGAGCGGTGAGGCTGGCGCCCGTCGTCCCGTTGCCAAACGACATCGTGCTGACGATGTAAAGCCCCACGGGCACTAGAATTGCCAGCATGACGATCAGGACAATGAGCACCCACGTCCTGGCTCCGCCCCAACGCAGCCTCGCGCTTGGATCAATTTCTTTCATCATGAGTTCCCTCAATCCGAAACCCTCGCCACGGCCTCCCTTCGCCGACGACACTGATTCTAACAGGTAAATCCGGAATGCAAATGGTGGGGAAGTGCAAGTTGCAAGTTGCTAGTTGATGGTCTTTTGCATGCACTCGCAACTTGCAACTTGCAACTCTACTATAATCCCCCATGCCCCTGGTTTCCGACCAATGCATCTGCCTGCGAAAGACCGAGTACAGCGAAAGCTCGCAGATTCTTACGCTCATCGGGCGCGCACAGGGCATCGTTCGCGTCATGGCCAAGGGAGCACATCGGCGAACCAAGGCCGGGGCCAGCCGGTTCGACGGGGGGATCGATCTGTTGGACGTCGGCCATGCGGTGCTCTCCGCCGATGCCTCGCGCGAACTGGCGCTGCTCACGGATTGGAAGCTCCAGGACGGGCATCTGGAACTGCGGCGCGGTTTGCGCGGGCTGTATCTGGCGATCTATGCCGCCGAGCTGGTGTCACTCCTGTTTGAGGAACGCGATCCCCATCCGGAAGTGTTCGACGGCCTGGAACGCGTTCTGACGGATTTGGGCACGGCGACGCTCGAGGAATCGTTCCTGGCGTTCCAACTGGATGTGCTGCGAGAGGCCGGCTTCATGCCGGAATTCGGCGTCTGCGTAAGCTGCGGCAGCCGGATGGGCGAACGGGACGGCGTCTATTTTTCGCCCTCGCGCGGCGGCGTGGTTTGCCTGAATTGTCATCCCGCCTTCGCGGATCGACTCGCCCTGGACATCCGCCTTCTGCGTCTGTTGCGGTTGATTCAAGCGCCCACCGCCAACGGACCGGCCCGCCGCCTGCCGCGCTTGACCCGGCATCAGACCGATCCCGTCAACCATCTGCTGGCCGAGCACATCGAACACGCCCTGGGCCGGCGGCCCAGAACGGCAGCCTACGTTTTGGCAAGTCGGGCCGGCCCGGCCAACCCTCGCCTCACCAGTTCGTCCAACAGGCTAAATCAGTGTCCGTGACGGCCGCATTATCGCTTCCGCCCCAGAAGCAAAAGCGACCCACCCATGAGCAGGCCGAGGGTGGAAGGCTCCGGAATTGGCGTAATTGGCGTGCCATATCCGAAGAACTCTTGCGGACCCCTCTGACTCATGTCGGTCGGGGTGTAAATGACCACGTTGGGGAAATCCGAAGGAGTCAAGCTCTGGTCTTCTGCGGCGGTCAAGTAGCTCTGAACCGTACTTTCATCGCCGGGACTTAGATTCGACCCGGAAACGTCCGAGTTTGTCATCACATCCCACGCAGCCCAGTTGTAAAGACCTTCAGGATCGCTATTGCTCGCGTTGTATGCGTCGACCTCCTCCTCGAATAGATAGGACGCTTCCAGGTAGCCCGTAACGCCTGCGGACGGGAAATTCAGATTTTCCACATTGGTTGCATTTAGATCAGTCACGTTAAGCGTATTCGCCAGCCAACTTTCGGGCGGCGCGATCATGTGGACGAAATCGTCACACATCAGTTGATAATTTTCGGAGGAAGAGTTGATATTGAAATCGTAGGGATAGACGTACACGCCGCCTGACTGATTGTAGTACGGCCCCGGCCCGACAGGCCCCGGCCCGATGGGCCCCGGCCCTTGGTAAGTCATCTCGACGAGTGCTGCCCTGGCGGTCATTCCCGCGAACAGCACCACGAACGCCAACGAGCAACTCATGCAGAGAGCTTTTTTCATGGCATTCACCCGTCCAAAACCATTTTTGGTTTTACTGTCTGTTGCTCCTCATTTGCGGCCCATGGGGAAATGATTGCGACAAAATAGGCCTTGCCGTTCCATTTCTCCAACTCCAGAATATTAAAACAACCTCTTGCGGCAAATTCAACGCAAATCTGGCTTCACGACAGTTTATCCGAGTCGGACGCCGCAGCCCTTCCCGTGTCGGCAATGCCATTTCGGTATTTTGAATTCCCCCAAGTTATTATTTTTCAGCGATTTACGAGCCATCGCCGCCCCTGCCCGCCTTCGGCGAATCACGGCGTTGTTAAGATCCTCCAACGCCTTGGCTAAGAAGCCGTTTGAAAACCAGTGAAGTCAGTGCGTGGCTCCAATTCCGATGGTGGGCGTTAACGGAGCGCTTTGAGGAACAGCCTGGATCATGAGAAAGTGGCACATGAGAGCGAAGTTCCGTTGAGAAACGATGTCGTCCCCGTCGATGTAAAAGCACCGGCCGTCGCATCTGGCGCTGACAAACACATTTGCCGGAAGCGGTTTGTTGTCATCCTGATAAAATACGATCATGTAATGCCGATACCGATCACCCCGTTCCGGACGGTCTTTGACTTGGTAATAGTCCTGAACGCCGCTATATGTCTGGGCCGGTTCAGAATCAACTTGCGTAGTGGCGTAGGCTGGGGTGTGGGGCAAGTCGTCAATCGGCCAATTCCAGTCGGGCCGTGACCTTTTCCAAGGTTCCTCATCTTGCGACGGATCCACGTTATAGGTCTTATTTATGTGTCCGGTCATCTTTGAAGCATCAAAGATATAGTAGTCTCTTCCATACCCGCGCGGAAAATCCGCGTGAAACTTTTCAATCATGCGGTGGACATCGTCAATGGCGGATTGCTCGTCAGTCGTGTTGTGGTCCGCCCTTATGAATGCGACAAGGTCCCAGTCCAGGTCCGGCTGGGTAAGGTCGCGAAGGATGCCCAGCGCCGAGCGTATTCTGATAATCGGCATGAGCTGATACGGACGCAAATAAGGCGGATAATTCGACGGCGTCAAGGTGATCGCGGAGGATACGTCATCTGGGTTCATATTGTAGGCAACATTATCATCCGCCGGTTCAGTTGTTGCCCGATCGACTTTCGGGTCGGGTTTCGCCTCTTTCTTTGGCCGCCATTCTGTTGTTATCTTCTTCACGGCCTCGGCCGGTTGCGTTGTTAGGTAATTCTCCTCCTTGGTCATTTCCGCCTCGTATCCGCCCCACTGCGGTGAACGCGGCGCCGTGCGCAATTCAATGCAATAATCGCGCTCTTGAACGTTCGGGGGTTGCGACGGACCGTAAATCTCCCATAGTCGGTGCCATATCGCCTTGGCGCGTTGGGCAACCCTATAATCAATATTACGACCTTCGTTGCGTACGCCGCCAATTAACAAATAGAGCTTCAGCGCATCGTTTGGCCCGGAAGTAGCCGGATCGGCATGCACCGGCACGATCTCCAAGGCGTTATAGTTGGATAAAAAGATAATGCCATCCAGGGCCTCGTAATAATCCTTGTCCACGGGCGTGAGGCGCGTGACGGCGAACTGAAACACCGCGCTCACCGGCCACTGGGAGTCGATCATCGCGGCAATCGAGTCGACGCTGATGGGCGCCGATATTTGCGCGAACAATGCCTGGCCCGAAAGCGGCAAATATCGAATGGTCGGGGTCTCCAGATACTGCAAAGTTCCGCCGAGGAGATAATCGTGCCCCACACTGTATGAATACGCGCCGCTCACTCCCCGCGCCTGGGGCAAGGCGACCGTGCCGTTGACCGATCCCTGGAATTGCAACGCGACGTCGACTTCGGACACGTCCATGAACAGCGTGGATTCGTGATTGTACACTCGCACCAGATTCAGGAAATTCTGGTTCTTGGCGGTTTGACGGATCACTTCGTTATAGTCCGGGCGGCTCTGCTGCAGAGCCGCCGGCCCGACCAAATCGCAGCCGACAAGCAGCGATCCAATGACCATCAGGCAGCCGGCGCTTAAACACCATCCTGATTGGTTTCGAGTAAGCTTAAGTCTGATTGGACGATCGAATTGGCCCGCCAGTTTTGGTTTCCGCGCCATCACCAGTCCCTCTGCTTTGAGATGATTACGAGGCTGCTCAATATCGGCTCCATGGGCGGTCAGGGCAAGAATCGGTCTGATTCGCGACAGGGCATTGCCCGCGGGGCGGGACTGCTACGCCGCCTTCCCCGCGGCCGTCAGCATTTTGATGCCGGCCAACAACGCGTTGTTCTCGTGGCTGTGCCCGATCGTGATGCGGATTTTATCTTGCAGACCGGGAAGATCGAAATAGCGAACTAAAATTCCCTGCTCTTTCAGCCCGAGATACGTCTCCTTGCCCCGGCCGGAGGGAACGACGGCCAGGATGAAATTGGCCTGGCTGGGCAGCACTGTCCAGCCGAGTTGAGTCAACTCGGCGCTGATGCGCGTGCGCTCGGCCTTGACGTTTTCCCACGTGCCGCGGGCATGGGATTGGTCTTCTATCGCCGCGGTGGCCGCGACGATCGACAGGGCATCGCAGTTGTAGCTGTCTTTGACCTTCATCATCTGGGCGATCACCGCCGGCTGCGCCACGGCGTACCCGAACCGCAGCCCCGCCAGCGAATACGCCTTGCTCAGCGTGCGGGCGACCATCACGTTGGGGAACTGTTGAACCAGCGACATGCAATTGTCGTCCGCGAAGTCGGCGTAGGCTTCGTCCACCAATAACAGGCCGGGGAAATTCTTCGCCAGCTCCGCGACCTTCAGCGGGGAAACGAACGTCCCGCTGGGGGCGTTGGGGTTGGCCAGATAGATCGCCTGCGCCGCGCTGTTGGCCAGGGCTTCAAGGGGCAACGACCAGTCGCGGCCCCACGGAACCGCCAGCGCCTTGGCCTCCTGCAATCTCGCCAGCACCGGATACAGCGAATACGTCGGATCGGGAAACGCCAGAGTTCCCCGCGGCCCAACGAAGCAGCGCGTCGCGATGGTCAGGATGTCGTCGCTGCCGTTGCCGGCGATGACGTGGTGACGGGTGACGCCGTGGAGTTTGGCGGCGGCGTCGCGGAACAGATCGGCCGTCGGATTCGGGTATCGCCGCAGCATTTCCCCGCTCACCCCCGCCAACGCCTGCATCACCCGCTCGCTCGGCGGATACGGATTTTCGTTGGTGTTCAATTTGACGACGCGCTGCCCCGCCTCCGGCTGTTCGCCCGGCGTATATCCTTCCATCTCCCGCACGACCGATCGAACGAATGGCGGAGTCATGCCCGCGGATTATAAACGACGCCAACGATTTGGAAACGTCATCGCGTCAACAGAGTCTCGATGAAGGTGTGCAACCATAAGTCCGCATTTTCCCCTCCCCTGGTACTCCGGGGGAGGGCAAGGGTGGGGGCTGGCCGTCGCGATGCTCTGCGGCGACGATCTTTTGGCCGATCTTGACACGATGAAAACCATGGGAATACGGCGGCTGGCCGCCGTGCTGGCCGACGACGCCGAGCCGCTGCGTTCCGTCGCACGCACTCCCCGCATAGCG
>JBEKIV010000041.1:0-21145 GCA_050011595.1 Tepidisphaeraceae bacterium
GTCCACGATCTCCTCGGGAAAGGCAGCCACCGCGCCCGTGGCCGGATCGACCGCGAATACGCCCGTATTTGTGTCGTTCCTTTCCACCGTGTAGTCCGCGATCATGCCGGCGCGCAGCGTATGCTGATCGTTGAGGTTGAAGGAACCGTCGATTTGAAGCCCGCTGGTGGTGAACGAGTTGAGCACTTCTCCCGCCACGCCCTGCAACATCAGGTCCCCGGCCTGGTCGGGCTCGAAATGAATTTGGCCGTAACGAAAGAACGCCGACGCCAGCAGCGAGTATTGCTCCTCGCTTTTCTGATACGAGACCACCCCGTAATACTCCTGCTCGTTCTGGGTCTCGTTTTCGATCGATGAATCGAACGTCGAATAGTTTCCGATCGGAAACGCCACGGGCACGTTGGGAGTATTGGGGATTTGAAAATCGGCGTTGGACCCGTTGACGAAGAAGCTCAGCCGGCTCGTATCGTCGATGTGGTACGTCGAGTAAACGAATAACTTCTCCTGGTCGGTATCGTCGTGGATGGGCCGGAAGCTCGGCGTGGGATTCTCAATCCCGTCGTCGCTGTGCTTATACGACGCGGCCACGAACCAATCCCATTTCCCCTGCGTCCAGCCCAGATCGACCGACGGCTCCAGCGTGTCGTATCCGCCTCCGTACAGCGAAACTTCCCCTCCTTGCAGCTCCTGGCCGGACTTGGTGGTCACGTCGAAAATGCCGGCCGTATGAAATCCAAACTGGGCCGGCAGACTGCCGTCGATGAGCGTCACCGACTCGATCATGTGCGTGTCCAATTCCTGGCCGAACGTGTAGATCGGCTGGGGCAGCAGAACGCCGTCCACCCGGTACGTCGTGTTCGCGTGCTCGCCGCGCACGTGCTCATCGCCAAACGAATCCATCACCACGCCCGGCGTCCGCAAAAGCACCTGCTGGAACGTCGCGTTGTCTCCTTCGGGAAGCGTTTCGATCTGGTCCGGACCTTCGGTGTAGGTCGTCGCGCCCAGGCTGGGCGCGATCTGGTCGCGGGCCAAGTCCAGATCGGACGTGACCACCACCTTGGCCAGTTGTCCCCCGACCGGGGTTGGCGCCAATGCAGGCGCCGAAGGCGCCGTAGTCGGCGTTGACGCCAGTTCGTGCACCGTCGGCGGTGGCGGGGGGGCCGCCAATATTGCCGAAGTATCGGGTTGCGTGGACGGACTTACATTGGTCGTGGTTGGAACTTGTGCGCCCCAGCCGAGCGCGCCGCCCGCGGCAACCGCCGCGACGGCCCAAACGAAGAATAAACGCATGGGATTGCGCCTCCGAGAGATGCCATTGGGTTTTTGTCAACGGAATATGAGAATCGGACCTGAGGCGCAACCTGTGCCGGAACGTCAGCATGGGCGAGACGCCCATGCCACGGGCGATCACGGCGATTGGTTTTGCCTAAGCCGATGCCGAAACACTCGGCGGCGCACGCGCGGCAATGAACACGACGAACGCAAGCACCGGCGCTTCGGGCTGCGGCAGGGGAACGATCTCAGCGCTCGGCAGGGCGGGCTGGGGCAATGTCGGCGGAGTCGATTGATGCGCCTTCATCGCCTTCAACGTCTGGCAGATCAGGCAATCATCATGGTCGTCCGCCTCCCGCAGCGGTTTGGGCGAATCCTTCTTCCCCGATTCAACCGCCTGCGGCTCATCGTGATGATGCTCGAACTTCTCGTGCAGACATTCGCCCAGCCCGCTGGCCCAATAGACGAAGAACAGCAGCACGAGGATGTTGGGTACCCGACGAATCATGAACGATCTCGTCCAGCGATAGTTACGGGAACCTACCACAGATGCAACTCGGTTGCAATAAGGCGCGGTCCCGCCAATGAGGGCCATTGCCGCATGCGGCACGTTTCCCGCCCTAACGACGGCAATCCGGGCAAGTTCCATGCACCAGAACCTCGGAATACTCGACGCGGTAGCCGGGACGCACTCCCGACCGTTTGGCCGCCTTTTCCGGCGCCGTCGTATCGGACAAGCACTCAACCGTCCCGCATTCGTCGCAGACAAAATGGGCGTGCTCGTGGTGGGCGGCGTTTTTCAGGTCGCCCATCCCATATCGCCAAATCTGGTCATCCCCCCGAACCCGGTGGAGAAGCTTCTTCTGCGTCAGGGTATTCAACGTCCGGTACAGCGTCACCTTGTCGATCCCGTCGGGAAATCGTTCCAGAATCTGCGGGGCGCTTAGCGGCTGACCCTCGTGAGTCAGAATTCTCAGCACGTCCAGGCGCATGGGCGTGCGCCGAAGGCCGACTTCACGGAGCGTGTCCGCAGTTTTTTCCCCGGCTTTGTTCACGCTTGGATTATACCACCCGATAACCGGGATGACATGAAGCCAGCCGCTGCCAGGCGGGCGCGAACGGATAAAAAAGAGGATGATCGGTTGCGGTTTTCGTGCCGTCCGGGTGCGTTGACTCGAATATCAATGTGCGTCGGCGCTGTTTAGACCGCTGGCTGGCCCGTTCACGTTCGCAACCGCCGTCTGTAAAAGAGGAAGAAGAGGGTTCGCCGCGTGCCGCTGCGCATCTGCGAGGGAGGTCGGACAAGCGGGGCTGCATTGGGACGGTTGAGGTCGGGTGAGTGGCCGAAACTCTTCAGCATTCGCCGCCGCAGGCGCGGTAGGCTTCGCCTCCGCGGGCAACTCGATTTTCTTTCCGCTTGCAGACGGCCGCCGCGAACTTCAGCAGGCCAGCCAGCGGCCTTACCAGCGCCGAGGCACATTGATATTCGAGTCAACGCGGCCGATCGGCACGAAAATCATAACCGATAAAAATCTTCTGTCTTGCGGGATCGCCGATTGTGTCACCGACTCCCAACCCTCATTCGCCCCCCGTATTTGATGCAAGAATCCCGATTCCTTGTTACCATATCCCCCATGCCACTGGACGACATTCTCATTGATGCCGAGATGCACATGGAGAAGGCCTCCGATCATCTTCTCCACGAGCTTCGCGGCATCCGCACCGGCCGCGCCAGCCCGGGACTCGTCGAGCATATCAAAGTCGATTACTACGGTTCGGCCACAGATCTCCGCTCCATCGCCGCCATCAGCATTCCCGAGGCAACCCAGATTCTCATCAAGCCCTTTAGTCCCGGCGATATCCGGGCAATCGAGAAGGCCATCAACGACAGCAAACTTGGTCTGACGCCGCATAGCGATGGCAGGCAGCTTCGCCTGGTGTTGCCCTCCCTGTCGCAGGAGCGGCGGTTGCAGCTTGCCGGACAATGCAAACAACTGGCGGAAACGGCCAAAGTCGCCATCCGCAACGCCCGCCGGGATGCAAACAAGATTTTGGAGACCGAGGAAAAGGGCGGCCTCGTCACCGAAGACGATTCCACGCGAGGCAAGGAACAAATCCAGGAGCTGACCAAAACCTACGAAACCAAAGTCGATGAAGTGGTCGAGAAGAAACGCGCGGAAATCATGCAGATATAGAGAAGATTCCTTCCCCCGGCAATATTTTTGCCACACTGCCGTTTTTACATCGTACAGTCCGGTTTATGATCGTGTTCATGCCGGATCGCAGGGTTTGCCTTGGAATCACTTCGGGAGCGTATTATGCGTAAGCTGTTGATTATTCTGATGTTGGGGGCGTTCGGCGTTGCCATGCTTCCATCGGTTCCGGCCCACGCGGGCGCCGTTGTGCAGCTCGTCAAGAAGCATCATCACCGCCATCACCACCACCACCATCATCACAAGAAACCCGCGTAGCCCGGAATTTCACCAGAATGGATAAAGGCGGCTCTACAAAAGCCGCCTTCTTTATTGGAGCCCGATCCGCACCCGCCGCCCTTCGATCCGCAGCCGCCCCTCCTGGAAAAGCCTGATCGCCTCGGGATACGCGATCATCTCCTCCTCAAACACCCGTTGCGCCAGCGATTCGGCCGTGTCCTCTTCCAGCACCGGGCAGGTGCGCTGAAGGATGATCGGCCCCGTGTCGTACGTCCGATCGACAAAATGAACCGTGCATCCGCTCACTTTGCAGCCATGGTCCAGCACCGCCTGGTGCACCCGCCGGCCATACATCCCCTTTCCCCCGAAGCTCGGCAACAGCGCCGGATGAACGTTCATCAGCCGCCCGGAAAATGCCGCCGGAATCTCCAGCAATGAAAGCCATCCGCCCAGACAAACCAATTCCACGCGCGCATTGACGCAGATTTTGAACACGTCCCGGCTGAATTCCGCGTCGGAAACATATTTTCCGCGCTCGACGACGTGGCAAGCCAGGCCGGCGTTTTTCGCCCGTTCGATCCCCTTGATTCCCGGCCGCGACGCGATCACCGCCGCGATCCTGGCATTCAGCGACCCATCCCCAATCCGATCGACCAGGTTTTGCAGCGTCGTTCCCCCTCCGCTGATCAGCACCGCAAGTTGAATGGGGGATTTAGACATTGGATTCATTTTGACTCCGCGGCCCGCACGACCGCGGCATCGCGCAGGGATAGATCGGGATATTCCGCATCTCGTCCGACGTCCGGCCGGCGCTTCCAGCTTCGGGCGCAGGCTTTGTATTTCTCCCGGCGGTCCACGATTTCAACGCAGTCCGCTCCGGCCGGGCCGTCCGCGAAGCTGTGAAACCCGGCGCCAACCAGGTCTTCCAGGTCCGGGCCATATTGCTCGAGCCGTCGGCGCAGGGCTTCGCCGACGTGATAGACCACCTCCGCATCCAATGCCTTGTTCAATCCAACGGATTTTTTCAGGGCATCAAGCTGAAACAATGCCTGATCGCGCAGTTCCATTAATTTCGCCCATTCCCGCTTCTGCTCGTCCGTGGGCAGTTCACCCGATTCCTTGGGCAAAAGCAGCAGATGCACCGCCGCCAGGGCGGCTTCCTCGCCGCTCTTGTGCGGCAAATGTTCCCACGCTTCGTCGGCCGTGAACGCCAGCATCGGCGCCAGCAAACGAATCAGGCAATCCGCCATCCGCCGCATGACGGTCTGGCACCGCCGCCGCGGCGGCGAATCCGCCTTCTCGCAATAGAGCCGATCCTTCATCGCGTTGCCGTAAACCGCGCTGATCTGCACGGCACAGAAATCGTGCAGCAGCCGGAACGCGCGGTGAAGCTGATACGCATCATACGCCGCCGTCACTTCGCCGATCAGCTTGTTCACCTCGGCCATCGCCCACCCGTCGAGGCTGGCGGCCTCGATGGGCCGCGAATCGGTCGCCGGATCGAAATCGTAAAGATTCGACAGCAGATACCGCAGCGTATTGCGGATTTTGCGGTATTTGTCCCCGAATTCCCGGATGGCCGCGGGACTGGCCGGGATGTCGTTCTGATAATCGACGCTGCAACACCACAGCCGCAGAAGATCGGCCCCGTGCCTGTCGATCTCCTGCATCGCCGTGACATATTCCTTGTCCGATTTGCTGACCTTGGTGCCGTCGGGCTTGACGACGAAACCGTGAGTCAACACCTGCTTGAACGGCGGCTTGCCGGTTGCGCCGAGGCTGGCGAGAAGCGATAGCTGGAACCACCCGCGATGCTGGTCCGATCCTTCCAGATAAAGATCCGCGGGGAAGTTCAAGTTCGGCCGCGCTTGCAGGACCGCATGCCACGAACTTCCAGATTCGAACCAGACGTCAAAGATGTCTTTCTCCTTTTGCAGTTTATCTTTGGGAAAGTCTGGGCCGGGGTCGTGATCCCCAAGCAATTCCACAGGCGTGCATGTGAACCAGGCATCACTGCCCTTTTCAGCGAATACCTTAGCCACAGCGCGAATTGATTCAGGTGTATAAAGTGCTTTGCCTTCTTGGTTATAAAAAATTGGAATCGGCAGCCCCCATGCCCGCTGGCGCGAGATGCACCAATCGGGGCGGGATGCGAGCATTGCGGATAAGCGGACTTGGCCCCATACCGGGATCAAGCCGATGCGATCATTGATGAGGGACATTATTGCCCGTTGCCACAGCGGAGACTTTTCTTCATTGCCCGTCGTAAACGGTGTTTTGACGTCGATGAACCATTGTTCGGTGGCGCGGAAGATGACAGGTTTTTTGCTTCGCCAATCGTGGGGATAGCTGTGCGTGATCTTTTCTTCGGCGAAAAGAAGCCTGTCGCTTTTGAGGCGTTCAACGATGATCTTGTTTGCTTCCCAAATCGTTTTTCCTTGCAGCCACGGAGGCACAGTGTCGTCAAATCGGCCCGTGGCCAGGACGGGACTGTACACGTCGAGTCCCTCGCGCACGGCAGTCTTGTAGTCGTCCTCGCCATGTCCCGGAGCTGTGTGAACGAGGCCGGTCCCATCGGTGATCGTGACGTAATTGGCAAGCACTACTTTCCCTTCCCGCTGAATGAAAGGATGACGGTAGCGAACGCCAGCCAAATGTTGTCCAAGCACACGGCCCACGACTCTTTCCTTGTAGACGGGCGGTTCTCCAAACATGGGACGACGGAACACCTTTTCGTGAAGGTTCTTGGCGACTACTAAAGTGCGTGGCTCATCCAGCGTGACAGTTACAAACTCGTATTCAACGTCTGGATGCACTGCAATGGCCAAATTTGCTGGTAAAGTCCATGGTGTCGTTGTCCAAACAAGTAATCGAACCGGTCCAACTTTAACGCCGAAGGTCTTCAGCAATTGTTCTTGATCGGCGAATGGAAACTCAACAAAAACACTATCGTCCTCCACATCCTTGTATTCCAACTCCGCATCCGCTAGCGCGGTTTGGTTTTCGATGGACCAGGGTACCGGTTTCAATTTCTTGTACACCAGCCCCGCGTCGACGAATTTGGCAAACACGTCCAGCGTGGCCGCTTCGTATCCCGGCTTCATCGTCTCGTACGGGTTTTCCCATTCGCCGAGGATGCCCAACCGCTTGAACTGCTCGCGCTGCACTTCCACGTATTTCGCGGCATATTCGTGGCACTGCTTACGCACTTCCAGCGTGCTCAATTCGCGGATGTTCTTGCCTTCCTTCTTGATCTGCTCCTGGATCTTGTGCTCGATCGGCAATCCATGGCAATCCCAGCCCGGAACGTACGGAGTCTGAAATCCCTGCATCGACCGAAACCGCAGAATGACGTCCTTCAGCGTCTTGTTGATCAGATGCCCGATATGAATATCGCCGTTGGCGAAGGGCGGCCCATCGTGCAGCACCCATTTCCCCAACGGCGCGGGCCGGGCCATCAGTTTCTCATACAGCTTCGATTCATTCCATCGTTTCAGCCTCGCCGGCTCATTGGCCGTGAGCTTGGCCTCCATCGCGAACGCCGTCTGCGGCAGGTTCAGCGTGCTCTTGTAATTCTTTTTCTCTTCCATTGGATTTCTCAGAGTTTAGCAGTAACGGGAAACAAAAAAACCCCGCCGTCGGGCAGGGCATTAAAAATCGCATGGATCAACGATCGGCCCTACCCGTCTTGTCGCGGGATAATAATCGTTCGGCCGATAATCGCGACCGCGGCTTTCCGCATAAGGCACAAATTGTATCGGAAAGACGCGGGTGGTCAATGAACGGATTTTTGTGCGCTGTTCAGTCTCCCCGTGTAGCCGGCGGGCTTGCCCGCCGTATTCCGTCGCTTTCCAAATGAATCCCCCGCCATTTCCCGCCCGTGAATCGCCGCAGCATGTAAACTCCCAAAATCCAGCCATAAACGCAGGCCACGGCCCACGGCCCGCCGAACCCGGCCTGGGGAACGAATCGGGCCACGCAATATCCCCCGGCCACCATCATCGACCAGCACAGCGACGCCATTACCACCGTCGGCACGAACGTGTCCCCCGCTCCGCGCAGCGCGCCGCTGTACACGATGTAGAGCGCGTCGGAGATTTCGTAAATCGCCGCGAAGACCAGGTAACTCGCCCCGATGCGGACGACGTGCGCGTCGGCGGTGAACAGGCGGATGAGCGGCTCCCGGCCGACGACAAACGCGATTCCGCAACCGAGGATGTAAACTCCGGTGACGGCGAACCCCAGATGCGCTCGCCGCGCCGCCAGGTCCGGACGCCGCGCGCCGATATATCGGCCCACCAGCGCCGTCACCGCCGCCGAGATTCCCACCGCCGGCAGAAAACTCACGACCATGTAGCGGAACATGAACGCATTGGCCGCCATCGCGTCGGCCCCGAGCAGGCCGATCACGACGTTGCAGAAAATCGACCACGCCAGCACGTCGCTGAACCATTGCAGACCCGAGGGAACGCCCACGCGGATCAGCGTTTTCATCTCGCCCCATCGCAGCCGGAAATCCAAGGCGTTGTATTTCCGGCGCACGTTTTTCCCCAGCGTCAGGAAGATCAGCACGGCCAATTCGCAGCTCACGCCGAGGTTCTGCGCCCAGGCCGCCCCGGCGATTCCCCAGGCGGCAAAACCCAAATGTCCCAGCACGATGCACCACGCCGCCACCGCGTTGATCGACACGCCGATGACCGAGGCGATCAGCAGCGCGTTCGGCCGGTCGATCCCGAGCGAATATTGTCCCACGGCGGTGGCGGCCAGCTTGATCCCCGCCGACAGCAGCACGATGCGGAAATACGTCGCCTCCATCGCCGCTTGCTCTGGTGGATGATGGAAAAGCGCGAAAATATCGCCGGCCAGCGATCGCAGCGGCAACAGCGCCAATCCAAAGAATAGCGCCAGCCAAATCCCCTGCCAGAGAAATTGCCCGCACTGGACGAAATCTTTTCGACCAAAACTCTGGCTCACCAGCGTATTGACGATGACGAGCATTCCCATTCCGAACGCCAGCGGCGCGAACGCCAGCATTCCGCTGTTGGACGCCGCGGTGGGGGGAGTATTGCCGAGGCGCGACAGGATCCAGGTATCGATGAACTGCATCGTGGTATACGACGCCATCTGCGTCACGGTGGGCAGGGCGAGGGCAAGCAGTTCGAGGAGAGGCCGGCGGGGGGGATCGGGCATGGGGGGAAGTGTAAGCAAAAGAAATCCGAAATCCGAAATCCGAATGACGAATCAAATCCGAAATCCGAATGACGAAACGGTTTTCATTCGTCATTCTGGCTTCGGAATTGATTCGTCATTCGGATTTCGGATTTCGGATTTCACGCCTTCCTATCTCATCCACCCCGCGCACAGCGTCGCCAGGCCGAGGAGACACGCGAACCCCGCCACGTCCGTAATCGTGGTGATAAAGATCGTCGCCGATTGGGCCGGATCGAATCCCAGCCGGCGCATGATGAACGGGATGGCCGCGCCGCTGACGCAGGCCAGGGTTTGCGTGACGATCAGCGACGCGCCGACGACGGCGCCCAGGGCGATTCCGTGGTGATATTGCCACGCCATGGCGATCAGCGCGGTGGTGACGCCGATCACCACGCCGCTGAGGGCGCCCACGATCGTTTCGCGCATCAGGACATGGCCCAGGAGCTTGCGGTCGGTGCGGCCATGGGTGATGCCGCGGATCGCCACCGACATGGCCTGGGCGCCGGCATTGCTTCCCATGCTCGAGACGATGGGGATATAGATCGCCAGCACCGATAATTTGCCGATCGTTCCGCCGAACGCCGCCACCACCAGCCCCGCCAGAAACGCCGTCGCCAGGTTCACCTGCAACCACCCGATGCGCCTGGAGAAACTGAATTGCCACGGGCTGCTCAATCGTTCCTCGGCCCCGGCGCCGAACATGCGTTGAACGTCCTCGGTGGCCTCTTCCTGAATGACGTCGACCACGTCGTCCAAAGTGATCAGCCCGCACAAACGTCCCTCGGCATCGACGACGGGCAGCGCCAAAAATCGCGAGGCGCGCATCTGCCGGGCCACTTCCTCCTGGTCCATCGTCGCCGGAACGCTTTTGACCGTCGGAATCATGATCTTTTCCAGCGTGCTGCCAGGCGGGGCCAGGATCAGGTCCCGCATCGACAACACGCCCAGCAATCGCCGCTGCTCGTCCACGACGTAAACGTAGAACATCTGCCCCAGCTCCTGATGGATGCGGCGCAGCTCGGCGATCGCCTGCTCGACGGTGAAATCCTTGTGCAGGCAGGTGACCCGGCTCGTCATGATCCCGCCGGCAGTGCCGGGGGGATACTGCTCGAGTTGCCGGGTCTCCGCCGCTTGTGCCGCCCCCAGTTGCCGCAGCAGCGCATCGTGGACTTGGGGCTTCAAATGCCTGAGCAAATCGACGCGGTCGTCCGGCGCCATGGCCGACAGGACGTTCGAAGCCGCCTGCCGGTCCATCCGCCCAATCAGCCCGCCGGCGCGCCCCGGCTCCATCCCCCGCAGGATTTCCCCCGCCGCCCGTGGCGCAAGGTGCTCCAGGGCCCCCGCGGCCACCTGGGCCGGCAGGAACTCCAGCACCACCGCCGCCTCCTCCGCACCGATCAGATTCACCTGTCGTGCAATGTCGCGCGGATCGAATTCCTCGCCGCCGGGTTCACGCTGCATTTCTTCGCTCATGGATCCCTTCAAAAAAAACTCTTGGAGCCTATGACAAAAAGGCTGACGCAGAGATCACAGAGGCCACCGAGATCACAGAGAAGGACCGGTTTGCCGCATTTATCTCTCTGTGTGCTCTGTGGCCTCTGTGCCCTCTGTGGTTGATTCTGTTAGACGCTCTTAATCCAAGCTGAGATAGAAAAAAAGAATCACCGATTCCTTCACCAGGTCGTGATTGGAATGGTAATGCGTGTCCAACCCGGCCGGCTCGAAGCCGAGCTTGCCCAGAAGCTGCAGGGCCGGGAAATCGTCCGCCGGCGATCGGGCCATCACCGCGCGCAGCTCGCTCTGCCGCGCTTCCTGGATCATCCGGAACAACATGGCCGATGCCAATCCCTGCCGGCGAAAATCAAAATCCACGCGCAGGTCGATCAGCCGCAGGACCCCCGCGCTGTGGTCCGGGATGGCCGCCGCCGTCGCCACCGGCCTGCCCTCGTGCTCCGCCACCAGCGCGATGCCCTCCTCGATGCCGGCGACGATCTGCTTGATCGCGAACTCCCGCTCGTCGTCCAGCGCATGCCGATGCATCCGTTTTTCCCGTAGCGGCCGCAATTGCGTTTTCCACGAAAACGCCAGCCCCTCGCCGGCCCGCTCGACGTGCAAATATTGCGACGATTCGACCGTCGCGTCGATGTCGCGAAGCGCCCCCAGATCGCCCGCCGTCATGGCCCGGATTTCCATGCCGCCAAGGATATCGCGCCGCCCCCAATCGGCAATCGAAACCCTCGGTCCACCCCCCAACTCCATGGAACCACGCCAACCATTCTTATACGATCCATCCATGGCCGCTTTGAGCGTCGATCAAGCGATTCGGTTGGCCCAACAACTCCAGTCCGCTCGGAAGCTGGCTGAGGCGGAGAATATTTATCGGCAAATCCTGGCGCTAGCGCCGAACAACGTCGCGGTTCTCAATTTCCTTGGCATTTGCCTGGGCGACGCCGATCGTCTGCCCGAGGCGCGCGACGTCTTCCAGCGGGCCGTCGAGATCGATCCCAGCCATATCGACGCCTGGTCGAACCTGAGCCTGGCCTGCGAACGGCTCGAGGATTGGGACCGCGCCATCGCCGTTCGTCGAAGGATCATCCAGATGCGGCCCGATTCCGCCGAACACTGGCATCGACTTGGCACGTGCCTGGGCAAAAAGGGTGATTTGCCGCGGGCCATAGACGGCTTGCGAAAATCTCTGCAATTGGACCCGAACGTCCCGGGCGCGCATCACGATCTGGTCATGGCCCTTTGCCGGGACAACCAGCTCGAGGCGGCCGAGGAAACGGCTTTCAACCCCATCCGCGCCACGGGCACGGTGAACGCGGAAACGGTGCGGGTGCTGGCCGACGGCCTCAAGGCCGCCGGGCGGTTCGAGGACGCCACGGACGTCTGGCGCCGCGCCGTCGAAGCCGACCCGCTTTGCACCGAGGCCCGCGGACAATGGGCCATGTGTCTTATCAGTCTGGGTGATTACCCCAACGGCTGGCTCCAGTACGAATCGCGATGGGATTGCGAAACATTCAGCGACAACGTCCGTCGCGATGTCCGGCGTCAATGGGGCATGGAGCCGGCCGGCCGTCCCGACGTCGCCGGCAAGACGATCCTGCTCTATTCCGAGCAGGGCATTGGCGACACGATTCAGTTCGTGCGCTACGCCGACCTCTTCGCCCGCCGCGGAGCGCGCATCATCGTTCATGGTCCCTGGCCGCTTAAATCCCTGCTGGAGAAATCCGCCGGCGTCCGCCTGGCCTACGCCCTCACCGAGGAATTGCCGAGTTATGACTGGCATATCCCGATGATGAGCTTGCCGCTGGTGTTCGGGACGACGGTCCAGACCATTCCGGCCGAGATTCCCTACCTTCGCGTCGATCCGTCGCGCCGAAAATCATGGCTGGCTCGAATCGAGGCCGCCACGCCGTCGGGGACGAAGCTTCGCGTCGGCCTGGCGTGGGCGGGAAACCCCAAGCACAAAAACGACGCCAACCGCTCCATCCATCCCCAGTTGTTCTCTCCCCTGGCGCAAGCGCAAAACGTCGCGTTCTTCAACCTCCAGAAATCCAATGACAACCAGAAATCCGAAATCGCGCCGCCGCTCCCCCGGCTCATCGACCTCACCCCCTCGCTGCACGATTTCGCCGAAACCGCCGCCCTCATCGAACATCTGGACCTGGTGATCTCCGCCGACACCGCGGTTGTTCATCTCGCCGGCGCACTGGGCAAGCCCGTCTGGACCCTGCTTCCCTTCGTCCCCGACTTCCGCTGGGGGCTGCGCGGCACCCAAACGCCCTGGTATCCCACGATGCGGCTCTATCGCCAAAGGTCCGTCGGCAATTGGCCCGCGGTGATCGACGAGGTAATTTCAGACCTGCGAAAACTGGGAGGGGATTAATCCCAACACCATTCAAGGACCGGAGTAACTTTTTTCCGTTAGCCCCCGGCTTTGCCGGGGTTTCCCGTGATGAGCGTAGCGCAACCCAAGTTGAGCGAAGAGACCAATCCATTCTCGCCCAAACCCCGGCAGAGCCGGGGGCTAACGGAAAGAGGCAACTGCCGCCAATGAACGGTATTGGGATTAATCCGAACCCGCCGCTTGATGCCCAGAATCATTTCGCCTTCGGATCCCGCGTCTTGTCCGGCTCATGGAGTTGTATCGTCGCCAGCGCCGTCGGGACGTTCTCCGTGAACTCGAAAATCTTGTCCAGACCGGTAATCAGAAACGTCGTCCATACCGGGTTGCCGACGTTGCAGAGGACCAGCTTTCCATTCAGGTCATGGATTTGGCGGCGAAGCCGCAGCAGGGATGCGATGTTCGAGGAATTGATGTAATGGATGGCGGAGAAATCGAGAACGCCGCTGTGAGAGGGGGGCGTCATGGCCGATGCCGTCTCCATCTCCTCGGAAAAGCGCGGGTCGTCGCCCAAGTGCACCACGAGGACCGAATCCGACCATTTTTCCACGGGCATAGCGATAAAGGTAATCGCCGGCCGCCCAAATCGCAAAAAATCAATCTTCCAGAAACTTCCGGTCTTTCTCGAAAGTGGTTTCTCCGGCCTTGGTTTTGATCTTTCCCATGGTTTTTGCCCCCAGATCGATGAAGATTCGCCCCCCGCGGTTGAGGATGTCTCCGCCGACGATGCCGCTATGGATGGCTTTCGCCCCGCGCTTGACGATCAGCGAACCCTGGAGATTTCCGAAGATATGCGCCCGGCCGCCGTTTTCGACGGTCAGATCGCCGTAGATGCTGCCCCGCAGATACAGCTTGCCGTCTTCCACGACCGTCACGTCGCCGACGATCATTCCCCAAAGGGTGTAAAGCTCGTCGATGGCGCAATCGCCGCTGAGTTTCCCGCGCTCTTCCCGCATGGCGTTACAACCTGGAGTCGGACGGTTGGTCCGCCGCGCCGGCGGGGTGGGTCTTGCCAAACGCGGCGCGCAGGCCCCGTCCGCTTTGGTAATGGATCATCGCCACCAGCACCAGCGCCGCCGCCGGCCAGCCCACGAATCGCGCCCAATATAACAGCGCCGGCATCGGCCCTTGCGGATGGACCCGCGCTCGCTGCACAAGTTCCGACCAGGTGTAAAGCACTCCGGGAATCTTGAATTCCGTCGAGGTAAACGTCTGATTCATCAAAAAAGCCTGCCATGGAAACAGCAGGGTGATCAGCACGATGCACGCGACGAACGCCCAAACCACCCGGGAAACCCCAAGCAATCGGCCCACCAGCATCACCTGCGCCATCAGCAGCAGAACCAACGCCAGCACGATCGGCGTCGCCACAGCCAGAAAATCGGTCAGACCGACCGCGTATTTGAGGAAGTCCAGCCTGACCGAAGAGCCGTCAACCAGAATTTTGTAACGGGCCGCGAAAAATAGGCCCAATTGAAACAGCAGCATCAGCAGAATGATCAGGATCAAGCTGTTGCGCGCCCTGCGGGTGGTGATCAGGGCATCGGCATAATCCGCGATGCTGGCGAGAGCCGGGTCCACCATAGCCTTGGCAGTGTTAACCCAAAAACCGCCGATTGGCAACTGTCAGCCCGAAGTTATCAGGTCAGCCCATGCAACGCTCAACACTCAACACTCAACGCTCAACTTTGAAGTGAAAAAGGCGGCGAGTTCCCGGTTCTTTGGCATCCTCTCTTCACTTTCGACGTTGAGCGTTGAGTGTTGAGTGTTGAGCGTTGCATTGGCCGACGCGCTGGCAACGAAATCCCCGCAATGCGATGGCCCCGGCAATGACGCCGTGGGCTAAGGGACTTGCTTGACGCCCCCGGCGGTTTCGTATCCAATTTTGGGCCTATGGCCAAGGCTCGAGCGATTGTCAAACGCCGCAAGGCGGTGCGGAATATCAGGAAAATCACCAAGACGATGCAGATGATCGCCACGGCGAAATTCCAGAAATCGCTCAAGCGTGCGGTCGGAACCAAGGCGTATTCCAAAAAAGTGCGGGAACTGGTGGCGGAAGTGGCCCAGAGCGTGGGGGACGTGTCGCATCCGCTGCTGCGCCGGCCGGCGGCCGAAGAGCGGGGGACGGTGGGGCTGGTGGTCATCACCAGCAATCGCGGGCTGGCCGGGGCGTATAACGGAAGCGTTTTGCGGATGGCAACCCATTTTATCCGCGAGCAGGAAGGGCAGGGGAAGAAGATCGAGCTGTACGTGGCGGGGAAAAAGGGCGCGAGCTATTTCAATTTTCAGCGGCGGGCGATCGCACAGAGACTGGAAGTCGGCGACACGCCGAAGTTCCAGGACGTGGAAAAGATCGCGCAATCCTTCATCGAGAAATTCACGGTCGGGGAATACGATGCGGTGCACGTGGCGTATATGAACTTTCTCAGCGCGGGGTCTCAGAAGCCGGAGGTTATGGCGTTGTTGCCGCTGGCGACGGTGGAGGCGCCCAAGGCGAAGACGGCGGAGCCGGCGGAATTGCGGACCAACGCGATTTACGATTTCATTCCCGATGCGCAGACGCTGCTGGACGAGTTGTTGCCTCTGACGGTGAAGACGGCGATGTTCCAGGCGTTTCTGGATGCGACGACGAGCGAGCACGTGGCGCGGATGGTGTCGATGAAGAGCGCGACGGACAACGCGGACAAGATGGTGAAGTCGCTGACGATGCGATACAACCGGGCGCGGCAGAGCCAGATCACGACGGAACTGTCGGAGATCATGGGCGGGGTGGAAGCGATGAACGGGTGATGGGGTTTGGCCAGGTCAGGCGAGGTTGTCGCCGGCGGCGGCTGCGGCGGCGGGGTCTTTGGGAGCGGCGTCGGGGAGGCGGAACTGGGCGCGATAGGACGTGGGGGTCATTCCCACCAGGGCGCGAAAGACCTGCGATAATTGCTTGGCCTCGGAAAATCCGGACCGGCGCGCGACCATGGGCATGGGAAGGTCGGTGCCGGAAAGAAGCTGCTTGGCCAGATCGACGCGGACGCGGCGGATCTCCTCAAGCGGGCTTCGGCCGAGGACTTTGCGAAATTTGCGCTCCAGGGAACGGCGTTGAACGGGCAGGGACAGGAGAAGCTCGCGGACGCCGATCCATTCGCCGGCATGGGCCAGGATGAAACGAAGGGCGTTGGCGACGTCGGGATCGCGGACGGAGACGTTGTCGGTGGATTCGCGGGGAATGACGCTGGAGACCTGGACGAGGCGTCTTTTTTCAACGGTTTTTTTGTGGCTGAGGAGAGTGGCGAGGAGGTCGGCGGCCTCGAAGCCGACGCGTTCGGCGGGGAGGGCGACGCTGCTCAGCGCGGGGCTGGCCAGTCCGCAGATGACCGGATCGTTCCCGCAGCCCAGGACGGAGACGGCACTGGGAACCCTGATGGAGCAGGCGCGGCAGGCGTCGATGACGTTCCTGCCGATGGCGTCGTTGATGGCGAAAATGCCGGCGGGCTTGGGAAGGGAGCCGATCCACTCGCCGAGTTGTTTGAAGCTGGCGGCATTGGATTTTTCGGGGACTTCGAGGAAGGCGATTTTGGAAAATCCGTCAACCGCCAGGCGTTCGCAGAAGCCGGCGTGCCGCGCCTGGGAATCAACGCGGCTGGGAAAACCGACGTAAGCGAAGTGTCGCATCTGTCGTTCGAGGAAATGGCTGGCGGCGAGGCCGCCGATCATTTTGTCGTCGCAGGCGACGGCGGGCAGTTCGGGGTCATTGAGGGCGAAGGAAATACTGACGCAGGGAACGCCCAGCGACTTGAATGCCATCGCCTGTTCGGGCGATTCGATGAGCGCGATGACTCCGCCGCGTTCCAAGTCGGAAAAATTGGCCGGTTCGTCGTGAACGGTTCCGTCCTCATCGACCGGCGCGTCGGCCAGAACCCAATTGGTCGTGGCGGCGAAACGGATAATTCCCTGAATGACTCCGCGGCCATATTCGAGGTCCGCCGGAATCCCAAGCAAAATATTGATGGATCTCTTCATAACGATTCGTCGATCCCGAATCAGGCGAGTGCCTGACAGATTACCTGATTCGGATGATCCGATCAAATAAAAAGGCCGCAAAAAAGGAACGTTCCTGGCGTATTTCGGGTTGAGAATGGGCCGATGACGCTGTTTTTGGGGCGATAGGAGGTTTTAGGAGGGTTGTCCGATAACCAAAATGACGGCTCCGTCGAGGAAAGCGGCGGCGTATTTCTTTCGGGAGAAGGGCAGGCCGGGCCCATCCACCTGGAACAATTGGCTGACGTTGCGCGGCGTGGTGGACTTCTCGGCGAACAACTGGAGGGAACCGGCGGACGTGAGGGTGATGGCTTGGTCGGGCAGGGTGACCGGCCGCCATTTGATGCCGTTGGCCCGCTGTTCGGGCGTGGCGGGCAACATGGCGCCGACGGCGGGGTTGTCCACCAGAAGAATGTGGCCATCGGTGCGCGTGCCGTCGGTTCCATAACCGACGACGACGACCGAATGGCCGGCGACTCGCCGCCATTGGCCGGGCGAATCGCCGTGGAGGTAATATCCAATCTCCAGCCAGGCGGTTCCGTTGGGAGCGGCGACGGCGGCCTTGATCCAATTGAGGTTGGGCGCGGGGGCAACGGCGGCATGGAGCCACCGGCGCTGGAGCGGTCGCCAGCCGGCGTATTCGAGCCGCTGACAGACGTATCCGTGTTCCAGGACATATCGGCGGATGCCGGTCATGGCGTTGGAGGGGGTCGTACCGCTGTCGGGGCTGGTGGACATGTAGCCGGGGGAGGCCAGCGTCTTGACCAATTCGCCCTGAACGATTTCGAGGTCGCCGCCGTCGATCGGCACCAACCGATCGAAGCCGTGGGAGGCGAAGTAAACGAAGGAGTCGGAGGCGCACGTGGGAACACAGAAATTATCGCCGGCCACGGACAGGTCCATGCGAGGATCGCGTTGGTAGAATCGCGGAGTGGCGGCGACCTTGGCGGTATAGACCGGCGGAATGGGAGCATCGCTCGGGCGCGTCGTTGGCGCGGGGTCGGCATGGACCGCGACCGAAATTGAAAGTAGCACCGCGAAAGCCGGCAAACAAAGCCGCATGCGCTTCTCAATATATCGGCGGGCCGAGGGTTGCCAAGATCGACTATGGATAAGGCGCGGGCTGGGGCTGATCGCCGGGAAGCTGAAGCGCGCCGACGATCTCGCCGAGGCGGGCGACGCCGGCGCGCTGGAGGTAATCCGTCAGGCCGGCGAGGATTTTGTTGGGCGTGGCGGGATCGACGAAGAGCGCGGTGCCGATGCCGATGGCGCTGGCGCCGGCCAGCAGAAACTCCACCGCGTCGGACCAGAACTGGATGCCGCCCATGCCGATGATGGGCACGCCCGCGGACTTGGCGACGGTGCGATAGACGCGGCTGAGCAGATGCAGCGCGATCGGCTTGATGGCCGGGCCGGACAAACCGCCGGTGACGTTGGCCAATCGCGGACGCTTCGTATTGATGTCGATGGCCATGGCGGTGAAAGTGTTGATCATGGAAATGACGTCGGCCCCGCCGTCGATGGCCGCCCGGGCGGTTTGAGTAATGTCATCCACGTTGGGCGAGAGCTTTACGATCAACGGCTTGTTCGGCAGTGCCTTCTTGACCATGCCGGTCAATTCCTTGAGCCGCACCGGATTCGTGCCGAAGGTCAGTCCATCCTTGACGTTTGGACAGGAAACATTGAGCTCGACGGCCGAGACACAATCCAGATCGTTCATGGCGGCGCAGGTCTCGACGTAATCGTCGTAACTGTGTCCGGCCACGTTGACGATCACCGGGCAGGGCATCTTGCGAATCAGCGGAACCTTTTCGGCCAGAAACCGGTCGAGTCCGACATTGGCCAGGCCGATGGCGTTGAGCATTCCGGCGCGGGTTTCGACGATGCGCGTCGGCTCATTGCCGGGGCGCTCTTCGCGGGTAATGGACTTGGTGACGAAGGCCCCGAGTTGGGCGAGGTCCATGAAGTCGGCATATTCGAATGCGTATCCGCTGGTGCCGGAGCAGGTCATCACCGGATTGGCGAGTTTGAGACCGGCGAGGCTGAGGGAAAGATCGGGCACGGGGGCCTTTTTTAGAGGTTTGCGAGTGAAAGGCAAGGGTAAAGCCAACTTGCGGCATGGAGGCGAAATGAATATTAACAGGCAATGCCCTCCGACCGAGCAGAGCCCGTAGCGGCCGCATTTAACGCCGGCGCACAGCTTCCATACAACCTTCGACTGAAGGATTTTGAGTTGGCAATGCAGGACGTTTATGATTTTTTCCACGACGTCAATTCATTATTGCGTGGCCGGGGACTGGAACGGTTGGATGACATGCTTCGCCCGGCGATCATGTCGGGTCTTCTGTCGGATATGTTGTCTGCAAGCCTCGCAAGGCACTCTCGATCCCTCACGGAAAACCAGTATTTCAACGGTCATCCCGACCTGGTCGTCAAGGGCATCTATGAAGCCAATAAGGTGAAATCGGGATCGGAAGGCGTTGAGGTCAAAACCACGAGAAAAATCGGGGGAGCGGTTGATTTCCATGGAGCCCGCGATCAGTGGCTGGTCGTGTTCGTTTACGAGGCGGACAATGCGACCGAACCGGCAATTCGCCGGCATCCGATGACGTTCAACGAAATCTACCTTGGGCAGGTTCGCGTGAGTGATTTCCGAAAGAACGAGCGCGGCGAACTGGGAACCAGGACGGCAACGCTCAATCGAGCGGGAATAGCGCGTTTTCGGCAGAACTGGGTCTATCGTCTTGAGAAGAAGATAGGCGAAGGCAATGCAGCCGGGGAATAGCCTCAAAGGCCATCTTCAAATAAACCGGGTCATTTTCGACGCCGACACTTGCATAGCCCACGGCTTCCGAGGCGGCGAGAGTGGATCCCGATCCAGCGAAGGGATCCAGAACGATACCGCGTCCCAGTGGAAGCATGGCCCGGACCAGCGGCCGCAAGAAAGATTGGGGCTTGAGACTCGGATGGGGCGCGAGTTTTCGCTCGGCAGGTCTGGTCGGATGTGAAACCAGGACATCCCCAAAGGGCTTTGCTGGCGAAGGGCGGCGAAGGCCTCCAGTTCCCCAACGGCGCAGATTGTCTTGCACTCGGCCAGAAAACGGCTTTCGGAAGAGCGGCCAGGGTTCCCACATGGAGCGAGCCATGACGCTGACCTCGGGAAATTCCAGATGGGCATTCTTGGGACGGTCCCCACCGCGAAGCGTCATGACCAGCCGGATGATTTCGCCGCGGCGTTCGAATCCGGCATCGGCCAGGGCGGCGGACACTTTGTGGGAAACAAGCGGATTAGAAGCAATCGCGACGTGCCCTCCCGGAACAAGAACGCGCAGGCATTCCTTGGCCCAATCCAGGAAATATCGATAAAGCGCGAGCAAATCACGCTCATTTAATATGGTAAATCGGGGAAGCGGAGAACGACGATGCCCATCGAATGACGGAGGGATGCGCCAGACCCCGCCCCGCCCGGCGCGGAGTTTGCGTTGTTGTTCCGGGGTGTATTCGACAAGTCCATAGGGCGGATCGCAAACGATGGCATGGAACGAATTCGCTTGCTGGGCCTCGAGCCATTGGAAGCAATCGGCAAAGTAGAGCTTGGATTGACCGTGGCAAAAAGCGGGTTCGATGGAATCGATCGCATGAGAGACGGTTTGCCGAACTGAAGGAACGCCCCTCAATCGGTAGGTGCCGCGCGACGTTCGCTCGAATTCGCCGGGAGTGTTGAGCCGCAAATAGGACCGCACGGACGACTCGGCCAATTGTCCCTTCATGCGTTCGGCGACCGCCTGGCGGATTTCAGAAACGGAAGCCTCGGGCGTTTGGTTGCGAAGAAACTCAAAAATCGCGTCGCGAATTTCGCCGGGCTTTCTGCGCTGTTCAACCAACTGATCCATGGGAGGACATCGTAGACGTCTCGACGTCTTTGGACAAGGGATGTCGCTCTGGTAGAAAGCGAAGATTCAGTCGTTGGAATACACCTTATGTCTTGGCCGGCCGCGGAGGATTTCGGATTTGCCCCAACTGGTGACCTGCTTGAACGCGTCGCTGTGGATGAAATTTTGGAAATCCTGTTGGGTCGTCCAGTGGCTCAGGATCAGGAATGAGCCGGGTACGGCAACGTCCTCGTAAAGATGCGATTCGACGTGGCCGGCGACTGTTTTCAAGTGGTCGATGACTCTGAGGAATCCGTCCTTGAATTCGCGTTCTTTGCCGGAGATGACGTCGTAGTGCATGCCGATGGTGGTCATGTTGGGGGAAAGTAACCGAATGGGCGATGGGGGAGCAAATGGGGGGG